>DATLVO010000061.1:0-22501 GCA_035577485.1 Verrucomicrobiia bacterium
CGTCGACTATTCCCTCCTGATGACGAGCCGCTTTCGCGAGGAGCTGGCGGCACGGGCCGGGGAGCCGGCCGGAGAGCGCGTCGCCGCCGCGGTCGAGGCGACGGTCGCGACCGCGGGCCGGGCCGTCTTCTTCTCCGGCCTGACCGTGCTCCTTGGGCTCGCCGGGCTCGTGCTCTTCGAGTTCATGATCCTGCGCTCGGTCGGGATCGCCGGGGCCGTGGTCGTGTTCCTGGCCGTGATCTCCGCCCTGACGCTGCTGCCGGCGCTGCTGGCGATCGTCGGGAGCCGCATCGACGCGCTCGCGGTCCGGCGGGTCGTGCCACGCGACGACCCGAACGGACCGTGGGCCCGCCTGGCGCGCCGCGTGATGCGCAATCCGGTGGCCGTCCTCGTCCCCACGCTCGCGGTGCTGCTCGTCCTCGGGTCGCCGTTCCTCCACGTCCGCTTCAACGCCCCGGACTCGACGATCCTGCCGGCGAGCGTCCCGTCGCGGGCCGCCTTCGATCGCCTCGCGAACGCGTTCGGCGAGGGCGAGTTCGCACCGATCGCGCTCGCCATCCGGACCAGCGGGCCGGCGACGACGCCGGCGAACGTGGCCGCCCTCTTCGACTACTCGCGGCGCCTGGCGGCCGATCCGCGGATCCGCCGGGTGGACTCCCTCGTCGACGTCGACCCGCGGCTGCGCCTCGACCAGTACCAGCTGCTCTACGCGGACCCGAACGGCCCCCGCGACCGCTTCGTCGCGACCGCGCTGGCCGCAACGACTCGGGGCGACCTGACGGCCTTCACCCTGACAACGCCGTTCGGACCGAACCGCGACGAGGGTCGCTCGCTCGTCGCCGACCTCCGGAGCGCGACCGGACCCCTCGCCCCGCCGGCGGGGATGACGGTGCTCGTCGGGGGCGGCGCGGCGGACGTGACCGACGTGGTGAGCCGGGTCGCGGCCGACTTCCCGAGGACGGCGCTCTTCATCGTCGTGACGACCTACCTGGTCCTGTTCCTCCTCCTCCGCTCGGCCGTCCTGCCGGCGAAGGCCCTAATCATGAACACGCTGTCGATCGTGGCCAGCTTCGGGGCCCTCGTCTGGATCTTCCAGGACGGCAACCTGTCGTCGCTGCTCGGATTCCAGCCGCTCGGCTTCGTCGAGACGACCCAGCCCGTCATCCTCTTCTGCGTCCTCTTCGGGCTGTCGATGGACTACGAGGTCTTCCTGCTCACGCGGATGAAGGAGCAGTGGGATCGGACCGGCGACAACCGCGAGGCCGTCGCCCGCGGCCTGGAGCGCAGCGGCCGGATCGTGACGTCGGCCGCGCTGATCGTCGTCGTCGTCGCCGGGTCGTTCGCGTTCGCCGACATCGTCCTTATCAAGGCGCTCGGGATCGGGATGGCCCTCGCGGTCGCCCTCGATGCGACAGTCGTGCGGGCGCTGCTCGTCCCCGCAACGATGCGCCTCCTCGGCCACTGGAACTGGTGGATGCCGTCGGGGCTCCGGCGCGTGCCCGTGGTCGAGGCCACGGCGATCGCCCTCCTGATCGCGGCGGGGCCGCTGCTCGCCGGCTGTGCTTCGCCGATCCTGGCGAATCCGGCAGCGCCCCATCCACCGCCTCCGGCCGCCTCGCCGACCCCGCCGCGACCGGTCGATCCGCAGCCGATCGCCCTGCCGGCCGACGACGCGCCGCATCACCGCCTCACCGAGTGGTGGTACTACACGGGCCATCTGCGGACCGCCGACGGCCACCGCTACGGGTTCGAGGACGTGGTCTTCCGGGCGGAGCGCGGCTCGTTCCCCGTGACCTGGGCGTCGCACCTCGCGATCACCGACGAGACGGCCCAGCGGTTCCTCTACGCCCAGCGAAGCGAGATCGGGCCCCAGGTGGACGTCCGACCGCCGTCGGCCGCGGGCTTCGCCTTCGCGATCGGTGGCGCGCAGGCCTGGCAGATGAGCGGGGCCGGCGGCACCGACCGCCTGGCCGCCGCGTTCTCCGATGGGGAGGCCGCGGCCGCCGGCGCTCACGGCGCCGTGGATCTCGCGCTCGACCTGCGCTCGACGAAGCCCGCCGCGCTCCACGGCGGCGACGGCTGGATCGACTTCGGGGCCGGCGGGTCGTCCTACTACTACTCGCGGACGCGGATGGCGGCGACCGGCTCGGTCACGATCGACGGCCGGGCCGCGGCCGTCGAGGGCACGGCCTGGTTCGACCACCAGTGGGGCGACTTCATCACGGTCGGGGGCGGCGGCTGGGACTGGTTCGCGATGAACCTCGGCGACGGTACGGACCTCACGCTGTCCCTGGTCCGGAACGCCGACGGCACGGATCCCCTCGTCTACGGGACGCTGGTGCGAGCGGACGGCTCAACCCGGAACCTGCCCCGGGACGCGTTCACGGTCGAGGTCACCGGACACTGGACGAGCCCGGCGACGGGCGCGCTCTACCCGGCGGGCTGGCGAGTCGCGATCCCGAGCGAGGGCCTCACGATCGAGATGACGCCGACCGTCGCGGGGCAGGAGCTCGACACGCGGCAGACGACGGGCGTCGTCTACTGGGAGGGCTCGCAGCGCGTCGTCGCCACCCGGAACGGCCGGCCGATCGGGGGCGAGGCGTACGTCGAGCTGACCGGGTACGCGTCGTCGATCGTGACACCGGCCGCGTCCGGTGCACCCGGGGCCCCGGGTGCGCCGCCGATCCAGCCGTAAGGCATCGAGCCGGCTGGTTCGACCCGATCGTTACGGAGTCGACGAGGCCGAGGGATCGAGGCCGACCTGGCTGGCAAGGGCGCCGGCGGCGGCGTCGAGCGCCGGCAGCGGGCCGAGCACCTTGATCATCGCCGACGCCGCGGACCGGTAGGCAGCGCCGTCGCGAACCGAGGCGACGAGGGCGTTGGTGGCGCTGTCGTGGACGTTCCCGTACAGCGCGTCGAGATCCTGGGCGAGCGCCGCGGCACCCGGCCACTCGGCAAGGCGTCCGGCGAGCTGCTGCCCGAACACCGAATCGGCCGACATCGTGCGGAGAATCTCGGCCACCGCAGAGGCATCGAAGGACCGCGCCGCAAGCGCGCTTCGGAGGGCGACCTCGCCGGCCCGAAGTCGGTCGTTCACGGCGATCGCCTGGACCAGGGCCGATCGGCTGATCGCCGGCATGCCATCGGTTGGGTCCGCCGATGGTGACGGCGCCTGGGACGGGGTTGGGGCCACCGTCGAGGCAGCGGTCGAGGGGGTCGGACCGCCGCCGGGTGCCTTGCTCGACGACGCGGCCACGGCCAGGGCAGGGGCGGCCGGGACATTCCGGCCGAGTCCGACCCCGAACCCGATCACGCCGCCGACGGCAATCCCGAGGGCCAGACCGACGCTGGCCAGGACCGACGCCTTGGCCAGCGGCACGCCGAGGACGAGATGGGTCCCGCAGCCGGGGCAACGTCGCGCGCCGAGCGCGAGCGGGCGGGCACACGTCGGACAGTCGAAGACCGTCTGGTTGATCTCACCGATCGCGATCGATTCCATCGGGGCCCGCATGGGCTCCGTGGTCGGGTCCGGCGTTCGGCGGCGACTCCGCCGCGCGACATTGGCGGTCATGGCTGGTGCGGGAGCCTCCCCTGGGCTCGGGGTCACGTTTGGCGGCAGTTGGGTGCCGTCGGGAGCAGTGTCGATCGCCCGTGCACGAGCCGCGCCCGGCCGATGGTCCCGGCAGGCGGCGTACGTTCGGACCCGTCGCAGCGCCCAAATCGCCGCCGATCGCGCGGGCAGCGAGGGCCGCGGCGCGGCCGCTCGTGGTCAGGGCCCGAGCGCCGCCTCGAGCTCGGCCGTCGTGGGGAGACCCCCGCGGGCCCCCACCCGCAGCGTCGACAGGGCGGCCGCGGCGACCGCTCGGCGCACCGCGTCCTCGAGGGGCCGCCCCTCCGCCAGATCCGCGGCAAGGCAGCCGACGAAGGCGTCGCCCGCCCCGACGGTGTCGATCGCGTCGACCCGTGGGGCCGCCGTCTCCACCACCGGTTCGTCGCGTCGGACCGCGATTGCGCCAGCGGCCCCGAGCGTGACCACGACCGCGTCCCGGATCGGCCGGCCGTCCGCGCTCGCGACGAGGAGGGACGACGCCAGCCGGGCCGGGTCCGTTGCGGCGCCCGGCGGTCGACCCGCGCGCCGCGCGTCCGCCGCGACGATCTGGCCGAGCTCGACCCGGTTCGGGACGAGGACGTCGACGAGCCCGAAGACCGACCGATCGATCCCCGCGGCCGGCGCGGGGTTCAGGATCGTCCGCGCGCCCGCGGCCGACGACGCCGCGAGCGCGGCCCGAACCGTCTCGGTCGGGATCTCATGCCCGACGAGGACCACGTCGTCCGCTCCGACCCGGAGGCGTTCGAGCGCCGGGCCGACGTGGCCGACGCTCAGCGCGGCGTTCGCGCCGGGCGCCACCGCGATCACGTTCTCGCCGTTCCGGTCCACCAGGATCAGGGCCACACCGGTTGGACCCGGGACGACGTTGAGCTCGGACAGGTCGACGCCTTCGGCCGCAAGCGCCGAGCGCGCGTCGCCCGCCAGCGGGTCGTCCCCGATCGCGCCGACGAAGACGACCCGCGCTCCGAGTCGGGCGGCCGCGACCGCCTGGTTCCCGCCCTTGCCGCCCGGGTGACGGTCGAAGACCGCGTCGCCGACCGTCTCGCCGGCGGCGGGCAGGTGATCGACACGCGCGACGAGATCGACGTTCACCGACCCGACGACGACGACCCGACCGGTCATCCGCGCCGCCGGACGATCGCGTCGAGACCGTTGACCACGCCCTCGACCGGCTCCCCGCCGACCGTCCGCCGCACGTTCGCGGCGACCCGGCTGAAGATCCGCCCGATCGACTGGCTCGTCGTGGCGGCCGCGTGACTCGACAGCAGGATCCGCTCCGACCGTCGGAGCGGAGAGTCGGCCGGCAGGGGCTCGTGCTCGAAGACGTCGATCGCCACGCCGCGGAGCGCGCCGGTCTCGATCGCCGCGAGAAGGGCGACGTGATCCAGGATTCCGGCCCGCCCGGCGTCGACGACGATCGCCCCGCGGGGCAGGGCGGCGAGTCGCGACGCGTCGATCAGCCCGCGCGTCTCCGGTGCGAGCGCGAGGTTGTCGACGAGGATGTCGGACCGCTCGAGCAGCTCGTCGAGCGGCAGCCAGGTCGCGACCGCCGCCTCGTCGCTCGATCGCGGGTGGCGGGTCCAGTAGGCGACGTCGCAGCCGATCGCCGCGAAGAGCCGGGCGACCCGGCTGCCCACGGCCCCGAAGCCGAGCACCCCCACCCGCAGCCCCGCCAGCTCCGTCGCGCCCCGCTCGGGCAGCTCGAGCTGGGGCCAGTCGCCCTCGCGCACGCGCCGATCCACCCAGACGAGGGAGCGGGCGACGGCGAACGCCGCCCCCAGGCACCACTCGGCGACGCTCGGCGCGTTCAGGCCGGCCGTGTTTGCGACGACGACGCCGGCCGCGGTGAGGGCGTCGAGGTCGACCGAGTCGAGCCCGACGGCGGGAGACATCAGGAACGCGAGCCTTGGAGCCGCGGCGACCTCGGCGGCATCGACCCGCAGGGCACCCGACCAGTCGGACAGCACGATCTCTGCGTTGGCGATCGCCGCCCGAACGGCCTCCGCCGTTCGCTTCTCCGGGAAGCGGACGTCGAGCTCGGGCGTCGCCGCGAACCAGCCGCGCACCCGGTCGGCCGGGGCGGGCGCCAGGGACAGCAGGATCCATGGATCGGCGCTCATGCGGGTTGTCTCCGCGGGACGTCGCGAGCCGCCGGCCCGTCCTCAGCCGGTGACGAACTCGCCGCCGTCGACCCCGATCACGTTCCCGCTGATCCAGTCGGAATCCGTCTCGGAGAGCGTCACGATCGCGTCCGCCACGTCGGCCGTCGTCGTCATCCGGCCGTGCGGGTTGCGAGCGAGGGTGACGTCGATCATCCGCTGGTTCTCGGGGATCTTGCGGAGCGCCGGGGTATCGGTCACGCCGGCCCGGATCGAGTTGACGGCGACACCGGTGTCGCGGCGAGCGAACTCCATCGCGAGCTGCCGGACGTGCGATTCCATCGCCGCTTTCGCGCCCGATACGACCCCATACGACGGGACGACGCGGGATGTCCCCTCCGACGTCATCGCGTAGATCTTCGAGCCGCGCTCGAGGAACCCGCCGTGGTACAGGTCCTGGACCCAGTAGACGAGGCTGTTCGCCATGACGTCCTGGGTCATCTCCATCTTCTTGCGGTCGACCGCGTCCTTCGGATCGTCGGTCAGGAACGGCACGAGCGAGCCGAACGCCAGGGAATGCATCACCACTCGCACGTACGGGTGACGGCCCGCCGCGCGGCTCTCGTCGAACCGGGCATTGAGGGTCGCGAGGGCCGCGGCGCGCTTTTCGTCGTCGGCGGCGTTCATGTTGATGAACAGCGCCTCGCTGCCGGCCTCGACGATCCGCGCCTTGACCTCCTCGACGCGGGCCAGCGCCGCCCGGAAGTCGAGATGGATCCCGGCGATCCGATAGCCGCTCCGTGCCAGCGCGAGACCGGTCGCCTCGCCCATGCCGCTCGAGGCGCCCAGGATGAGCGCCCAGCGCTCGCGGTCGTCGGTCATCGGGTCCTCCGGGTCGGGTCGAGCCGGCGGCCGGATGGCCGGACGGCGGTCGGACGCCGCGGGATCGGGCGGCGGGCCGAGTCTAGCAGCGGCCGTGGGCGCGACCACGCCGTTCGGTGCAAGGCTGCAGGCGCGTCGAGCGGCATCCGCCCGGAGCCGCGGTCAGGGCGCGGGCGGTTCCGAGTCCAGGGGGAAGGGCTCGGGCGTCACGGTGCCGCTGCCACCGAACCCGCCGCCCGTCCCCGGTCCGAACCCGCCGTTGAGGTCCATGTCGTCGACGATCGCTGCGGGCGGAGCGACGATCTGGACCACGACGTCGGGGTTCGAGAACGTGGCGGCGACCTGCACGCTCGTGCCCTGGATCGACGACTGGATGCGGAGCTCGCTCAGGACGCCGGACGCCTGGTCGATCATCAGGTCGAACGCGAGCGGCGGGACGACGACGCCCCCGGTGTCGCCGCGCGGCTGGCCGACGGCGGCCAGGAGCGCCTGGAACGCGAGATTCCCGTCGACGGTCGCCGTGACGTGGTAGCAGGTGCCGAGGCTGCACGACGCCGCCTCGCCGAGCTCGAGCTTGACCCGGGAATCCGCGAGGAGGTTCTCGAGGGCGGACGCGATGTCGGCGTTGGACGGACCCACGGGCCCACCGGCGCCCACCGTCGAGAACTTCGTCCAGCGACCCGCTCCGGCATTCCGGGAGAACTGCGCGTTCGGAAGACTGATGAACTCGGACACCTGCTGGCCGTTCACGCCTTGCCCGAACCCGGCCGGCAGCTGGGTCGTCGTCCGGCCGGCCATGATCCGATGCGCGAGGTCGACGTCCGCATCCAGGGACGTCCGCATGTCACCGCCGACGCCGGCCCCGAACGCCGCCATCGACATGCCCAGGTCGACATGGATCCGGATGTACGACAGGGCGGCCGTCGACCGGACCGCCCGGACGAGGATCTCGTGCGGATCGGTGAGGAGCGCCCCGGGCGCGTTCGGCGTGCAACCGACGAGGAGCGTCATGGCCAGCGCCGCCCCGATGGCGCGCCGCCGGACGTTCCGAGACCCTGCCTCGAACCGGCTCATCCCCACCCCTTTGGACGCGACCCGTCGGACGACGGCGCTCAGACGATACCGTCCCAATGCAATGGGACGGCCGCCGGCTCAGATCGCGCCGTCCTCGCGGAGGTCCGCGATCGCCAACGCGTCGAGGCCGAGCTCCCCGAGGATCGACTCCGTCTGCTCCCCGAGAAGCGGCGGGGGCAGACGGACGGTGGCCGGCGTGGCGGACAAGTCGAAGGGCGGCGCCACCTGGCGGATCGAGCCGAGGCGCGGATGCTCGATGTCGATCGCCAGACCGGCCGCCCACGGCGACCCGAACGTGTCGAGGATGTCGTTGATCGGGCCGCTCGGCACCTCCGCGGCATCCAGGGCGGCGAGCCAGTCGGCTGACGAGCGCTCGGCGAACCGCTCCGCCAGTGTCGCGATCAGCTCGTCGCGGTTCGCCACGCGATCGCCGTTCGAGGCGAACCGCGGTTCGTCGGCAAGGGCCGGCAGTCCGAGGGCCCGGCAGAACCGCGGCCACTGACGCTCGCTGCCGACCGCGACCGCGATCGTCCCGTCCGCCGTCTCGAACGTCTGGTACGGGACGATGTTCGGGTGGGCGTTGCCGAGCCGGCCGGGCGCCGCCCCGCCGACGAAGGCGTTCTGGGCCTGGTTCACGAGCACGGCCAGGGTCGAGGCGAGGAGCGAGACGTTCACGCGCTGGCCGTGCATCGCCCGCGCGCCACCGGCCTCGGCGCCGGCGCTGGAGCCACCGCGCGCGACCAGCGCGCCGAGGACCGCGACCGCGCCCTGGAGTCCCGCCACGACGTCGCTGATCGCGACCCCGACCTTGGTCGGCTGTCCGCCGTCCTCCTCGGGCGCGCCCGTGATCGACATCAGCCCGGACTCGGCCTGGATCACGAAGTCGTAGCCAGGGCGACCCGGGTCCGGCGAGCCCGCCCCGTAGCCGGTGATCGCGAGGTGGACGAGTCGCGGGTTGAGCGCCCGGAGGGCCTCGTCGCCGAAGCCCAGGCGCTCGAACGTGCCCGCGCGGAAGTTCTCCACGAGGACGTCGGCATCGGCCAGCAGCCGGTGCAGCAGGGCGATGCCCGACGGGCGGCGGAGATCGAGCCGGATCGAGCGCTTGTTCCGGTTCACGGAGAGGAAGTACGCGGCCGTCCGCGTGCCCTCGGCCGGATCGCCCACCCAGGGCGGTCCCCAGCCCCGGCTCGCGTCGCCTTCGGGCGGCTCGACCTTGATGACGTCCGCGCCGAGGTCCCCCAGGAGCATCGTGCAATACGGGCCGGCGAGGACCGTCGAGCAGTCGATCACCCGGAGCCCGGCGAGGGGCCCGGACACGGGCGCCGGATCGGGGCTCGCTGGGCTCTTGGGCATCCGTCGATGGTAGCGGCGACGGCAGGTCGCCCACGCTACTCGGCGCGATACGTGGACTCCGGGCGCTGCGACCGCAGCAACCCGGAGGAGCCGCGAACGATCGAGCGTCGGGCTCCGAGCGGCCACGACCCAAACGTACCAATCCGACGCCCGTCGCCGACGCCGCGGTCGGCCGCCGTTCGGCAGGAGCCGGACGACGTCGGGCGATCCCGCGAAAGCGGTGCGATCATGCGCCGATGACCACCGACCGACCGCTGACCCTGATGACTGTCCACGCGCATCCCGACGACGAGACGATCGGCACCGGTGGCGCCATGGCCAAGGCGGTCGCGGCCGGGCACCGTGTCGTGCTCGTCACCTGCACCCGCGGCGAGCAGGGCGAGATCGTCGTCAAGGGGATGGACACGCCGGACAACCACCGCCGACTCGGCGAGATCCGGGCGGCCGAGCTCGAAGCGGCGATGGCCGAGCTGGGCGTCACGGAGTGGGAGAACCTGGGGTACCGCGACTCGGACATGATGGGTCGGGAGGGCAACAACGACCCGCGGACGTTCTGGCAGGCCGACCTCGACGAGGCCGCCGGCCGCCTGACCTGGCTCGTCCGGCGCTACCAGCCGGACGTGATGACGACGTACAACAGCTTCGGCGGGTACGGCCATCCGGATCACATCCGCACCCACGACGTCGCGGTCCGGGCGTTCGAGCGGGCTGGGGATCCGGCCTGGTACCCAAAGCAGCTCGAGGCGGGTGTCTCGACCTGGGCGCCGTCGAAGCTCTATGAGACGGCGATCCCGGCCTCGGTCCGGGATGCGATGCGCGACGCGATGAAGGAGGCCGGGAAGCCGAGCTTCTGGGACCCGCCGGAGGACGCGACCGAGGAGCAGCGCCGCGAGCACGACGAATTCATCGCCAAGATGCTCGTCCCCGACGAGAAGATCACGACGTGGGTCGACATCTCCGGCGATCCGATCGACCGCAAATGGCGCGCGATCCAGCGCCACGTCACCCAGATCGCGATGGACAGTGGCTTCATGGTCTTCGGCGAGGAAGGCTGGAAGGAGCACTGGGCGAAGGAGGCGTACATCCTCCGCGAGTCGCGGGTCGAGAGCGCGCTGCCCGAGACCGACCTGTTCGCCGGACTGGCCTGAGCCTGGGTCCGGGCCCCGTGGAGGTCGAGATCGAGCCGCTGCGGCCGGAGGACCTCGATGCGGCGATCGACACGCTGGCGCGAGCGTTCCAGGACGATCCGGGGGCGCTGATCGTCGAACCCGATCCGGCGCTCCGGCCGGCGGCCATGCAAGCGCTGTTCGCGCCGGTCGTCCGCCAGGCACTCCCGTTCGGCCACGTCGTCGCCGCCTGCCTCGACGGCCGGATCGTCGGCGTCGCCACGTTCCTGCCACCTGGCCACGACACCGCCACGGACGAGGAGATGATCGCGGCCGGGCTGCTCGAGGCGATCGCGGCCGCCCCTGCGGCCGCGGAGCGGATGGGCCCGATGATCGACTTCCTCGAAGCCCAGCACGTCCGGGCGATCGACGGACCCCATTGGCGGCTGGAGTTCTTCGGCGTCGAGCCCGATCTGCAGGGCTCGGGCGTCGGGAGCCGCCTGATCCGGTCGGGTCACGCCGTGGCCGACGCCGCGGGAGAACGCTGCTACCTCGAGACATTCACGCGGAAGAACGTCGACTGGTACGAGAAGCGCGGCTATCGCGTTGCGATCGACGGCATCGTTCCGGGCACGGACATCCCGGTCTGGGGCCTGATCCGCGAGCCGCAATCCGCCTGAACTCCACGCAACTACGTTCGTCGCGGCCGCGGCACCTCTACCAGGGGAGCATGCCCTTCGAGGCGTCGAACACCTGGCCCATCACGACGCGGCCGTCGCCGGCGGGGTCGAGGAAGTTCGGCTGGGCTTTGTCGAGGATCACGTGCGGTCGCATCCGCGCCTGGACGAGTGTCGAGCCGCGGAAGGTCAGCTCGAGCGTGATGCCCTCCATCGTCGGCTCCGACCAGGTCTGATCGAACACGAAGTTGCCGAGCGCGTACCAGATCGGCCGCCCGTGGTAGACCTCCATCGCCCCGGCCCAATGGGCGTGGTTCCCGATCACGAGGTCGGCGCCGGCGTCGATCGCCATGTGGGCGAGCGTCTGCTGTCCCTTGAACGGGGTCGGGTCGTACTCCGTGCCCCAGTGGGGGAACACGACGACGAGCTGCGCACCGGCTTTCCGCGCCGCCGCCACGTCGGCCTTGACGACCTTCGGCGACATCTGGGCGCTCCCGGCCCGGTCCGGTCCCGCCGCGTAGCCCTTCGCGATCGTGTCGTACGCGAGGAACGCGACCTTCGTCCCGCCCGCCGTGAGGATCGCCGGCTTGCGGGCCGCGGCGAGGTTCTTGCCGGCGCCGCTGGCCGCGATACCGCGCTCCCGGAGGTTCGCGATCGTCTGGAGGATCCCAAGCCCGCCCGCGTCCCGGATGTGGTTGTTGGCGATCCCGACCCAGTCGATGCCGGCCTTCGCGAGGCCGCTGATGAGCCTCGGATCGGCCGAGAAGACCGTCCCGGACGTGTGGTACCGGAACACGTCGGGCGCCGGGTTCTCGAAGTTGGCGATCGCGATGTCGGCCGCGGAGATCAGGTGGCGCATCGCGCCCGCGTCCCCCGTCCGGGCGAGGGTCGGCACCTTCCAGCCGAATGCCGAACAGCAGGTCCGGCCCGTGATGTCCGCCGTCCCGCCGTCGAATGGGAAGTCGGCTCCCTTGCCCTTGATCTTCAGGGTCTGGGCGACGCCCCGGTCGAGCATGATGTCGCCGCCGGCGACCAGCGTCCAGGAGGTCGCGGGGTCGAAGACCGGGATCCCGACCGGCTGTGGCAGCCGCGCGGTCAGCCCCCAGGCTGCGACGCTCTTCGCCGCGTCGACCCCGAACAGGCGGCGGTTGCCCCAGCCGAGGGCGCGCACGGATGGACCGACCGCGTCGGCGCGGAGGACGCCTAGGCGCTTGCGGTGTGCAGCCAGGTCCGCGGACAGATGGGCCGCGTCGGGCGCGAGGATCAGCTGGGCGTCGCCCGCCGTTCGCTCGACCCCGAGCCCGGCGAGGATCGGGTCGGCCTCCGCGGCCACCAGCTCCAGGCCGTCCCAGGTCGGGCTCGTCCCGGCAAGCGCGGCCCGGACGTCGTCCCGGCCGATCTGCTCCACGAGCGTCCGGTACTGGGCGACGGGCACGATCGGAACGTCGGTCGGCGGTCCGGTGGGCGGCCCGGGCTGCGTCGACGGCGATGCGGCCGGCGAGCTGGCGGACGGGGCGAGCGCGCCGGATGCGGTCGCGGATGCGCCCGGCGTCGCTTCGGCGACGGTCGATCCGCTCGGTCCCGGGCTGGCGCCGGTCGACGCGGCTCCTGAGAAGACCACGGCCGAGAGCGAGATGGCGATCAGCAGGATGCCAAGAGCGACGACGATGGGAAGGCGCTTCACCGATCCGATTCTGGCACAAGAGAACGCCCCGTCCGGGCGGGCGGACGGGGCGTAGGGAGAATGCGTCGATGGCGGACCCGACCGGATTCGAACCGGCGATCTCCAGCGTGACAGGCTGGCATGTTGGGCCGCTACACCACGGGTCCGTTGCAGCGAAGGCGGAGGATAGCAGGTGGGACCGGCGTTGTCGCCCCACGGCAAGCCCCGTGCCGGCCGGGCCGGGCAGCTCAGCCGACCCGACGTCGACCGCTCACGGAGGCCTGCCTGCCTATACTCGGCCCCCATGACGACGATCGATCTCCGCTCGGACACGGTCACCCATCCGACGGCCGAGATGCGCCGGGCGATGGCCGCAGCAGAGGTCGGCGACGACGTCTGGGGCGAGGACCCGACGGTCAACGCCCTCGAGGAGCGGGCGGCCGAGCTGCTCGGCAAGGGGGCCGGCCTCTTCGTCTCGTCGGGGACGATGGGCAACCTCGTCTCGCTCATGGCCCACGTCGAGCGCGGCGGCGAGATCATCGCCGGGGCGCAGAGCCACATCGTCCGCGACGAGGCCGCCGGTCACGCGGTCGTCGTCGGGGCGAGCGTCCTCCAGCTCCGCGACGGCCCGGACGGGACGCTCGACCCGGTCGATGTCGCGACGGCGTTCCGCGACCCGAGCGACGCCCACGAGCCGGGAACCGCCCTCGTCGCGATCGAGAACGCCCACAGCCACTCCGGCAACCAGCCGATCGGGATCGCCGACACCGCGCGCATCGCCGCGGTCGCGCACGCCGGGGGCGTGCCGCTCCACGTCGACGGGGCCCGCTTCTTCAACGCCGTGGTCGCGCTCGGCGTCCGCCCGTCGGAGCTCGCCCAGCCGGCCGATTCGGTGACGTTCTGCCTGTCGAAGGGGCTCGCCTGCCCGGCCGGCTCGGTCGTCGTCGGTTCGGCGCCCTTCATCGGCCGGGCCCGTCGCGCCCGGAAGCTGCTCGGTGGCGGGATGCGCCAGGCGGGCGTGCTGGCGGCGGCCGGCCTGATCGCCCTGCGGGACGGTGATGCCGGCATGATCGATCGACTGGCGGAGGATCACGCCAACGCCCGCCGCCTTGCCGAGGCGCTGGCGGAGGTGCCCGGCGTCCGGAGCCCGGGTGACATCGCCCAACCCGAGGAGGGTCCGCTCGACCCGACGCGCGTCCGGACGAACTTCGTCCTGTTCCGGGTCGACGGCGACCGGGGCGCGTTCCTCGCCGCGGCCGAAGCGCGCGGACTTCGTCTCGATGCCTATCCGCACGGTCAGGTCCGGGCGGCGACGCATCACGGGGTGACCGGCGCCGACATCGCGCGCGTCGCGTCGATCGTGGCGAGCGCCATCGAGGAGACGAAGCCGGCCATCGCCCCCGCGATCCCGCGCTGACGTGCGACCCAAGGAGACCAGGTGACCCAAACGATCCAGGACGTCGTCCTGACGCGGCCCGAGCCGGCGACCGAGCCCGGCCCGCTCGACGACACGTTCTACGACCTCGTCGAGTCCCGCTTCCGGCGGATCATCCGGGACAACCCCCTCGTCGGGACCTATCTCGGTATCCATACGGAGGACGATCGGCTCGGCGACGGCAGTCGCGACGCCGTCCTCGCCGAGCTGGCGGCCGAAAAGGCCTATCTCGCCACGGTCGACGCGCTCGATCCGGCCGGTCTGTCGGCCGACGTTCGCTTCGAGCGTGACCTCGAGCTGCACAATGTCCGCCGAGCCGTCTTCGACGCAGAGGTCATCCGCACCTGGGAACGGCGGTCGACCGCCCTCGACGTCGTCGGTGACGGGCTGTTCCTGCCCTTCGCCCAGGACTACGCGCCGCTGCCGGAGCGTTTGGCGTCGATCACGAGCCGGCTCGAGGCGGTGCCGGCCTACCTGGCCGAGTCCCGAACCCGTGCCACCGTTCCCCAGGTCCGCGCGTGGCAGGAGCTGGAGATCGAGTCGGCCGCGGACCTGCCGTCGTTCTTCGATGAGATCGTCGTCGCCGGCGCCGACCTCCCCGCGGCGGAGCATCGTCGCCTGGTGCGCGCGTCGGAGGCTGCCCGGGCGGCGATCGCCGAGTACGCGGCGACGCTGACCGCCACGCTCGCTGGCGGCTCGGACGATTGGGCGCTCGGCCGGGATCGCTACGACGAGCTCGTCGCGCTGCGGGCGTTCGACGGCCTCGACGCGGACGCGATCCTCGAGATCGGCGAGGACCAGCTCGAGACGAACCAGGCCGCCAGGGTCCGGGTGGCCCGCGAGATTGACGATCGCTCGTCGGAGGCCGAGGTCATCGACCGCCTGAAGTCCGACCACCCGGCCACATTCGGCGAGGCGCTCGACGAGTACCGCGATGTGATGCGCCGGGCCCGCCAGTACCTGATCGACCACGACATCGTCGGCGTCCCACCGGACGAGCGGATCGAGGTCATCGAGACGCCCGAGTACCTGCGCAACGTGATCCCGTTCGCCGCCTACTTCTCGCCGCCGAAGTTCGACCCGCGGCCGAAGGGCATCTACATCGTGACCCCCTCGGTCGGCGACGACCCGAACGCGATGCGCGAGCACAACTTCAGCTCGATCAGCAACACGAGCATCCACGAGGCGTATCCCGGCCATCACCTCCAGCTCCACGTGGCGAACGGCCATCCGTCCCTGACCCGGCTGCTGACCGACGCCCCGGAGTTCGTCGAGGGCTGGGGGATGTACTCCGAGCAGATGATGCGCGAGCAGGGCTTCGACGCCGCGGCGAACTTCCGGCTGAACCTCCACACGGACGCGATCTGGCGGGCCTGCCGGATCATCCTCGACGTCCGGATGCATCGCGGCGAGGTCGGCGTCGAGGAGGCCGTTGCGTTCCTCGTGAAGCAGACGAGCTTCGAGGAGCCGAACGCCCGGGCGGAGGTCCGTCGATACACCTACACGCCGACGTACCAGCTGTCCTACCTCCTCGGCAAGGTGCTGCTGCTCGGGCTGCGGGCCGACGAGCAGGCCCGGCTCGGCAGCGCGTTCTCCCTTCGCGACTTCCACGACACGCTCCTGCGGAACGGGTCGCTGCCAATCAGCTTCCATCGCCGGTTGCTGCGCGAGCGACTGGCTCGTGAAGGCGTCGGCGGCGGCACCGCGGCACGCGACCAGAACGGAGGCGCCGGCGCGGCCCGGGCGGCGCGGAGCTGAGGTGCAGGTCATCCCATCGATCGACCTCGATCGCGGCCGCTCGCGACTCGTGTTCTGGCCCGGCGCGTCGACCGGAATCGGCGCGCCGACGGACCGACCGGAGCGGATCGCGGAGAGCTTCGTGGCGAGTGGCGCCCGACTGATCCACCTGGTCGACTTCGAAGGAGCCCGAACCGGCCGGCCGGTGAACCTCGAGGCGGTCGGCGCGATCGCCTCGCGGGTGGCGATCCCGATCCAGGTCGCCGGCGGCGTGGACACGGCCGACGGGATCCGCCTGGCATTCGCCGCGGGTGCGACGCGGGTCGTCGTCTCGATGGCGGTCGCGGACGACCCGACCGCGCTCGCGGCCGGGTTGGAGGTGGCCGGTGACTGGCTCGCGGTGGGTCTGGACCCGCGGCCGGAGCGGCTCGCCGCCTATCCCTGGCGGCGGGGCGGGCCACCGACCCTGGCCGGCGTCGTCGGCGAGCTGACGGATCGCGGCGTCAGCCGCTTCGTGCTCTCCCACGGCGGCACTGCCCCGGACCTCGACGCCCTCGGGGCGCTCGGCCGCCGTCCCGGCATCGACGTGATCGTCGCCGGCGGCGCGTCCGACCTCGAGGGGATCCGCCGCCTGCGCGACGCCGGGATTGCGGGCATCATCCTCGGCGAGGCCCTGCTCTCCGGGGCGATCGACTTCACCGCCGCCCTGGAGGCCGCCGCTTGAGCTCGGACCAGAACCGTCAACGCCCACGCTCGTCGAAGAAGCAGCGGGCCGTCCAGCGCGGGTCCACCCAACAGGGACCCGCCATCACGCGGGTCAGCCCGACGCCGACCCAGCGGCCGGGTGGTGGTGGGACCCGGGGCGGCAGTGCCTCGAGCGGCATCCCGACCGCGTGGCTGGCCGCGATCGCCGTCGTCGTCTTCGTGGCCGGGGTCGGTCTCGCGAGCGGCGCGATCAAGTTCGGCAGCGCGGGCGCGTCCGTCGCCCCATCGGAGTCCGCCGTGGCGAACGCGTCGACCGGGCCGAGCGCGCCGGCGCCGAGCGTGCCCTCGCCGAGCGGGTCGACGACCGCCCGCGGCTCGGGCTGCCCGACCGCGCAGCCGCCTGCGGCACCGGCCGGCCAGACCCGGGTCGTCACGGTCGAGACCGCCAAGGGCACGTTCCAGATCACGCTCAAGGCCGACCTGTCGCCGATCGCCGTCGGGAACTTCGCCGCCCTCGCGACGTGCCATTACTACGACGGGATCGTGTTCCATCGGGTCGCGACGCTCCAGGACGGGACGCCGTTCGTCATCCAGGGGGGCGATCCGACGGGGACGGGCGGCGGCGGTCCCGGCTATTCGATCCAGGACGAGCCGGTGACGGCCAAGTACGTCCGCGGGACGGTCGCGATGGCCCGAACGTCGGCGCCGAACTCCGTGGGCTCGCAGTTCTTCATCGTCCTCGACGACAAGGACCAGTCGGTCCTGGCCGCCTACAACACGTACCAGATCATCGGGTCCGTGACGTCCGGGATGGAAGCGGTCGACGCGATCTACCAGGCCGCTGGCGGCCAGGAGACGCCGGCGAGCCCCGTCGCGATGGACAAGGTCACGATCAGCAACCCGTAACCCTCGTCAGGAGGCTCTCCCCATGACCAGCGCCACGATCGCCACCGAGAAGGGCGACATCGAGATCGACCTCTTCACGACCGACGCCCCGAAGGCCAGCCAGAACTTCGTCGACCTCGCGAAGAAGGGCTTCTACGACGACGTCGTCTTCCATCGGGTGATCCCGGGCTTCGTCGCCCAGGCCGGCGACGGGGAGCACGGCAAGAAGTCGAGCCTGAACAAGGGCCGCGTCGGGACCGGTGGTCCCGGCTACAAGTTCGAGGACGAGCCCATCAAGGGCGACTACGTCCGCGGCGCGCTCGCGATGGCGAACGCCGGGCCGAACACGAACGGCAGCCAGTTCTTCATCTGCCATCAGGACCTGACCGGCAAGCTGCCGAAGAACTACACGCTGTTCGGCCAGGTGACGAAGGGGATGGACGTCGTCGACGCGATCGTGTCGGCGCCGCGCGACTCGCGGGATCTGCCGAACGAGCCGGTCGCGATCACGGGGATCACCGTTCGCGAGGACTGACCGGCACGCGCTCCGTTCCGCCTGGCGGTGCTTGTTTCGCGCCTGCAACGAACGTTAAGGAATTTACATCGCTCGCTGCATCAAAACCCTTGGCTTTCGATGCTTGGTCCAGTAGGATAGGCCATGCGCTGCTGAGTCAGCCAAGCTGCCCCAGCACCAAGGTCATGGGTAGGTAGGGTCAGGGTAGTCGGTGCAGCCGACGTGATAGATGCCCTTGGCGCGTGGCGGGCGCCCGGTTCGCCGGGCTTTCACCGGGACAGCATCGAGGCCGGCTCCTTCGGGAGCCGGCCTCGAACTCTTTTCGCGTCCCTGTCGGACGGCCGATGCCTGCGTTGCCGGCTGCGCGCGGTCGCTCACGCACGCTTCGAGTGCGCTCGCTCCCGTGCTCGCCGGCGCCTTGGCCTCGACCGCCCGCCACGGCCGCTCCGTTCACCCCACGGGCCGAGCCTCGTCCATTGCGCGCGTTGCGCGCGTTACAGCGGCGGAGGCGGCCGTCGGACGTTGATCTGCGCGTGACGCGGGCGGGGCGACGAAGGAAGGGCTCGATCCGGGCTTCTCGGCGCTGCTCAGGCGCTGTATTGCGCGTCAGGCGGGCAACCGGGGGTGTCGGGAGTGATCGTGCGGTCAGCCCGCCGGCGGGTAGAAGCCCGTGACCGTGTAGTGGTTGCCGCTCACGGCGCCGACGTACGTGCAGACGACGAGGGGAGCGCCCGCGAAGCCGTTGATGCCGTGGCCGATCGTGCCGGATTGGCCGTCCGGGGTGACGTACGCGATCTGCTTCCAGATGTAGAGCTGTCCGCCGTCGAGATGGAAGGCCGACGGGCCGCCGTTGAACGACGCATTCCACACATGGCCGTCCTCGCACGTCAGGACGAAATGGAGCGTCTGGTCGTTGTCCGGGTGGGCGAGAGCCGCCCCGCCCGTCAGGCCGGTCAGGGCCAGGGCGAGGAGGGCAGACGCAACGAGGCGCTGGCGCATCAGGGCACTCCTTCGATCGGCCGGCGTCTCGGCCCCCGGCTGCCGGCGGCGTCGGGGAATCGTGCCACGGTCGGCCGATCGGCGCCGCCGGGCAACCTGTCGTAGGCTCGGGCCGATGCCGGATCCAACTGCCGAGCCCGGCGGGACCGAGGGGCCGCCTGCGATCTCGCGGCGCGACCTCCTCCGCGGCGCCGCGTTCGGGGGAGTCGCGCTCTTCCTCGCCGCCTGCGGCGCATCCACCGTCAGCCCCGGCCCCCACGGTGGCGGCCCATCCGCACCGACCAGCCCCTCGCCCAGCGGCGGCTCTCCGGCCCCGTCGGGCTCACCCGCGCCCATCGGGCCGACCCCGACGCCAGGTCCCAGCCTTCGCCAGAAGATCGCGGGCCTCATGATCGTCGGCTTCCGCGGCTCGCAGCTCGGCCAGGTTCCGTGGGTCCGGACGGCCCTCCGGGACACCGGGCTAGGCGGCGTGATCCTCTTCGATCGGGACCAGCAGACCGGCGGCAACCGCAATGTCCGGTCGCCGGCGCAGGTGAAGACGCTGGTCCACGACCTGCGGGCCGCGGCCGGAGCCCGGGCGATCATCGTGAGCGTCGACCAGGAAGGCGGCATCGTCACCCGCCTGTCCCCGACCCACGGCTTTCCCGCCGTGGCGTCCGAAGCGGACATCGGGCGGGGGACCGTGGCTGCGGCCCAGACGTGGGGCAACGGCATCGCCACGACGCTGTCGACCGCGGGCTTCAACCTGAACTTCGCGCCGGTCGTCGACCTCGACGTCAACCCGAAGAGTCCGGCCATCGGTGCGCTCGACCGCTCCTTCTCGGCCGACCCCGACGTGGTCGTCGAGATGGCCACCGCCGAGATCGAGGCGCACCGGGAGGCCGGCGTCCGCACGACCCTCAAGCACTTCCCGGGGATCGGCAGCTCGACGACGAACACGGACTTCGGCGTCGCCGACGTCACGAAGACGTGGACCCGCCGCGAGCTGGAGCCGTTCCAGCGGCTGATCGATTCGGGCACTGCCGACGTCGTGATGGCCGGCCACGTCGTCAACGGCCAGCTCGACCCGGACTACCCGGCGTCGCTGTCGAAGCCGACCGTGACCGACCTCCTCCGGGGTGACCTGGGCTGGACGGGCCCCGTCGTCACGGACGACCTCCAGGCCGCGGCGATCGTCAAGGCCTTCGGGTTCGCCGAGGCGGTCGTGCTCGCGCTCGAGGCCGGCAATGACCTGCTCCTGATCGCGAACCAGCAGACGTACGACACGAAGGTCCTCGGCCGGGCGATCACAGCGATCACTGCGGCGGTCAAGTCGGGCCGTCTTCCCAGGGCCCGGATCGACGAGGCGTACGACCGCGTCACCTCGATGTTCGGCGCGATCAACCCGTAGGTCGCCCGGCGCGCAGCCGACCTCTTCCACCGAGGCTCAGGACGCGCCAGCCAGGCGGGCCGCCCGGCTCTCGAGATAGCGCCGCTCGGGGAGGCTGGAGGTCCGGCGGGCCGCCAACCGATAGCTCGCCCGCGCGCCCGCGCGGTCTCCCGCCATCTCGAGGAGGTGGGCCCGGACCGCGTCGAGGCGGTGATGGCCCGCCAGGCGGTCGTCGGAGTCGAGGCTCGCGAGCAGGGCGAGCCCGGCCTGCGGCCCGTCGACCATCGCCACCGCTACGGCGTGGTTCAGGGTCACCATCGGGTTCGGCGCCAGGGCCTCGAGGAGCTCGTACAGGATCAGGATCTGCGGCCAGTCCGTGTCGGCGGCGGTCGGCGCCTCGTCGTGGATCGCCGCGATCGCCGCCTGGAGCTGGTACGGCCCGACGGGCGCCCGTGCCAGCGTCTCGGTGATCAGCGCGACGCCCTCGTGGATCGAGCCGCGGTCCCACTGCGTTCGATCCTGCTCCGCGAGCGGGACGAGGCTGCCGTCGCCAGCGGTCCGGGCCCGCCGCCGGGCGTCCGTCAGGAGCATCAGCGCCAGCAGCCCCGCGACCTCGCCGTCGTCCGGCAGCAGGCGGCGCACGTCGCGGGCAAGGCGGATCGCCTCGGTCGTCAGCTCGGCCCGCTGGAGATCCGGGCCGGAGGATGCCGCATAGCCCTCGTTGAAGACGAGGTAGAGCACCTGCAGAACGACCCGCAGCCGCTCCGGTCGCTCGTCCTCCGGTGGCAGGCTGAAGCGGGCACCGGCGGCCTTGATCGTCTGCTTCGCCCGGCTGATCCGCTGGGCCATCGTCGTCTCGGGGACGAGGAACGCCGCCGCGATCTGGACCGTCGACAGCCCGCCCACCGCCCGCAGGGTGAGGGCGATCTGCGACGCGGGCGAGAGCGACGGATGGCAGCACAGGAAGAGCAGCGTGAGGGTGTCGTCCTCGTCGGCCGGCTGGTCGTCATCGGGGGCCGGCGCGACGAGCTCCATCGGCGGCAGCAGGGCGGCCATCGCCGACTCCCGTCGGACGCGGGCGAGGTCGCTCCGGAGCTGGTCGGTGAGCCGTCGCGAGCCGACGGTGATCAGCCAGCCACGGGGGTTCTCAGGCAGGCCCTGCTCGGGCCATTGGGTCGCGGCAGCGAGGAGCGCCTCCTGGACCGCGTCCTCGGCCGGCTCGAAGCTGCCGTACCGCCGGGTCAGCGCGCCGAGGACCTGCGGCGCCAGCTCGCGAAGCAGGTCCTCGATCGTCCGGTCGGTCGTCACATCTCCAGGCCGGAGAGGTCCATCAGCGCCCGGACCTCGACCGTGTCGTACTCGGCGACCGGCGCGGCGATCTCGATCGCCCGCTCGAGGCTCTCGACGTCGATCGCCCAGACGCCGGCGAGGAACTCCTTCGCCTCCCCGAACGGCCCGTCGGTGACGACGGGCACGCCACCGCGGGCCCGGATCGTCTTCGTGGCCATCGGGTCGGTCAGGCCGTCGACGCGGAGCAGCTCGCCCGACTCCGTGAGCTCGTTGATCAGCTTGAAGTGGACGCCCATCGCGCGGTCGCGCTCGGCGGCGGGCATTTCCGCCCAGGTCGCGGGGTTGCTATAGATCAGCACGACGTACTTCATCGGAGAGTGCTCCATGTGGTCCGGTCCCGGATGGGGCCGCTCAGCAGGATGTCGAGACCGAGAGCCCAGGTTCGACATCCTATCGGCAGCCCCGATACCGTGACCCGAGGAGGAACGACGATGCGCTTCCATACGACGATCCTGCAGGCCGGCAAGACGGCCACGGGCATCGAGATTCCCGAGGAGATCGTCACGGCGCTCGGCGGCGGGCGTCGTCCCGCGATCACCGTGACGATCAACGGGTTCACCTATCGCAGCACGGTCGCCGTGATGGGCGGTGCGTACATGGTCGGCGTCAACGCCGACAACCGCGAGGGCGCGGGCGTCAAGGGCGGCGACGAGGTCGACGTCGACGTCGAGCTCGACACCGCGCCCCGCGAGGTGGCCGTTCCACCCGAGCTCGCCGCCGCGTTGGACGCCGATCCGGCCGCCCGCCGGACGTTCGACGGCCTCTCGAACAGCAACAAGTCGTGGCACACCTACCAGGTGGAGAACGCGAAGACCGACGAGACGCGCCAGCGGCGGATCGCGAAGTCGATCGACGCGCTGCGCGCGGGTCGGCCGCGCTGACCGCATCCGATGGCGCGCGCGACGGACGGCACGGGTGCTGGGAGAATGACGGGACGCGCGATGAGCCGGATGTCGAGATGACCACGCCGGCTCCGACTACGAGGTGAGAGGCGCCCAGGGACGGCGCCCGAAGGAGATCCGATGACGAACGCGACGAACACC
>DATLVO010000062.1:0-8479 GCA_035577485.1 Verrucomicrobiia bacterium
GATCCCGACCTTCGCCGTCGCCTTGAAGTGGGTGTCGTCGATGACCTCGATCGACTCGACGCCGGGGCCGCACTGACCGACCTGGTGCGGGTCGATCACGAAGGCCCAGACCCGCTCGCGTGACGCGGCGATGTCGATCTGTCCGGCGAACTTCATGAGGCCTCCATGGAGTGGGATCCCGGCGCGGCGAGGAAGGTCGCCGGCGACTTCATGAAGCGCGTCCGGCAGCCGATCGAGCAGAACGCGTACACCACGCCATCATGCTCGGCGAGATGGCGGGCCGACGCCCGATCGACCGTCATCCCGCAGACCGGGTCGACCAGGACGATGTCGTCGACGATTGGCTGGAGGGGCGTCACCGCCGCCCAGTCGGACTGGCCGGCCAGCGTCGCCGGACCGGGTGCCGCGACGAAATCGGCCCGGCCGCGCCGCACCTGGACGAGCTCGGCGAGGATCGAGAGGGCGATCTCCTCGGCCGTCTCGGCACCGAGGTCGATGCCGGCCGGCGCACGCAGGGCAGCCAGGCGCTCCTCCGCCAGCCCGGTCTCGTCGCGCAGCCATTGGCGGACGACCGCAGCCCGGGTCGGCGACGCGACGAGCCCGACGTAGGACGCGTTCCGGCGCAGCCCGGCCGCGAGCGCCTCCTCGTCCCAGACCCCCTGGGTCGCGACGACGATGTAGGGGCTCGCGTCCGGATCGACGCGCGTCAGCGCGGTCTCTTGGCTGACGCGCTCCGCAGCCGGGAAATCCTCGGCCACGGCGACGGGGTCGAACACGGTCACCCGCCAGCCGGAGGCCGCGCCGAGGGTCGCGAGCGCGCCCGCGATCGGGGTCGTGCCGGCGACCCACAAGAGCGGCGCGGGGAGATGCGGTTCCACGTAGATCTCCAGGGTCCCGCCGGAGTGGCAGGTCATGACGAGCTCGATGATGCCGTCGGCGCGCCGGCCCTCTGCCGGCGCGTCCTTCGAGAGCCGGAGCAGCCTCGGCTGGCCGTCGGCGAGGGCGTGGAGCGCCTCGCGGACGACGACGGGCTGGGCGCAGCTGCCGCCGACCCAGCCCTCGATCGTGCCGTCGGGGTGGACGATGCCGTTCGCACCGGGTCGGGCCGACGTCGGCCGGGCGACGGCGACGACCGTTGCGACGACGAACGGGCGGCCGGCTTCTTCGAGTTCGGCCGCCCGGCTGAAGATGCTGTGGGTCATGCTCGTGGCCGAACGACCCCCGGTTGAACGCCGGGCGTTCGAAGGAGCGGGCGAACCCCTCGGCGGGTACCCGAATCCGCGTCTCCTTCGCCGGTATGAACGCCGGGCGTTCGTACGAGCGGGCGAACCCGTCCAGGGAGGCCCGAATCGGGACCTCCTTCGCTGGTAGGAACGCCCGGCGTTCGGAGCGCGCTCGTGGATCCGTCCAGACGGCCCGTGACCACGGTCAGGAGATGCCCTTCTCGTGGAGGATCGCCCAGACCTTCTGGGGCGTGATCGGGATGTCGATGTTGCGGACGCCGAGATGCCACAGCGCATCGACGACGGCGTTCGCGATCGCCGGTGGCGCGCCGACAGTCGCCGACTCGCCCACGCCCTTGGCACCGATCGGGTGATGCGGCGAGGGCGTGACGGTCTTGTCGAGCTCCCAGTGGGGAGTCTCGACGGCCGTCGGCAGGAGGTAGTCCATGAACGTGCCGGCGAGGTTGTTGCCGTTGTCGTCGTACGTGATCGACTCGTAGAGCGCGGGGGCGAGACCCATCGTCAGGCCGCCGTGGATCTGGCCGTCGACGATCATCGGGTTGATGATGTTGCCGCAGTCGTCGACCGCGACGAACCGCCGGATGTGGACCTCGCCGGTGCCCTTGTCGAGGTCGACGACGCAGATGTACGAGCCGAACGGGAACGTCAGGTTCGGCGGGTCGTAGTAGTCGACCGCCTCGAGGCCGGCCTCCATCCCCTGGGGGTGGTTGGTGTAGGCGGCGAAGGCGATCTCCTGGATCGTCTTCGAGCGATCGGGTGAGCCCTTCACGCTGAACTTGCCGTTCGTCCATTCGAGGTCGTCCTCGTTCGCCTCGAGGAGATGCGCGGCCAGCTTCCGGGCCTTGTCCTTGATCTTCCGCGAGGCCATCGCCGTCGCGGCGCCGGCGACCGGCGTCGAGCGCGAGGCGTACGTCCCGAGCCCGTAGGGCGCGGTGTCCGTGTCGCCGTACTCGATCTTGATGTCGGCGACCGGAAAGCCGAGCTCCTCGGCGATGATCTGGGCGAAGGTCGTCTCGTGGCCCTGGCCCTGCGTCTGGACGCCGATCCGGGCGAGGACCTTGCCCGTCGGGTGGACCCGGATCTCGCACGAGTCGAACATCTTCAACCCGAGGATGTCGAAGTCGTGCGACGGCCCCGCGCCGACGATCTCGGTGAACGAGCTGATGCCGATGCCCATGAGCTCGCCGCGCTCGCGCTTCTCGAGCTGCTCCTTTCGGAGGCCGGCGTAGTCGATCATGTCCATGGCCTTCTGGAGCGCCGGGGCGTAGTCGCCCGAGTCGTACTCCCAGCCGGTCGGGGTCTTGTATGGGAATTGGTCCTTGCGGATGAAGTTCTCCATCCGCAGCTGGGCCGGGTCCTTGCCGATGTCGTGGGCGAGGATGTCGACCATCCGCTCGATCGCATGCACGGCCTCGGTCACGCGGAACGAGCAGCGGTAGGCGACGCCGCCCGGCGGCTTGTTCGTGTAGACGCCGTCGACCTCCACGAACGCGTTGTCGAAGTCGTACGAGCCAGTGATCACGTTGAACAGGCCGGCGGGGAACTTCGACGGGTCCGCGGCGGCGTCGGTGTAGCCGTGGTCGGCGATCGTCCGGACCTTGAGGCTCGTGATCTTGCCCGCCTTGGTTGCGCCCATCTCGGCGTGGATGTGGTAGTCCCGGGCGAACGAGTCGGCCTGGAGGTTCTCCGAACGGTCCTCGATCCACTTGACCGGCTTGCCGGTCAGGAACGACGCGGCGACGGCGAGGACATACCCGGGGTAGACCGGAACCTTGCCCCCGAAGCCACCGCCGATGTCGTGGGTCTTCACCCGGATGTTCTGCTCCAGGATCGGGAGCCCGGCTCCGGCCGCCACGAGCGCGAGAACCGTGCGGATCGCGTGCGGCGCCTGGCTGGTCATGTGGAGGGTGAGCTGCTGGCGAATCGGATCCCAGTCGGCGACGCAGCCGCACGTTTCGATGGACGCCACGTGGATCCGGGGGATGTAGATGTCCTCCTCGATCCGGACGTCCGCCGCGTCGAGGGCGGCATCGGCCTTCGCCTTGTCGCCCGATTCCCAGTGCCAGATGTGGTTGGTCTGCTTGTCGGCGGCGCGGTCCGGGCGGAGGACGAAGGCGTCCCTCTCGAGGGCCTTGTGCGGGTCGACGATGACCGGCAGCGGCTCGTAGTCGACGAGGACGGCGGCGACGCCGTCGGCGGCCGCGTATCGGCTCGTCGCGATCACCGCCGCGACTTCCTGCGACTGGTACATCACGGTGTCCGTCGGGAGCACCATCTGCATGTCACCGGCCAGGGTCGGCATCCAGTGGAGCTTGTAGCCCTCCAGGTCCTTGCCCGTGACCACCGCGGCAACGCCCGGAATCTTGAGCGCCTCGCTTGCGTCGATGCTCTTGATCGTGGCGTGGGCGTAGGGACTCCGGACGATGTCGAGCCAGAGCTGGCCGGGCAGGTTGAAGTCGTCGATGTACTGCCCGGCGCCGCGGATGAACCGCGGATCCTCCTTGCGCTTGACCGAATGGCCCATCCCCCCGACTTCGGGGGTGGTCTGGAGCGGCGTTGCCGTCGTCATCTCGTCTGACTCCCCTCAACCGGCCGTTGCCGGCTCGGCCGAGACGTCCTGGCCTTCGACCGTCGCGGCGGCGACCACCGGTGCCGAGGCGCTCGCCTTGAGCTCGCCCGCCGCCTGCTGGATCGCCTTGACGATGTTCACGTAGCCCGTGCACCGGCAGAGGTTGCCGGAGATCCCCATGCGGATCTCCTCCTCCGACGGGTCCGGGTTCTGCCCGAGGAGCCACGCGGCCTGCATGATCATTCCCGGCGTGCAGAAGCCGCACTGGAGACCGTGCTGGTCCCAGAACCCCTGCTGGAGGGGGTGAAGAGCGGCGCCGACCGCCATCCCCTCGATCGTCTTGATCTCGGCGCCGTCGGCCTGGACGGCGAGCATCGTGCAGGACTTCGCGGTCTCGCCGTTGACATGCACCGTACAGGCCCCGCAGTTGCTGGTGTCGCATCCGATGTGCGTCCCGGTGAGTCCGAACACGTCGCGGAGGAGGTGGACGAGCAGGAGCCGCGGCTCGACGTCGGCTTCGCGGGCCTCCCCATTCACGGTCAGGGTGATGTGCTGCATCGTCATCTCAACCCCTCCACGCCATCGCGCGCTCGACCGCGGTCCGGAGGGACCGGACGGTGAGCTCGGCGACCATCGCCCGCTTGTAGTCCACGGGCCCGCGGGTGTCGGCTGACGGCCGGCTCTGGGCCGCCGCCGCGGCGCCCGCCGCACGGAACGTCTCCTCCGACGGCATCGCGCCGACGAGCGCGGCCTCGGCATCGGTGGCCGCGAAGGGCGTCTCCGCGACGCCCGTAACGCCGACTCCGGCACCCGCGATCCGGCCGTCGTCGGCGAGCCGCAGCACGGCGCAGACGCCGGCGGTCGCGAAATCGCCGACGCGCCGCTCGAGCTTCGTGTAGCCGCCGCCGACGCCCTTCCCGCGACGCGGGATCCGGATCTCGACGAGGACCTCGGTCGGGGTGATTGCGGTCGTGAAGGTGTCGAGGAAGAACTCGCGGGCAGGGATCGAGCGCTCGCCTGCCCCGCTCCGGCAGACGATCGTCGCGCGTGCCGCGAGCAGCAAAGCCGGCCAGTCGGAGGCGGGATCGGCGTGGGCGCACGACCCGCCGATCGTGCCCCAGTTGCGCACCTGGGGGTCGCCGATCCCACCGGCGACATCCCGCACCGTCGGGTAGCGGCCCGTGATGATCGGGTTCTCGTGGATCCGGCGGTGGGTGGCCCGCGCACCGATCCGGAGCTCATCGTCCGTCTCGACGATGCCGTCGAGACCCGCGACGTCGCGGAGGTCGACGAGCAGCCCGGGCTGGGCCAGCCGGAGCTTGAGGAGCGGCAGGAGGCTGTACCCGCCGGAGAGGAGCTTCGCCTCGCCCTCGCGCTCGGCGAGGATCTTCAGGGCGCCGTCGAGGTCCGGCGGACGGACATAGTCGAAAGGAGCCGGAATCATGCGCGACCGTCCTCCTCCGCCCCGAACGTGGGGCGATCACGGCCCCGCGCGAGATGCTTGCGCGGGTGCTGCGTTGACGATCGGGCCGGCGGGGAGGGAGACGGCAGTCGCCGTCGGGTCGCCTCGATCTTCCCGGGGGTCCGCTGTCTCGCCAATATAGACCTACGTCCGTTGTCGGATCAACGGATGCAGGGCGGCCTGGCGACAGGCCCTGTCGATTCGGTCAGACGTCGTTCGTCATGAAGGTGACGGGGCGGACCACGGGCCCGCCGAAGCCACGGTTCGAGGAGGTCCCGCATGGGCACCAAGGTCATTCACGTCGAGGTCACGGGCAAGGACGGCCCGAAGCTCCAGAAGTTCTACTCCGACATCTTCGGCTGGAACCTCGACACCAACAATCCTGGCGGCTACGGGATGTACCGCCAGGAAGACGGCCTCACCGGGGGGATCGGCGCGGCCCAGGACGGCGGCGCCGGCAACGTGACGTTCTACGTCCACACGGACAACCCGCAGGCGGTCCTCGACAAGGTCTCGGCGAGCGGCGGCCAGGTCATCATGCCGCTGACCGAGGTGGCTCCCGACACGACGATCGCCATGTTCACCGACCCGGAGGGTCACGTCGTCGGGATCATGTAGTCCCGACCCACCTCATCGCTCAGCTCGAGGCCGGGCCCCCGTTCGGGAGCCCGGCCTCGTCGCTTGCCCCGGACCGTGCGCAAGCCCGCGGCACGCGCCGTTTCTGCCAGACGACACCCAGGCGGGCACTACGCAGGCGAAACGTGTCATACGGTCGCCAGGTGACCGTGTGACACGAATCCGGCCATCACCGACGCTCAGGCGCCGGTCGCATCGGCTGCCCCGAGCGGCTAATGCGCTCCTGAGTGTCGAATGACAAGAACCCGCCGGACATGCGGTGCCGGCCTCGACGTCCCCAATGCCTGGCCATCGCCCCCGGTGGTTCTGCCAAACGTCATTCAGGCGAGCACTCGGCGGGCGGAACCTGTCAAACGGCCGCCAGGTGACCGTATGACACGAATCGATTGATCCCCCACGCTCGCGTCACGGTCTCGATGGACGTGGCGCGGACCGAATGCGCTCCTGAGTGTCGAATGGCAAGGACCGGCCCCTCGCCGGTGCTGGTCGGGACCGGCGACGCTCGGGGCTGAGGCCCCCGGCAGAGGATCAGCGGACCTCGACCTCGATCGGGACCGCCCGGGCGATCGTGTCCGTGACCGGACAATGGCGAACGGCCCAGTCGACGAGCTCCCGGACGCCCGCCTGCGCGGCGTCGGTGGCGCCGAACGATACGACGACCCTCATCGACAGGGCGCCGGCATCGATCGCCTGATCCAGGCCGAGGATCCCGCGGTCATCGGATTCGCTGTCGACCGCGACCTCGATCGGGCCGACCGTCATGCCCACGGCCGCGGCCCGGATCGCGATCAGCGACGCGACGCAGGACGCCGTCGCCGCGCGCATCAGCCAGCCCGGCGACGGCGCCGATGCCCCGCCACCGATCCCCGCCGGCATGTCGGTCGTCACCGACTCGTTCCCCGGGCCGGTGACCCGCGCGCTCAGGCCGGAGGTGATCCTCGCGATCGCCGGCGAGTCCCGGTAGCGCGCCTCGTCGGGGTGCTCGGTCAGGTAGGCGGTCGCGCGTGCGACGGCGTCCTGGATCGACATCGTCGGCTCGTCAGGCGGTCGGCGACCAGGTCAGGATCCCGATCGAGCCCACGGGTGGCGAGGCGAGGGTCCAGCCGTCGTCGTCGCGCTCGCGGGCCATCCCGGCCAGGGCGGCCCGGAACCGCCGCTCCTTCTCGCCATCCTCGGTGATCCAGAGCTGGCGGCGGAGGAACGTCGCGAGGCCGTCGAACGAGTCGAATGTGCGCGGTGCGCGCTCGACACGCTGGATCTCGGTCCGGCGGCCACGCGCCCGGAGGAGCTCCGCCAGCTCGGGCAGCGCCGGCAGCGGCACCCGTTCCACGCCGTGGACGATCGGCCAGAACGGATCCGCCACCGATGCGGGGCTCCGATCCGTGAGGACGGCCACGCACAGACGCGACGCCGCCCGCTCCATTGCGTCGATGAACGGGCCGATCGCCTCGATGTCGTAGCCGACGTGGGCGACCAGGGCGACATCGGCGACCGGGGGCTCACCAAGCTCCCCGAGCACCTCAGGCCAGACCCCGCCGACGATCCGGAGATTCGTGGCGCCGTGCTCGCCCTTGCCGGTTCTCAGGGCGTTCCGCATCGAGGCCGATGGCTCGACGGCGATCACCTCGGCCACCCGAAGCGCGAGCGGCAGGGCGTAGCGGCCCGCGCCGGCACCGATGTCGAGCCAGCGATCGGTGGGCTCGGCGATGGCGATCAGGGCATCGAGGGCCGGCTCGTCGGTGCGGCGCGGATCGGCGATGAACAGGGAGGACACCGGAGCGTAGAAGTCGTGGTCGGGGACCTCGCGAACGAGGTCGACCTGGGCGCGATTGGCGCGGACCCGTTCGGCCCACGAGGTCTCGAGCTCGGCGGCGGTCGCGGTCGTCATCGCCTCACGATACGTCGGGAGCGGCTCCGGCGGCTTTGGCGAGGCGCTCGAGGTCGGCCGGCGTGTCGATGTCGGGGTTCGATCCGTCGACCGGCACGTGCCGGACGAGCTCCGGGCGGGACGCCAGCAACGGGCCGAAGCCGTGGTCGCCGGCCAGCTCGTCGGCGAGCCGCCAGATCGATCGTCGGGCGAACACCGGGTTCGGGGCGCCGTCATCCGCGTGGCGCGGCACGACGAAGGGCGCGTCCGGCGAGCCCGCGGCGGCCTCGATCAACGCCCGGATCACCGTGGACCGGACCCGCGGCTGGTCACCGGGAAGGATCACGGCCGCCGTCACGTCGGCTTCGCCCTCGAGCTCGCGCAGGCCGACCCGGACAGAGCTCGAGAGCCCTTCCTCGGGCGTCTCGTTCGTGACAGCCCGGACGGCGCCGAGATCGAGACCGTCGAGCTCGCCCGTGGGCGGCACGACGACGACGATCGGGTCCAGCCCGGCGGATCGGGCGGCGTCGACCACGTGGGCGAGCAATGGCCGTCCGTCGAGGCGGGCGAGGAGCTTCCGGCCTCCGAACCGCGACGCCGCGCCGGCCGCGAGGACGACCGCGGCGACGCTCATCGGGCGGGGACGCTCATCGGGGGCAGGCCCTCATCCGGCCGCGACCGGCACTCCGCCCGACCGGGCC
>DATLVO010000063.1:0-2549 GCA_035577485.1 Verrucomicrobiia bacterium
TGATGAGCCCGAAGGGGGGTCAGCCTCCGCTGACCGGCGGTACATCGAGCACCGATGACCGCGGGCTCGACAGCGCCGCCGTCCGTGGGATCGGCGCGGGCATCGCCGACCGGATGCTCGACTCGCCGCTTGGCAAGATCAGTTCCGAGACGATCACGATGGGCATCAAGGCGGCGCTCTCCAACCAGTTCCACGACATGCTCGTCGCCCTCCGGGACGCGAAGAAGCCCGAGGATGTGGCCAAGGCCGTGAAGGCGGCGGTGGAGTTGGTCATCACGAAGCAGCGGGGCAACGTGGGCGGCACGCAGGACGTGCTGAACGCACTCAAGGGTCAGCTCGCCAACACCCACGACCCGAAGCTCCAAGGCGCCCTGCGGGACGCGATTCGCAAGGTCGAGCAGAAGGTTGTCGGCCGGGAGTTTGTGGCCAAGCAGATCGCCCAAGCTGAGAAGATCGCGCGCTCCACCGAATCGACCAAGCAGAAGGTGGCCGACCTGACCGCGATCCAGAAGACGCTGGCGGGCCGGAGCATGCACGCCATCGAGATCGTGCAGGCGAAGATCGACGCGGCGAAGCGGGCACAGGTGGCGGCGCAGCAGAAGACGACCGACGCCGGCTGGGGGACGGCACGAGCGATCCAGGAGAAGGACCTCTCGGTCACGGTACCGGTCAACCTCTCGATCCGCGACATCTACAACGGCCAGAAGAAGATCAGCCGCGTTTTCGCGACCCCCTCATGAGCCTGCTCTGCATCCTCAACAACGCCGACATCGGGACCACTCGTATCCGCTTGCGCTCTGGCAGCGAGAACGGCATGCCGGGCCTGACGACCTCGGCCAACGGGCAGGGCTCCATCGGCGGCGTGGTGTTCGACGATCCGACGGCGAACATGACCGTCCGGGGCTGGATGCCGATCACCGTCGACGAGACCGATTGCGTCGGGGCCACCCGGATCGGGACGGGCTACGTCGGGGGACGGACGTACCAGCGCGGCAGCGGCAACTCGCTCATCACCGGGGCGGCGCGGGAGATCAACACCGACATCTACGACCCGATGACGCTGCTCGGGTTCCTGCTCATCACGGAGCCCGACGGCAACCGGCCGGCCGAGACGCACAACGCCCGGATCACGTGGCTCCTCGGCTCGAACTACATTCCCGGCCACCTCATCTCGGACCTCGGGATGGTGGACGCCTCGCACCCTCGGCCGTTCCCGGCCACGGATTACCGGGGCAAGTACGCGGTCGACGTGCTGACCGATCTCGCGGCGCCGATCTTCAAGACGTTCTTCGTCTACTGGGACCAGACGGCGCACGCGCTGGGCCTGTTCTTCGACGATCCGACCGCGACGACGATGACCTCGACGCTGACGATCTCCAACGTCGCGGCGGACGTGAACAACACGACGTGCTTCTATCCGTCGCGGGACGCCCACCTCGACGCCGATCCGTCCTCGGTCTACGCCAAGGCCCGCCAGGTCTACCGCAACGGCGTCGTCATCGAGAATAACAACGCCACGGCGACCACGTTCTTCACCGGGCTCGGCTATCGCGGCATCGAGGTCGACAACGACCGCAACGGCCTGGAGACGACCGCCCGGACGCAGCTCGACAGCATTCTCTCGCAGGACGCGCTGGAGATCGAGACGCTCCAGTTCACCGTCCAGCTTCCCTCGACCAAGGTCGGGCTGATCGACGCGGGCATGCGCCTCGGAGTGCGGTTCCAGCATCTTCCGGGGTACGAGACGCTGACCTACATCCGCGTCGAGGGCCGGACGATCATGCAGTCCGAGGGCACGGACAAGCAGTACGACGTCCAGCTCACGTGCTCGAACCACGGCCTGACCACCGCGGTGGGTGGTGGCGATCCGGGCAACTTCCCGGCACCCAAGGGCTGTACGAACCTCAATCTCATTAACTACTTCTCGCACGCCGACAGCGGCGATGTCGGGGTCACGCCCTCTGTCTGGGGCTCGGGCACCCCGACGCAGGGCGCGGCATTCACCCCGACGGCCGGCAATGTCCTGCTGTACATGGGCACCCGGCGGGACGGGTCGGTCGACGGGGCAGTCCCCGTGGGCTGGACGAAGCAGGTCGAGGTCACGGCCGTCGGCGGCGAGGATGGGGTGGCGGCATTCACCAAAGTCTCCGACGGGACGGAGACGCAGTTCAACATGACGACGCACTTCCCCGTCGACTGGTGCGTGTTCGAGGTCGCGGGCGTGACGCTCACGGGCATCCTGACCGCCAGCACCGTCAAGGCCGGCCCGGCATCCACGTGGTCGTCGGGCTCGATCAGCCCAACCGCCGGGCAGGGCATCTTCATCGCGGGCTGCATCGCCGGCGAGAACGACACGTGGTTGGGAACCGGAGCTCCAGCAGCAGGCTGGACGGAGTACGGCGACTTCGGACAGCGAGGGGATCACCCGCATACGACCGAGCTCGGCCAGATCGTGACGTCGGCGTCCGGCTCGTACAACCCCACGACGACGGTGACCGCGACGATCGGGGGCAACAGCCACGTCTATTCGGGCGTGACCGTCGGGCTCT
>DATLVO010000064.1:0-2281 GCA_035577485.1 Verrucomicrobiia bacterium
GTGGGCGCGATAGACCTGGAAGCAGGCGTACGCGCTGACGAACGGGATGTAGCCCATCGTCGAGAGCCCGGCCGCGACCCCGACCATGTTCTGCTCGGCGATCCCCATCTGGAGGAACCGGTCCGGGTGTGCGGCGGCGAAGATCTCGGCCTGGCTCGAGTTCGCGTTGTCACCGTCGAGCAGGGCGATCTCCGGGCGCTCGTCGGCGAGGGCGGTGATCGTGACGGCAAACGCATCACGGAGGGAGCATCGCCCGATCGTGGGCGTGCCGCTAAATTGCTTCATCGAGCTCTCGGACGGCCTGGGCCAGCTCGTCGGCGGTCGGGACGCGGGCATGCCAGAGCGAGTTGCCCTCCATGAACGAGACGCCCTTGCCCTTGATCGTCCGGGCGATGATCACGACCGGGCGACCCTTGACGGTCCGGGCTCGATCGAAGGAATCGAGGATCGCCACCGGGTCGTGTCCGTCGGTTTCGTGGACCGCCCAGCCGGCCGCCGCCCAGTGGCCGGCGAGCGCCTCGAACTCCCAGGGAGCCTCGCGTTCGGTCGGGGTGCTGCCGACCCAGCCGGTCTGCTGGAGCTGGTTGAAATCGACGATCGCGAGCAGGTTGTCGAGGTGGTAGCGGCCGGCGATGAACGCCGCCTCCCAGACCACGCCCTCCTGGCACTCGCCGTCGCCGAGCATCACGTACGTCCGCTCGGACGTCCCCCGGAGCCTGCTCCCGATCGCGATGCCCACGGACGCCGTGAAGCCGACGCCCAGCGCACCGGACGACATGTCCAGGCCCGGCAGCCGGGTCATGTCCGGGTGGCCCTGGAGTCGCGAGTCGACGTGGCCGAAGGTCTCGAGCTCCTCGATCGGGAAGAAGCCCCGCAACGCCATCGTCGCGTAGAGCGCCTCGCAGGAGTGCCCCTTCGAGTGGACGTAGCGGTCCCGACCGTCCCACCGCGGTTCGTCGGGGCGGATGTTCAGCTCGCTGAAGTAGAGCGCGACGAGGAGGTCGGTGGCCGACAGGGATCCGCCGGGATGTCCGGCGTTCGCCCGGGCGACGGCCCGAACCGATTCGACGCGAACGCGGCGGGCCAACTCCCGGAGCCGGGCGATGTCCTCGGGGCGACGCGATCCGCTCGCCTCGGCCCGCGGCTCTGCCGACGTGGAGACCTCGGTGGTCATCGGTGGCTCGAGATGGCGTGCGGCGACGACGACTGATCGGACCGGCCGGAGCGGGTGACGCGGCGGGGCAAGGAGCGAATCCCTCGGCTGGACGCGCGCAGTTCTGCCCCCCTTGAAGCAGCCTGACACGCGGTCGGCAGTATACCGCGAGCGCCGTTCGGGACAACGAAACGCACCCGGTTCCGGCGTCGCGAACGCAAGCTGGTGGTGCGCCATCGCACCGAGTACTAACCCCTGGAACGGGGACCCGGTACCGGGGACCGACCGGGGTTGAGACGTCCGTCCGAGCACGGGCGGGGCCGGCGGGTCACGCGAGCGTCGTAGGCCGGGGCGGCCCCGCCGGACGCGGTGCGAGGGACCTTTACCCCAATTGCCTTTGGCGCGCTCGAGGGTCAGTCTGCGAAGGACAGATCTTTCCGGCCCAATGGGTGATTGGCGCCGACGAACAGGCACTCCCGTCGCGAGGCGGGGCCGCAAAGCCACGGGACTCCACGAGTCAGCCGGGTTGCCGAAACGGAGACCACATTGACCTTTTGGGATGGGCGCCACTGGCTGCCCGAAACCTCGCCGACCCCGACCCCCAGTCACCACGCACCACCCTCTCGCCGCGATGCGCGCCTCCGGGCCTGGGCCTCCACCGCCGCCATGGTCGTCGTCATCGCGGCCGCCGCAGTCCCGTTCATTGGCGTGTTCGCCGGTGGCCCACAGCTCGCGGCCAATCCCACGAGCTCCGGGGTCGGGTCGACGATCGCCGTCTCGGGTCAGGCCTTTGCCCCGAAATCTCAGATCCAGCTCACGTGGGACGGAGCGCCGACCAACCTGCCCAAGGCCTCCGTCAACGGGCTGGGAGCGTTCAAGGTCAAGATCACGGTCCCTGCAGGAGCGCTCGGCCCGCACACGCTGACGGCGGTGCAGCTGATCGGCAGCGGAAAGAACAAGTCGATGCAGCTCGGGACGGCGCTGGCGTCGACCGTCTTCACGGTGTCCGATGCGACGCCGTCGCCAACGCCGACACCTTCCCCGACTCCGACGCCTGCGCCCACGGCAACGCCGACGCCGACGGCGACCGCGACGCCCGCCCCAACGCCGACCGCGACGCCGACCGCG
>DATLVO010000065.1:0-7757 GCA_035577485.1 Verrucomicrobiia bacterium
TACCCTGCGCTGGGCCAGCTGAGGCTCGACCCGGAGCGGCGGCGTGCCGCTCGGCCATTCGGCGTCGGCTCCGCGGCTATGCTCGCGTTCAGGCAGCCATCGGCTGTCCGCCATATTGCGAGGGCTCCGTCACGATGATCAACCTCCTCATCCTCCTCGCCGGGGCGGCGATCCTCGGCTTGAGCCTCGTGCTCGGGATCATCCTTCCGCTCGGTCGCGCGACCGCACCGGGTCGAGGGAACGTGACGCCGGTCCCCCGGGCGCACATCCTCCGCGGCATCGTCGGCGCGATCATCGGCGGGTTCATCCTCGTCGCCGGCCTGTCCGCGCCGTTCGTGGAAGTGCCGGCGGGTAACGTCGGCGTCGTCACCAACTTCGGATCGGTCCAGTCCGGCACCCTCGAACCGGGCCTCCATATCGTCATCCCGATCGTCCAGCACGTCGCGATCATCGACACCCGCGTCCAGCCCCACCAGTTCCAGGAGATCGACGCGGCCTCGGCCGAGTACCAGACGGTCAAGCTGACGGGCGTCATGAACTACCACGTCGACGGCCAGTTCGCGTCCGACCTCTACCAGCGCGTCGGCACGGACTTCGCGTCGAAGGTCATCGACCCGGCCTTCAACGACTTCATCAAGACCGTCGTCCCCGAGTACAAGGTCGACGCGATCCTCGGTGCCCGCGACGAGATCCGCTCGAAGGCGAAGGACGCGCTCGCCGCGAACCTCGCCCAGTACCACATCGTCGTGGACGACATCTACATCGCGAACATCGCGTTCAGCGATGCGTTCCAGCAGGCGATCGAGGCCAAGCAAGTCGCCCAGCAGCAGGTCCAGACCGAGCAGCAGATCCTCGCCCAGAAGAAGATCCAGGCCGACCAGGCCGTCGCCCAGGCGCAGGGTCAGGCCGACTCGAACGTCAAGCTCGCCGAGGGCCAGGCGGCGGCGACGATCGCCCTCGCCAACGGCCAGGCGACCGCCAACAAGGCCCTCGCGGCGTCCCTCTCGGACCAGATCCTGCAGTACCAGTACATCCAGAAGCTCACCGACAAGATCAGCGTGATGCTCGTCCCGTCGGGGAACGCCTCGATCTTCGACCTGAAGGGACTCCTCAACCCGACCGCCTCGACGGCGCCGTAGGGTCGAGGGGCCGCCCGGGCCCCGTCGGGCCCGGGCGGCTATCCTGCGTCGCGGAGAGGTGGCAGAGCGGTCGATTGCGACGGTCTTGAAAACCGTTGACCGAAAGGTCCGTGGGTTCGAATCCCACCCTCTCCGCCAGGATGCGTCCCGTTGACGCGGCTGAGCTACTGGCCGCAGAGATACGCGACGGTCGCGGTGTTGTTGCCGAGCGGCCAGAAGTCCGGGCCGCCGCCGGTCGCGACCGAGAAGCCGAACACGCTCACGCCGACTCCCGTGATCGACGTGTTCTGCCAGCTGTGGTACAGCCGTGAGTAGAACTTGAACTGCGCGCCCCGGAGTCCGGTGCACGTGATCACGTGGAAGTAGTAGTACAGGGTCCCGTGATCCCAGTTGTACTTCTCGCCGATGCCCGACGGGAACTGCGAGCCGTTCAGCCGGTCGGTCGTCACCCACGACGCGCCGGCCTCGTTCATCTCGTCGGGGCCAGCCCACGCGGTCAGATTGCCCTTCTCGTCGTAGGTATAGAAGTACGTCGTGTCCTCGTTGAGCGCACGCGTCGAACGGAGGGCGAACCCGTCCGGACCACCACAGTTGCCCTGGGCGAAACAGTCCGCGTACCAGCATTCCGTATTGCCAAAGAGCCCGCAGTTGTGGTGCCAGGAGAACTGGGCGCGGGCGATCCAGTAGTGGCCCGCGGTGCTGTAATAGACGGCCGGCTGGGAGATCGAGGCATTCAGCTGGGTCGAGCTCATCGGGGCGACGGCGCCGTCGGTCCCGACGTCAGATCGCAGCCAACCGAGCCTGGCGGCCAGCATGCGATCGATCGCAGCCTGGGAGGCGCCGCGCGACTCCAGGGCGCTCGCGATCGCCTCGGCTCTCGCGGCTTCGTCGGGCCTTGGTCGGGCCGTTGCGGCCGGCGGCAGCAGCCAGGCCGCGACGAGGCCCGTGGCAAACAGGGCGATGAGGCGTCGACGGATCACGACCGTTCCCTCCGACTCGTTCGCGAGCCGTCCGAGCCTCCGCTCGTCCTCGCCCGCAGGCACGAGACGGTATGCACCGGCCCTTACGTGGGGCTTATCTCCGGATTGCGTCCAACCCCCGGTCCTCGCCGTGGCACTCCGGCCTCTGCGGTCGGAACGTGATCTAATCGCGGTCCGCCCTCCCCGATCCGCCCAGGAGCGTCCCAATGGCTTCCGACGAGCAGCACGACCACGACCACGACCACGAGCACGGCCACCACGAACACTCGTACCAGGCGGCGATCGCGGGCTACCGCGCCGAGAAGAACGAGTTCTTCAAGAGCTCCCCGCACAGCCCGATCCCGGCGGACGAGCGCCCGAGCTTCGGCGGCCTGCCCTACTACCCGATCGACGAGGACCTCGTGTTCGACGAGCTTCGCCTCGAGCCGTATGCGGGCAGCGAGCCGTCGACCTTCCAGATCCCGACGTCCGACGGCAAGCTCCGGCCGGCGCACCGGGCGGGGACGTTCACGTTCGAGCTCGACGGCGCCCCACGGCGGCTGACGGCCTACACATTCGACGGCGGCCGGCCGGAGTCGCTCTTCGTGCCGTTCCTCGACGAGACGAGTGGCCGCGAGACGTACGGCGCCGGACGTTACCTCGACCTCGAGCCGGACGAGGACGGGACGTACGCGATCGACTTCAACCAGGCGTACCACCCGTCCTGCGTCTACGCGCCGCAGTATTCGTGCCCGATCACCCCGGCCGAGAACCGCCTCGCGACCAGGGTCGAGGCGGGCGAGCGCTTGGCCGAGGACGACACCAGCCACTGACCCGCGGCTTCGGCGCGGCCGGCCGTCCGAGATCGAACGGGCGGCGAATGGTCATCGCTCCTCGCACCCGCCGATCCGGTTTCGGAGTCCGAAACCGGACAATCGGTTCCTCGGAGGATGTGGTTTCCCGCGGCGTCCGATATCGGACCATCGGCTGGCTCCGCCCGCAACGGCCCGGACCTCAGCGAGCGACGCCCAGCGCCTCCGCCATCGCCGCGAGGTGGGTCGGGCTGCTGCCGCAGCAGGCGCCGATGATCCGGGCCCCGGCCGCGCGGAAGCCCAGCGCCGCCTCCGCCATCGTCGGCGGATCGGCCCGGTAGACGGCCCGCATGTCGATCAGCTCGGGCATCCCGGCGTTCGACTTCGCGACGAGAATCGCGTCCGGGGCGACGGCCTGCATCTGGGCGATGACGGGGAGCAGCTCGTCGGGGCCATTGCCGCAGTTCCCGCCGATCGCGTCGGCACCGGCCTCGATCAGGCATCGCGCGGCCTGCTCCGGCGAGACGCCCATCATCGTGTACCCGCGGGTGTCGAACGTCATCGTCGCGATGATCGGGATCCCGGCGGACGCCTGCCGGGCGCCCCGGATCGCGGCACCGATCTCGGAGAGGTGGGACATCGTCTCGATCCAGATCAGGTCGACACCGCCCGCGATCAGGGCCGCCGCCTGCTGGGCGAAGACATCGACCGCCTCCGCCTCGTCGAGCGTCCCGAGCGGCGCCATGATCTCGCCAGTCGGGCCGATGTCGCCCGCGACGAGCGCGTCGCCGCCGGCCGCGTCGACCTCGGCGCGGAGCATGACCGCCGCCGTGCGGTTGAGCTCGGACACCCGCGTGTCGAGGCCGTGGAGCCGCAGCCGGAGACGGTTGCCGCCGAACGTGTTCGTCATCACGATCCGCGAGCCGGCGTTCAGATAGCCGCGGTGGATCCGCCGGACGACCTCGGAGTTGCTGACGTTCCAGGCCTCGGGCGGGTCGCCGAACTGGAGCCCGGCCGCGAACAGCATCGTGCCCATCGCGCCGTCGGCGAGGATCGGCCCACCCTCGGCGAGGAGTGCACGCCAGCGGGCGTTCTCCGGACCCGGCTCGGGTGAGGGGGGTGCGACGATCGGTCCGGCGGGCGGATGCTCCGTTGCGGTGGCAGCTTCGCCCTCCGCGCCAGCGCCGACGCGGCCGCGATGGCGGAGGCCGCGCCCGCGGGCGACGGGGGCGTCGTCGTCCATCTGTCGATCTCCTCACCGGTCGCGAGCGGCGCTCGCCGTCGGGCGAGCATATCCCGGATCGTCGTTCGGGAGCCAGTCCCATGCGATCAGGCGCGGGCGGCCAACCCGTGAGCGATGTACGGTGCACGCATGACGGCCCTCCCATGAAGACGACCTGCTCGCACCTCGACCAGATCCGCGACGTCGGACCGGGGCTCGACGTCTGCGAGAGCTGCATCGAGATCGGCGGCGAGTGGGTCCACCTCCGGCAGTGCCTGACGTGCGGCCGGACCGGCTGCTGCGATACGAGCCCGAACAAGCACGCCTCGAAGCACTTCGCCGAGACCGCCCACGCGCTGATGCGGAGCCTGGAGGAGGGCGAGGACTGGACCTGGTGCTTCGTCGACCAGCAGGCGATGCGCGCCGACCCGCGCGGCGGCTGGTCGGCGATCGACCCGTACTTCGAAACCGGCCTCTGGAGCGCACGGGAGGCGATCGAGGCCGGCGTTCCGCTGCCGTTCCCGTCCGACCTGACGACGCCCGATGGCTTCCCGCTCGGCGAATGGTCGACGTTGTACGTGCAGCAGCGTCGCGACGGGACCATCGATCCCGACCAGCGGGAGACGATCGAGTCCCTTCCGGGCTGGCGGTGGTGAGCGCGAGTCCGCAGGCGAGCTTGTGAACCGATGACCTCGAACCCATCGGGCGCCAGCGGACCGCCGGAGGCGATCTCCGCCACGGCCGGGCTCTGCGCCGGCTGTCTCCACGCGAAGCTCGTGGTCAGCGGCCGCGGCTCGCGGTTCGTCCTCTGCGAGCGGTCGCGGACGGACACCCGCTTCCCGCGCTATCCGAACCTCCCGGTGATCTCCTGCACCGGCTTCGAGATCCGCGCCGCGCGAGCCGAGCCGAACTGATCCGCCCCGCGCTTGACGCGTCCGGGGACCCCGCCCATACTCCCGGCCACATCACGAAGAACGGGCTGTGAACGGGACGAGTACACGTCGCGCGTCGGCAGAGAGATCCGGTGGCTGGTGGAAACCGGAGCGGCAGCGACAGGGAATGGACCCGGGAGCCTCCGGACCGAACGGCACCGATGCGGGACGACAGGACCGCGACGGGTCCCAGTAGGCTCCGGCGCAGAGCGCCAGCGATAGAGGGCAGCGCCGATCGGCGGCAACCGCGCCAGCGGTCCGCAGCCCGTCGGTCACGAAGTGCGGCATCGCCGAATGAGGGTGGCACCGCGGAAGGCACGACCTTTCGTCCCGGGACGACAGGTCGTTTCTGATTCCGGGGCCGGGAGCCACAAGCCGGACCGGCCGCACGGAGGCCACGCACGATGACGACAACCGACCCGCTCAGCCTGACGGAGGCGAAGCGCCTCGCCGGCAACGCCGACACGCTGCTCCTGCGTGCCACCCGGCCGGCCGATCTCGAGACGCCGATCGGGGCCTTCCTCCGCCTCGACGACGGCGCGACGCCCGCCTATCTGCTCGAGTCGGTCGAGGGCGGCGAGCGCCTGGGCCGGTACTCGTTCCTCGGCGTGGGTCCGCGCCGGCTCCTCGAGGTCCGCGACGGCGTGGCCCGGACCCTGACTAGGCCCGTGACCGTGGATTCCTACTCGCCGGACCTGCCGTTCGCCACCGCCCCGGCTCCGGACCCGCTCGACGCGATCCGCGGCTTCGTGCCGCGTCGCCAGGTCCGCCCGACCGAGGGCATGCCCCGCTTCACCGGGGGCGCGGTCGGGGCCCTCGCCTACGACGCCGTCAGCATGTTCGAGCCGACGGTCCCGCTGCCGGAACGGGACCCTGTCGGCGTCCCGACGGCGGCGTTCATCGAGACGGATCTCGTGCTCGTGTTCGACCACCTGACCCACACGCTGAGCGCGATCGCGTCGCTCCACACGGATGCCCCCGATCTCGAAGGCCGGTACCGGATCGCCGAGCAGGCGATCTTCGAGGCGCTCGAGCGAACCGGGCGGCCGAGCACCGCCGAGATGGCCGGCCTGTCGGCGCGGACGGGCGGTGCGGCCCCGCCGGAGCTCCGCGAGGACCGGATCGAGACGAGCCTCGGGCGCGATGCCTATGTCCACGCGGTCGAGGTCGCGAAGGACGCGATCGCCGCAGGCGAGGCGATCCAGGTCGTGCTGGCCCGCCGCCAGTCGTTCGACCTGCCCACGGACCCCGCCAGCGGCCGGCCCCTCGACGGCATCGCCCTGTACCGCGCGCTTCGCCGGGTCAACCCGAGCCCGTACCTGTTCTTCGTCCGGACGCCGTCCTTCGAGGTTGTCGGCGCCAGCCCGGAGCTGCTCCTCCAGGTCGAGGGCGACCGCCTGACGACCCACCCGATCGCCGGGACGCGGCCGCGCGGCGCCGACGAGCGCGAGGACCAGCTCTTCGCCGAGCAGCTCCAGAAGGACCCGAAGGAGCGGGCGGAGCACATCATGCTCGTCGACCTCGGCCGGAACGATCTCGGACGGGTCGCCCGGGCCGGGACGGTGACGGTGAGCAAGTACATGGAGGTCGAGAAGTACAGCCACGTCCTCCATCTCGTCTCGCACGTCGAGGGCCGGCTGCGGCCCGATCTCGACGCGCTCGACGCGCTGCGCGCGGTCTTCCCGGCGGGCACCCTGTCGGGCGCCCCGAAGGTCCGCGCGATGCAATTGATCGCCGCCGCCGAAGGGGAGCGGCGCGGGCTCTACGGCGGCGCCGTCGGCTATCTCGGCTACGACGGCAACCTCGACACGGCGATCACGATCCGGAGCGCGGTCCTCCGCGAGGGCCAGGCCCACGTCCACACCGGGGCCGGCATCGTCGCCGGGTCCGTTCCCGAGAAGGAGTTCGAGGAGACCGAGCACAAGGCGGCGGCACTGCGGCGGGCGATCGAGCTGGCCGCGGCTCCGCCCGATGCGCCGAGGGCGCGGCCCGGCAGCGAGGCGACGGCGCCCGACGCACCGGTTGGGGCGCCGCGATGATCCTCGTCATCGACAACTACGACAGCTTCACCTTCAACCTCGTCCAGGCGTTGCAGGCGGCGGGCGCCGACGTTCGGGTCGTCCGCAACGACGCGATCGACCGGGCGGGGGTCGAGGCGCTGGCCGCCGACCCGGACGCGGACCTGCGGGGGATCGTGGTCTCGCCGGGACCCGGCGACCCCGATTCCGCGGGCGTGTCCGTGGCGACGATCGAGGTCGCCCGCGATCGGGCGATCCCGCTCCTCGGCGTCTGCCTCGGGATGCAGTCGATGGCCGCCGCCTTCGGCGCCTCGATCGTCCGGGCGCCGACGCTCGTGCACGGCGAGGCGTCCGAGGTGACCCACGACGGTGCGGGGCTCCTGACCGGGATGCCGCCGTCGTTCATGGCCGCCCGCTACCACTCCCTCGCGGTCGACGCAGCGACGCTGCCGCCGGAGCTCCGGATCACGGCGATGAGCGAGGTCGACCGGGTCGTGATGGGCATCCGCCACGTGGCCCTCCCGCTGGAGGGCGTCCAGTTCCACCCCGAATCCGTCCTGACACCCGACGGTCCCCACCTGCTCGCGAACTTCCTCCGCCTCGCCGGGGAGGGCGAAGCCTCGCGACTCGACGACGCGACCGGCAGCTTCGCGACCGCCGGCCTTGCCGGCGCCG
>DATLVO010000066.1:0-10623 GCA_035577485.1 Verrucomicrobiia bacterium
CGAAAAGTGCTCGGCGGCCGGGCCGACGAGCACTTTTCGGACCGGGATCCCCTTGATCTCCAGGCGGAGGATCGCCTCGGCGACCCGTTCCGCGTCGTCGGGCGTAGCAGCGAGCTTGACGCCTCCCGCCTTGCCCCGGCCGCCGACGAGGACCTGGGCCTTGATCACGACCTGGCCGGCGCCGGCAGCGAGGAACCGCTCGGCCGCGGCGCGTGCCTCGGCGGCCGTGTGGGCGACCTCCCACGGCGGCACGGGCAGGCCCTGGGCGACGAGGAGCGACTTGGCGTCGGCTTCCTGGATCTTCACGCGCGGCAGTCTCCGACGGGGGACGACGGGATGGTCGATGGTACCGCGCTGGTCGCGCCGACTGCCTCCCCGAACGGGCGCGTCCGAGCGGCTCGGGAACGTTCCCCTGGCAGCCTCGGCCTTCGGCGGCGGGCAATCTCGGCCTCGGCCCCTCGCCGCTACAATCGGGACCATGGCCCACCGTGTGACCCTGATCCCCGGCGACGGCATCGGTCCGGAGCTGGCGGAGGCGACCCGCCGCGTCCTCGAGGCGACCGGGGTCGCGTTCGAATGGGAGCACCAGGACGCCGGCGAGGCGATGCTCGCCGAGCACGGGACCCCGCTCCCGGACAGCGTCCTCGAGTCGATCCGCCGCAACAAGGTCGCCCTCAAGGGCCCGATCACGACCCCGGTCGGGGCGGGCTTCCGGAGCGTCAACGTCACGCTCCGCCAGGTGCTCGGGCTCTACGCGAACCTCCGGCCGGCCCGTTCGATCAAGGGCCTCGAGACCCGCTACGACGACGTCGACCTCGTGATCGTCCGCGAGAACACCGAGGACCTCTACGCCGGCATCGAGCACATGGTCGGCCGGGACGCCGCGGAGAGCATCAAGATCATCACCCGGGCCGCGTCGGAGCGGATCGCCCGGTTCGCCTTCGAGTATGCCGTCGCCAACCACCGCCGGAAGGTCACCGCGGTCCACAAGGCGAACATCATGAAGCTGTCCGACGGCCTGTTCCTGGAGAGCTGCCGGACGGTCGCCGCCGACTACGACGGACGCGTCGAGTTCGAGGACCGGATCGTCGACAACATGTGCATGCAGCTCGTCCAGAAGCCGGACCTCTACGACGTCCTCGTCCTGCCGAACCTCTACGGCGACATCGTCAGCGACCTGTGCGCCGGTCTCGTCGGCGGGCTCGGTGTCGCGCCGGGCGCCAACATCGGGACCGAGGCCGCCGTCTTCGAGCCGGTCCACGGCTCCGCCCCGAAGTACGCCGGGCTGAACAAGGCGAACCCGACCGCCCTGATCCTGAGCGGCGTGATGATGCTCCGGCACCTCGGCGAGCAGAGCGCCGCGGTCCGGGTCGAGACGGCGCTCCGCGAGGTGATCGCCGAGGGTCGCCGGACGACCTACGACCTCGGCGGTAGCAGCGGCACGAGCGACTTCGCCGACGCGATCATCGAGCGGCTGGACGGCGGGACCGCCGCCGCGGCAAACCCCGATCCGGCGTCGACGGCGGCTCGATGACGACGTCGCCGACGGTTCTCAAGCCCGCCGGGACGGCGGCTCGCGGATTTGCGAAGACCAGGCGCCGCGATCGCTGGTGGGTCGCACCCACGGTCCAGGGGATCCTCTTCACGATCCTCGCGACGTACCTGTTCTTCAGCGGGATCGTCTGGAACCCCGTCTTCGGAACGCCGTACGAGGTCGACGGCTACCTGTCGCCGCTCTTCTCACCGCTCCTGTTCCCGGACGCGCTGCCGCGCTTCATCAGCCCGGGCCTCCTGATCCTCTGGATCCCGCTCGGCTTCCGGGCGACCTGCTACTACTACCGGAAGGCGTACTACCGCTTCTACTTCGCCGACCCGCCCGGCTGCGCCGTGGGCGAGCCGACGATCCATCGCGGCTACAAGATGGAAACGGCGTTCCCGTTCATCCTCCAGAACTTCCACCGCTACTTCCTGTATCTCGCGTTCATCCCGTTGACGTTCCTGTGGATCGACGCGATCGGCGCGCTCGTCCCGCAGGGCCACCTGCGGCTCGGGCTCGGGACGGCGATCTTCTTCGTCAACGTGGTCTTCCTGACGGGCTTCTCGCTGTCGTGCAACTCCCTCCGCCACCTCGCCGGAGGTCGGCTGGACTGCTTCTCCTGCACGCGCCGGCAACGGGTCCAGTACTCCCTGTGGCAGCGGTTGACGACGCTGAACCGACATCACATGGCCTGGGCGTGGATCAGCTTCCTCTCGGTGACGCTGACCGACATCTACGTCCGGCTGCTGGCGCTCGGCATCATCTCGGACCCGGCCATCCGCCTGTGATCGCCGCCTCGGACCATCACCAGCACGACGTCCTCGTCATCGGCGCGGGTGGTGCCGGCCTCCGGGCGGCGATCGAGGCCGCGTCGATGGGCGCATCGGTCGGGCTCGTGTGCAAGTCCCTCCTCGGCAAGGCCCACACGGTCATGGCGGAGGGCGGGGTCGCCGCGGCCCTGGGCCACGTCGACGACCGCGACTCGTGGCAGACCCACTTCCGGGACACGATGGTCGGCGGCAAGATGCTCAACAACGTCCGGATGGCCCAGCTGCACGCCCTCGAGGCCCCGGATCGCGTCCGCGAGCTCGAGGAATGGGGCGCGGTGTTCGACCGGACCCGCGACGGCCGGATCCTCCAGCGGCCCTTCGGCGGTCACTCCTATCCGCGCCTCGCGCATGTCGGCGACCGCACCGGGCTGGAGATGATTCGGACCCTCCAGGACCGGGCCGTCACGACCGGGATGGCCGTGTACATGGAGCACACGATCACCCACCTGACCACGGCTGCCGACGGGAGCGTGACCGGGGCGTTCGGGTATCGGCGGGTCGACGGCCGGCCGGTCCTGTTCCCGGCCAAGGCGATCCTCCTCGCGACCGGGGGCATCGGCAAGGCGTACGAGATCACGTCGAACTCCTGGGAGTACTCGGGCGACGGACAGGCGCTTGCGATCCGCGCCGGGGCGGACCTCATCGACATGGAGTTCGTCCAGTTCCACCCGACGGGCATGGTCTGGCCACCCGGCGTGCGGGGCCTCCTGGTGACCGAGGCGGTCCGGGGCGAAGGCGGGATCCTCCGCAACAGCGACGGCGATCGCTTCATGTGGAAGTACCTGCCGGAGGACCGTCGCCACGAGTACGCGGCGACCGACGAGGAAGCCCGGACCTGGGTCGAGGCCCTCAGTGCCTCGCGCCAGACCGACGCGCGGCGGCCACCCGAGCTCTCGACACGGGACAACGTCGCGCGGGCCATCTATACCGAGGTCCGGGAGGGCCGCGGCACGCCCCACGGCGGAGTGTTCCTCGACATCAGCTACCTGCCGGCTGAGCACGTTCGCCGCAAGCTGCCCTCGATGTACGAGCAGTTCAAGGAGCTCGCGGACGTCGACATCACGGCGGGGCCGATGGAGGTGGGGCCGACGACGCACTACGCGATGGGCGGGATCCGCGTCGATGCCGACACGGGAGCCACGACCGTGCCTGGCCTGTACGCGGCCGGCGAGGTGTCCGGCGGCATGCACGGCGCCAACCGGCTCGGCGGGAACTCCCTCTCGGACCTGCTCGTGTTCGGCCAGCGGGCCGGCGCGGGCGCTGCTGCCCGGGCCGCGGCGATCCCCGGCGACCCCCACGTCAACCCCGTCCAGGTGCGGGCGGCCGAGCAGGAGCTCGAGGCGCCGCTCACCCGGTCCGAGGGCACCGACCCGTACCGGCTCCGGGAGGAGCTCCAGGCGACGATGCAGACGCTCGTCGGGATCTTCCGGACGGAGGCGGACCTGCGCGAGGCGATCCGCCAGATCACCGACATCCGGGAGCGCGCGGCCCAGCTGCGAGCGACCGGCGGGCGGCCGTTCAACCCGGGCTGGAACCTCGTGTTCGAGCTCCGCAACCTGATCGACATCTCCGAGGCGATCGCACGGAGCGCCCTCGAACGCGAGGAGAGCCGTGGCGCCCACAGCCGGCTCGACTTTCCCTCGACCGACCCGGCCTGGGCGAGCCGGAACGTCGTCGCCCGGCGGACAGGCAATACCCTCAGCGTCGCGACGTCGGCGATCCCGGCGATGCCCGACGACCTGCGCATGCTCGCCGAAGCCGGAGGCGGAGCCTGATGCCGAACATCCTCATGCGCGTCTTCCGCGGATCGCCCAAGGAGACCGGCACGTTCGCCGAGTTCGACGTCCCGGTCGAGGAGGGCATGGTCGTCCTCGACGCCCTCCACTGGATCCAGGCCCACGCCGCACCCGATCTCGCCGTGCGCTGGAACTGCAAGGCAGCGAAATGCGGGTCGTGCAGCGCGGAGGTCAACGGCCGGCCAAGCCTGACCTGCAAGACGCGCCTGTCCGACTTCGACCCGGACGAGCCGATCACCGTCGAGCCGATGCGGGCCTTCCCCTTGATCCGGGACCTCGTGACGGACGTGTCCTGGAACTACGAGATCAACAAGTCGATCCCGCCGTTCACCCCGCCGGCCGGCGTCCCCCAGTCGGAGTGGCGCTGGCAGCAGGAGGACATCGAGCGGGTCCAGGAGTTCCGGAAGTGCATCGAGTGCTTCCTCTGCCAGGACGTCTGCCATGTCCTGCGGAACCACGAGATCGAGCGGCCGTTCATCGGGCCGCGCTTCCTCGTCCGGAGCGCCGGGCTCGAGATGCATCCGATCGACCAGGCCGACCGGACGAGCTACCTCAAGGACGAGGGTGGGATCGGGTTCTGCAACATCACGAAATGCTGCACCGAGGTCTGCCCCGAGCACATCAAGATCACCGACAACGCGATCATCCCGCTCAAGGAGCGGGTCGCCGACCGCCACTACGACCCGATCCAGATGGTCTGGCGCAAGCTCCGCGGCGACCGATCCGGCGGCGGTTCGGACACGGCGTCAGGCACCGACACGGCCGGTCCGGCGGGACCGCCCGGGTTCGGAGACCCCGGCTGAGCCCGATCGAGGGCGGCCGCGGGGAACCCGGCCCGACCCTCTGGAACGAGCCGCCGCCGGCGTCAGCGGATCGCGCGGCGCGGCATGGCTTCCTCGTCCGGACGGACGGTGCCGCGCGCGGCAACCCCGGGCCCGCATCGGCCGGCGCCGTCCTGATCGATCTCGCCCGGCCCGACGCGCGTGATCCGCGCGCCCGACCCGATGCGACGATCTCGGAATACCTCGGCGTCCAGACGAACAACGTTGCCGAGTACACCGCCGTCGTCCGCGCCCTGGCCCTCGCCGCCGAGTTCGGCGCGCGGGAGATCGTGATGCTCCTCGACTCGAAGCTGATCGTCGAGCAGCTGGCCGGTCGTTGGCGGGTCAAGGACGCGAAGCTGATCCCGCTCTGGGAGACCGCCCGCCGGACCCTGCGCGGCTTCGACCGTTGGTCCGCAACTCACGTGCCACGGGCCCAGAACAAGCTGGCCGATGCGCTGTGCAACGAGGCGATCGACCGGGTCGCCGCAGGTGGCCCGGCTGTGGTCGTCGTCCGGCCCGGGACCTGAGGCGCGGCGGGCCTGTCGCTCGGCGTCTCGCCGCCGGATGATCCCCTTTGAGTCGCCAGTCGACTCGATCCGGTTCTCCACGCGCTCGCCGCGGGCGCGTTTCGGACCCGGGCGAGCGTGCCCGAGCCCCAATTGAGTCGAGTGGCGACTCGGCGGGCGTTGCCAGGCGGCCGTCACTCGTGCTCCCGCGGTCCCCGGAGAGACGGGCCGTAGAATGACCGGGTCAGCGAGGCGGTCGGATGGCTGCGCGCCACGTCGGGGGCAACCCCGTGAAGGGCGTGAGGAAAGTCCGAGCTCCTCAGCGCAGGGTGGCGGGTAACGCCCGTCCGTCGCGAGACGAGGACCAGTGCCACAGTGACGATGCCGACCGTCGGCGCAAGCCGGCAGTCGGAGTGAAACGCGGCAAACTCCACCCGGAGCAAGGCCAAATAGGAGGGCGCAACCCGTGCGGGGCAACCCGTCGGGGGAGAGGTGCGCTGCCCAGCCCTCGGGTCGGCCGCATGAGCCGTCGGGCAACCGGCGGCCCCAGATGGATGGCCATCGGCCGTCGACGCGAGTCGGCGGTCACAGAACTCGGCTTACAGACCGCCTCGCTGACGCTCCTCTATCGAGGCCCGACCGGCCCCGGAGGGAACAGGCGTGGACGGCGCCTCAGTCCTCGTCTGGACGGAAGGTGTGCGGCGCCGTGCAGGTGTTGCAGATCGGCGTCGCGGCGTCGAGCGATCCCAGGGGGATCGGCACGCGGCGATCCGGCAGCAGGCACTCGACGTCGTACAGGCGCTCGGCGCCACTCTCGATCTGGATGAGCCGACGGAACGTACACCGCTTGATCCGCTGCGGGGCGAGCCGATACGGATCTGGTTCGATCGAAACCGTCGGGAGCGGCAGGGCCATGGGGGGTGGCGAGCCTCGAGAGCTGCTGGGTCACGGAGGACCCGATCAGGCGCCGGACTCTAGCACCGCTCCGATCGGCACGGCAACCTCCTAAACGTACTAGACTCCGCGCCGTCCGGGACGAGACTGAGCGCGGAGGGTCGGTGCTGGAGGACGAGGGGACGACGGCAGTCGGGCAGGATGCGTCCGATCAGCCGTTCGCGACGCCCTTCCGGTCGGCGGCCGAGGCGACGGTCGACGATCGCGCGATCTGCCCGTTCCTCACCGCCGAGGGTCCCGACGGCACCGTCCGCAAGCCCGTCGGGTGGCCCGCTCCGGTCAACCGCTGCACCGCCCTCGGCGAGCCCCAGCCCCAGTCCGACCGCCAGCAGGAGCTGGTCTGCCTGACGTCGGGCCACGTGAACTGCCCGCGCTACCTGCGCGGCGTCCTCCTGGCCGGATCGCCGCCGCCGAAGCCGGTTCGACAGCCGATCTCGACCGCGGTCGTCGTGTCGGCGATCGTGCTCGCGGCGTCCCTGGCCGCGTCGTTCGGCTTCCTCATCGTTCGCGGCGGCTTCGACCTGCCGATCGCCAGCCCGGCGCCGCACCTCGTGGCGGAAGCGACGGCGAGCCCGCCGCCCGCCTCGGCGCCGGTCGTGATGGCGACCGCGAGCCCGATCCCGACGCCTTCGCCGTCGCCGACGACCGAGCCCGTCCCCAGCCCGGCGCTCTCTCCGTCGGCGACGCCCGCTCCGACCGTCCCGCCGACGCCGCGGCCGACGCCGGCTCCCACCAGCGATCGGTTCGCCGTGCTCGTCCGCTGCCCGGGGGTGTCGGACTGCTGGATCTACACGATCCGGTCCGGCGACAACCTGCACAGCATCGCGAACTGGTTCGGCGTCTCGTACAGCCGGATGCTGGCGATGAACCCGAATCTCGCGACGCCGATCCGCGCCGGCGAGAAGCTGAGGATCCCGACGCCGACCCGCTGACCCGGTCGGTCTCGCGCTGCTCGCGGGCTCCGCCGGCGACGGCCCATCAACCAGTCGGCGTGCGCCGGGCCCCGCCCCTGAGTCGCCGCGCGCCTCGGGCGGGTTGATGCGTTTTCCCCATTGACGGGCGAGCGTCGTGCGCTACTATGCCCTGAAGTGGTGTGAAGTGGCCCAAAGTGGGGACCAATAAGCACCGGCTCGGCACTCATCCACGTCACCGCTCCCGACATGGGGAATCCCGACGGATGTTCACCGGCGAGTACCGGCACTCGGTGGACGACAAGGGACGACTAGCCGTCCCCTCACGATTCCGCGCCCAGCTGGACGCGGGTCTTGTCGTCTCTCGCTGGCTGGACGCCTGCCTGGCGATCCATACGAAGACCGGCTGGGACACGCTCGCGGAGAAGGTCGCGACCCTGCCGATCACCGACGAGAACGCTCGCCGGTTCTCGCGGTTCATCTTCGCGGGCGCCGCGGAGTCGACCCTCGACGGCCAGGGCCGGGTCCTCATCCCGGGCTACCTCCGCGAGATGGCCGGCCTCGAGGCCGACGCCGTCGTCGTCGGGGCTCGCGATCACGCCGAGATCTGGGCTCCGGCCCGTTGGGACGTCTACCGCCGGGGTCTCGAGGACTCGGCCGCCCTGGCCGAGGCGATCGAGGGTCTCGGCATCTGAGGGGGAACCCGCCCGGCGGCCGAGCGGCCGTCGAGCGAACCACATGCGCTTCCAGGGTCCGCTCGGGATCCGATCGTCAACGGTGGAGGAGAGATGAAGGAAGAGCACCTGCCGGTGCTGGTGGAGGAGGTCATGTCGATGCTCGCACCTGCTCCCGGCAGCCTTCAGATCGACGCCACCGTCGGCGGCGGTGGGCACACCGAGCGGATCCTGGAGGCGACCAACCCTGATGGCCGCCTCCTCGGTCTCGATGCCGATGGGGCGGCCATCGCCAGAGTGGATGGTCGCCTCCGGCCCCGGTTCGGGGATCGACTCGTCCTTCGCCGGGCGAACTTCCGCGAGCTGCGAACCGTCGCCCCGGACGCCGGGTTCGCTGCGGTCGACGGGCTCCTGTTCGACCTCGGGCTGTCGAGCTTCCAGCTCGCCGACGCCGAGCGCGGGTTCGGAATCCGGACGGGCGGCCCGCTCGACATGCGGTTCGACACGTCCCGCGGGGTCCCCGCCTCGGAGCTGCTCGCGACCCTCGACGCCCGCGAGCTGACGGCCCTCTTCCAGCGCTACGGCGAGGAGCGCCAGGCCGGCCGGATCGCCCGGGCGATCGTCGCGGCCCGCGCCACCGTCCCGGTCGCGACGGCCGAGGAGCTCGCGGCGCTCATCGAACGGGTCGCTCCGGGCAACCCCCGGATCCGTCGCCGGATCCATCCGGCGACTCGCGTGTTCCAGGCGCTCCGGATCGCGGTGAACACCGAGCTCGACGCCCTCGCCGAGGGGCTGGCGGCGGCCGTCGACCTCCTGCGCCCCGGCGGCCGGCTCGTCGTCCTCAGCTACCACTCGCTCGAGGACCGGATCGTCAAGCGGTTCTTCGCCGCCGAGCGGCGCGGCTGCGTCTGCCCCCCCGAGCTGCCCGTCTGCGTCTGCGGTCGCAACCCGCGGCTGCGCCTCGTCACCCGGCCGTCCCTCACCCCGACCGACGCGGAGATCGCCGCCAATCCTCGTGCCCGGAGTGCCCGCCTGCGGGCGGCCGAGCGCCTCGCCGCCTGATCCACGACCCACCACCGAACAGAGAGAGGAGGAGTCACCGTGAGCAAGCGACACCAGTCCAGCCGTCGTCGATCGTACGGGCGTCGTCAGCATGAGCTGCACGAGCGCGAGGTCCGCCGCCACATGCCGGTCAGCGACGAGCACGAGCTCGACGGCTACGGCGGCTCGTCCGGCGCCGACCCCTTCGCCTTCCTCGATCCGCGGACACCTCGCCTGCGCTTCGCGATCGGCGAGTAGGGTGGCTGTCTATTCCGGGGCTCGCCCCCGCTCGGTCTTCTTGCCGCAGCGATCCCGCGTTCGCGAGACGCCGACGCTCCCGCGACGGCGCCTCCGGGGAGCCGTCCGCGCCCGACGCCGGACGAACCGGATGGCGTTCCTGCTCGGCGGCGTGGTGCTCGCATTCCTGCTGGCGTTCTTCTCGCTGGCCCAGACCGTGCGGGTCTCTGCAACCGGCTACGACATGGAGCGCCTCAACACCGAACGGGACGCCCTTCTCGTCCGCAAGCAGGAGCTCCTGACCGACCTCAACCGGCTCAGCCAGGAGCCGGCCGTGCGCAAGCTGGCGATCGATGCCGGGTTGACCCAGCTGTCGGCGCCCATCGTCCTCCCCGGCCGCTGATCGCCCGAGGGCACGATGGGTCGGACCGATTCGCGGGCGCGCTCGCTCTTCCTCCTGATCGCCTTCGCCGTCATCGGCGCGGCGCTGCTGGCGCGTCTCGCTTACTGGCAGGTCGGCCAGCATGACCGGCTCGCCAGCGAGGCCTTCCGGCAGACGACGATGCGCGAGGAATCGCCGAGCCGGCGGGGCGACATCTTCGACCGCACCGGGGTGGTCGTCCTCGCGACGACGATCGAGCGGGAGCGGCTGATCGGGACGCCTTCGGAGATCGCGCCGGCCCGCCGGACCGCCGTTGCCGCGGCGCTCGTCTCGATCCTCGGGCTGCAGGGTGACGACGCCACGCAGCTGACGGAACGCGTCACCTCGGACCGGAAGTACGTCGTCCTGGCCCATGCCCTCGACACGACCACGGCCGGTCTCATCCGGGGCGCGATCGCCGACGGCCAGGTGGAAGCCGTGAGCCTCGAGCCCGAGCCCGTCCGCGTCTACCCGCAGGCGGGCGGCGCCCCGAACACGACGCTCGCGGCCAAGCTCCTCGGGTTCGTCAATCGGGATGGCGCGGGTCAGTACGGTGTCGAGCAGTTCTACCAGGACCAGCTCGCCGGCCGCCCGAAGATCGTCCAGGCCCAGCGCGACGTCGCGTCGCGGGTGATCGCGGACACCGCGGTCGTCGAGGACCCGGGAGCGCCCGGCGAGGACCTCCGCCTGACGATCGACGCCGGTCTCCAGCTCGCGGTCGAGCAGGAGATCCTCGCCGCGTGGGCGGCGGACCGGGCGAAGTCCGTGTCGGCCGTGGTGATGGATCCGTATACGGGCGAGATCCTCGCCGAGGCCTCCTATCCCTCGTACGACGGGAACGACTACGCGGCGATCGCGGCGAGCGATCCCTCGCGGTTCATCGATCCGGTCG
>DATLVO010000067.1:0-19381 GCA_035577485.1 Verrucomicrobiia bacterium
AGGATCGACGGCGACGACCGGACCGGGGATGTGGCAAACCCTTTGGTCAGCCGTCTCTCGATCGCGCGGCCGACCAGGTCGCCGTCCAGCGGGCCCATCCCATCGAGCATGAGCCGCTCGATCTCGATGGAGATCTCTGCCCTCGGCGGAGCCGCCCGACCGAGCCGCTGCGCTCGCCGCCCCATCACCCCCACCCCGCCACCTCGGCGTCAGTGAGCGTCCGCTCCAGCTTCGCGTACTCGGTCCGCGTCGCTCGCAGCAGGTGATCCATCCGGATCGGCTGGCCGGCCTCGGCCGCCAGGAACGCCGCATTCACGGCGATATTCCGGATGTTGCCGCCCGCCACGTTCAGGTGTGCCAGCCGGCCCGGATCGAGGCCGTCCGTCGGGGCGCCGGCCGGAATGATCCGTCGCCAGATCTCGGCCCGGGCCGCCTCGTCCGGGAAGGGGAAATGGATCGTGAACCGGATCCGTCGGAGGAAGGCCGGATCGACGCTGTCCTTCATGTTCGTCGTGAGGATCGCCAGCCCGCGGTACGCCTCCATCCGCTGGAGCAGGTAGCCGACCTCGATGTTCGCGTACCGATCGTGGCTGTCCTTGACCTCGCTTCGCTTCCCGAACAGCGCGTCCGCCTCGTCGAAGAGGAGGATCGCGCCGCCATCTTCGGCGGCATCGAACACCCGCCGCAGGTTCTTCTCCGTCTCGCCGATGTACTTGCTGACGACCTGGCTCAGGTCGATCCGATAGAGGTCGAGGCGGAGCTCCTTTGCGAGCACCTCGGCGGCCAGCGTCTTGCCGGTGCCGCTCGACCCAACGAACAGCGCCGCGATCCCCAGCCCGCGCGCACTGGTCGCGGCAAATCCCCAGCGGTCGTACACCAGGGTCCGATGGCGGACCTGGACGGTCAGCTCCCGAAGGACCTGCACATGGCCGTCCGGCAGGACGAGGTCGGACCAGCCGGCGCGCGCATCAACGCGCTGTGCGAGGTCGTCCATCCGCGGACGGGCCTGGGCGCGACAGGCATCCCACAGGGCGGCGCCGAGATCGTCTTCGGCCACGCCGCCGTCGAGGGTGCCGAATGCCTCGAGCGTCGCCTCCCGGATGCCGCGAATGCCGAGGTCGAACTGGGAAGCCAGCAGATCCGCCTGTCCGTTGAGCCGGCTGGAGCCGACGAGGGACCGCCAGACGTCGACCTGCTCGGCCGCGGTCGGCTTGGCGACGTCGATGGCGACCGCGGGCCGAAGCCTGGTCGGCCGCCGCTCGCGGACGAGCAGGATGAGCGCCGATGCGAGGCCTTCGACGACCTGAGATATCGCCGCGTCGCGGGCCGTGTCGACGGTGTCGAGGTCGTCGCAGTCGAGGACGATCACGGTCCGGCTCAATGCCGCCTCCCGCTCGCAGAGGCGGATCAGCGCGTCGAGCTCGCGCGGGTCGACCGGCAGGGCCTCGCCACGGACCGTCGCGGCGCGCATCCCGAGGAGCTGGCAGGCAACCTCGGCGACGAGGCGCTTACTCGACGCGTCCGGTCCGCACAGCTCGATGACCGGGTTCGGCGCTTCCGGCGGGCGGTCGGCCCAGGCATGCGCGATCCGGTGCGCGAGTCGTTCGTGGGACGGGACCACCTCGAGGTCCTGCGTCGGCGCCGAAGCCGGTTCCACGTAACCCGCGAGGCGATCGTCCAGCGCGTCCACGCCGACGAGGTGGTGGAGGACCCGCTCGTCGATTCGGAGGGCAGCCGCTGCGAGGCCACCCGGACCCGGCTCGACGAGACGCCAGCGACGCAGCGATCCGTTCGGTGCGAGCGCGCTCCAGTGAGCGTCGGGCAGCGCGGCCAGGGCGAGGCTGAATGTCGCATGACCCTGGGAGGGGTCCCCTTGCGCCCTGGCGCACAGGGCGCCGATCGCGGCATCGAGCTCGACGCCGGCGCACAGGACAAGCACGTCCCGCTCGAACGGGGTGAGGCCGAACGCCTCGACGACCTGATCCAGGGCCGCCGGGCGTCGTTCCAGGATCGACGCGAACCGAGGGTCCGCGTCCTCGACCGATGGGCGTTCAGCATGCGGCGACGACGCGGCGCCGGGCGGCGGATCCAGGCCGGGGTCCGGTGAATGTCCCGCCACGCGACGCTCGAGCGCCGTCCGGACCGCGGCCACGGCCGACTCCAGCCGGGCCTTGTTCGCCGCCGTCCACGGGTCGGCCTCCAGCAGGGTCATGGCACGTTGACGATCGGGCCCGTGATGACGCCGGCGCCGTTCCGGACGAGCGCGGAATCCGCCCCGTCCACGAACAGCTGGACGGCGTGCGACCCGGCAGGCACGCCGGCACTCGGGAACGTGAGGCTCGTCGTGTCGGCTGTGCGGATCGGAGCGGCGAGCAGATGGCTGCGCGCCCCGGTCGTTGGGTCAAGGAGCGCGAGCTCGACGGTCTGCCGCGGTGCGACGGTGACATCGGTGGTGACCGTGATCACGGGTCCGGCTGCGGCCGCGACCGTCGAGATGGCCGGATGGAGGAGGAATGTCGCGACGTCGGATTCGACGCCGACGTGCTCGGCCGGAGGGATGCCGAGCAGGGTTCGATGGATCACCTGGAGGGTCTGGTCACCCGCCCGGAGGTCCGCGATCGGCACCGTGCCCAGGTCGAACCGGAGCCGGACCGACGTGCCGCCGGCGATCGATCGGTCGGCGCCGGCGATCCGGATCCGGGTGACGTCGCCGAGCAGCTCTTCGCCGTGGATGTCGATCGGCGTCGTCGGCGTGATGGGAGCAGCCGCGTCGGCCGCTGCCACGATCCGCTCGATGACGGGCCGACGGAGGGGCGCCACCGCAACGTCGCGGTCGAGGACCGGCAGCGGCGTGATGGGCTCGAGATCGGGCTCGATCAGGACGACGGATGCCTGGTAGGCGACCGACAGCGCATACGGCGTCTGGAAGAAGACGGACCACAGCTTCGAGAGCTCCTCCAGGTTCATGGGCAGCGGCACGAACTTGATCCGGTCGACCTGGTCCGCGAGGTCCGTCGCCGCGAGGGCCGGATGGACCGCGGGGTTGGCGGTGGCGGCGGTCTTCACGGCGCCGATGAGCTGCGCCGTCAGGAACGGCTGCGCGTGGAGCGTCCGGACCACGCTGCCGAGCAGCCGCTGCGGCTCGAGCTCATCGTCGGCTCCGCTGAACGTGAAGAGGTAGTGCAGGTCGAGCGCGGCCACGGGCCGCTGGGCGAGCTCGCCGCTTCCTCGCCTGGTCGGCAGGTCCGCGTTCCGGAGAGCGACGTTCGGGACGACCTGGTAGAGGTAGATGTTGACCACCGGCGCGCTCGCGCCGTTGGTGGAGGTCTCGGGACGATCCGTCGTGACGGTCGCGCCGGGAACGTCCGCACCGGCGGACGCCTGGAGCAGGCGATGGAGGGCGGCCGTGACGGTCGCGACGGCGAGGAAATTGCTCATCGCCGGGTCCCGTTCCTCGAGCGGAGGTAGTCCTCGAGGGACGGTGCCGCGCTCGGCGGCGGAGTCCGGACACGACGGGGCGGCGATGACGAGGTGATCGCCCGGACCTCGATCCGGCCGATCGACACCCGGATGACCGGCCCCGCGCCCCCACCCGCGGCCGGTTCGCGCGGTTCGGTCCACCGGTCCGTGACCGGTCGCGCCGACGCGGGCCGCGGATCGCGGGGGCGGACCCTGGCCACGACCGTCTGATTCGGGTCCGCTTTGCGCTCGATCTGCGGTGGCTGGTCCGATCGCGTCGCGAACTCCGGCTCCGGCTCCGATGCCGGGGTCGTGGGCCGGGAGCGCTCCCCGGTGGTCGCGGGAACCTCGGTGACGACGGCAGGCTCGACGCGCGACGACTCCGTCCCGATCGAGTGCCCGCTCATCACGTCAGGGCCGACTGAGCGCCGCGATCGGGCGTCCGCCGACACGACGGACGTTTCGAGGACAGTCTCGATCGACCCATGCGCTCCGGCGACTTCGTGATCGATGGATCCCGGATCCCGGGTCGTCCGGACGGCTCGTGTGCCGCGATCGACCGAGACCGCCCCGGGGGAGACGGCCCCGGCCGGCGGCCCGAGCGGTCGGCGTGCCACATCCGGCGCGACAGGTGAACGTCGAAGCGCGTCGCGCGGAGACTCCGGAGACCGCTCGAGTGCGTCCCCAGCGTCTGCGGGGACGTCGACCGACCCGGGTTCACGATCCATCGACGCCGATCCGGCCGGGCGGCGGGGGGCGGGTGGTTCGCCCGCTGCACCGATGTCGCCGTCATCGATCTCGGCCGCGGAAGAACGGCGCGGGAGCCCGAGTCGATGGTGCCGACCGCCCACGGGATCGAGATCCGAAGAGGGCTCGAAACGCGCGGGTAGTCGGGGCTGGAGGCCGCCCGTCGTTCCGAGGGCGCGATCGACGAGATGTGCGAGCACGTCGGTCACGACCAGATCACCCCGTCGCCAGGTCGAGATAGAGCTGGCGCCGCCACGGCGTCAACGCCAGGACGTCGACTTCACGCCAGCCGTAGGCGGCGGCAAGCCCCGCGACCTCATCGGCGAGACGTTGCCCCGAGGCGACGATCTCGGTCCACAGGAACGACGGCACGTCGATCGTGGTCTCCCAGGCATGGCCACAGCTCGGGCAGGAGATCGCGAGCCGGAGGTCGAGCGCGGGTTCGGCCGCCTCGATTGCCGCGGCGATGGCGGCGTCGAGATCGCTGGGATCGAGTGTCTCTGCGGGCGTCTCCTCCTCGACGACGCCCGCCGAGGCGACGCCCCGCACGACGAGCCGATCGCGCAGAGCTCGTCGGGCCACCATGGGATCCGAGCCGGCCGCCGCCGCGACCTCCTGCGCGGCGAGGAGATCGGCGGTCGTCGGTCGTCGGACCGTCACCGTGCCTCGCGGGGTTGACAGCCGAATCGGTTCCGGTGACAGATCGGCCGAGATGTCCGGCTGGATCGTCGCCGCGTCGAGATCCAGCTCGAGCGTCTCGGCGCAGGCCGGGCACGAGGCGACGGCCGCCATCCGGCGACCGAACGTCGCGCGCCGGAGCCGCAGGATTTCCGCGTCCCGGCCCGCGATCGGCACCTCGTCGAGGCTGTCCGCGGGCAGGTCCGGGCGGGCGTACCCGAGCAGGATGAGCGCTCGCCCGTGCGCGCCGACCGAAGCGCCCTGCTCCCAGGCGTCGAGGAGATCCGCCGCGGTCAGCGCCTCCATGGCGCTACGGGAACGTCGGTTCCTGTGGCTCGACGACGCCCTCGTCCCGCTCGAACCCCTCGTTCTCGAGCTTGATGTGCTGGATCGCGACGGCGTTCGCGTTCGCGTCGAGGTCTGGCATGGCCTGGTATTCGGACACCCAGCACCGGAACACGTTGTAGGCGATCGCCAGCTGGCCGGCCTCGTTGTAGACCTCGATGGTGATCGGCTTGCGGAAGTCCTTGAGCGACACCTCGCTGCCGAGCCCGGCGCCGAAGTTCCACACCTTGCGCGCCCAGGCCTCGAATTCGAGGTCGTGCGTCACGCCGCGCTCGAGCGTGATCGCCTCGTATTCCGTTCGACCCGGGCTTTTCCGGCTCGTGCTCGGATCGCCGCCCTCGCGGTGCTTGACGACCTCGGTCGTCCGTTTCAGTCCGCCGACCTTGCTGATGCCGGCAACGTAGCGGTTGTCCCACTTCACCCGGAACTTGAAGTTCTTGTACGGGTCGAAGCGGGTCGCGTTGACCGTGAACTGCGCCATCGCTCCACTCTCCGTCCTGTCAGGTCTCGATCTTCCCGGCGATCTGCTGGATCTGGATCATCACGAACTCCGCCGGCTTCAACGGTGCGAACCCGACGAGGATGTTGACGACGCCCAAGTTCCGATCGGTCTGGGTCGTCGTCTCGCCGTCGCACTTCACGAAGTAGGCATCCTTGGGCGTCGATCCCTGGAACGCTCCCTGCCGGAAGAGGTCGTGCATGAAGGCGCCGACGTTCAGCCGGATCTGGGCCCACAACGGCTCGTCGTTCGGCTCGAAGACCACCCACTTCGTCCCGCGAAACAGGCTCTCTTCGATGAAGAGCGCGGTCCGCCGGATCGGGATGTACTTCCATTCCGATGCCTGCTGGTCCGCCCCGTCGAGCGTCCTGGCCCCCCAGCACACGGTCCCGTAGACCGGGAAGGAGCGCAGGTTGTTGATCGCGAGCGGATTGAGCGTCCCGTTCTGGGCATCCGTGAGCGTCGTCTCAAGGGATCGAACGCCACGGAGGACCGCGTCGGTGCCCGCGGGCGCCTTCCAGACTCCGCGTTCCGCGTCCGTCCGGGCGTAGAGCCCGGCGATGGTGCCGCTCGAGGGCACGATCCGGTCGCGGAAGCCATTCGCGGGATCAGGGATCTTCGGCCGGGGGAAGTAGAGGGCGGCGTTCCGGTGGCGGAAGGTGCCGTTCGCATCCAGCCAGTCCTTGATCTCCTGGACCTCGTCGCGGGTCGCGGCCTGCTGCGGGACGTCGAGGATGAAGAACGCACGACGCGCCTCGCAGTACGCCTCCGCCTGCGGCACGAACCCCGACGCCTCGCTGTCGGGAAGGTTCATCGCGTCGGGAACGCACAGGATGTTGAAGAGGTCGACCGTCTCGAGCGCGTACAGCCCGGTCCGGGCAACCGGGTCGCCGAGGAGCGCCGCTCCATTCGGCGGGCCACCGTCGTTGCCTAGTCGCTGGCCGGCAGGGGGGCCGGGGGGCACGGCCTGCGCCGCGAACGCGGTCCCACCGAGCGAGTACGCCTGGACGTTGACCACGTCGAGCTTGATGTCGGCGGCAAGGGTCCCGGCGAACGTGAGCTGGTCGCTGCCGCCCGGGCTGCCGGTGACGCGAAGGTTCCGGGTCGTCGGCGTGCTCGGCTCGGCTGCCACGCGGATGCCCTGGAGCGACGGATCCGCCGCCCGGATCAGGCCCTGGAGCAGGGAGGCGAGCCGCGATGCCGTCTCGTGGCGCGTCGAGCCCAACGTGAACGTGCTTCCGACATTCGTGCCGTTGACCACGACCTGGAGCGTCTTGGTCGCCGCCAGGCCATTCGCGGCCGCGTCCGTGAGAGCGGTCGACGTCATCGTCCCGGTCTCGGCGACGCGAGCCGTCGGCGAGGTCGCCAGGTTCGTCAGCCTGACCAGCGCGGACGCGGCGTTGACGACGTCGGGTGCGAAGTTCGGCGCGGCCGGAACGAGCGACAGATTGCGGTACGTCTCGGAAGCGACCGTCCGACCGGCGGCATCGACCTCGCGCGCAGTCAGGTTGAACTGCCCCGCCATCGCCGTGTCGTGGTCGACGTCGAGCTGCACGCGATTGCCCCAGATGCCTTCGCTGGCCGCTTCGGCCAGGAGGGCGAGATTGCCCGCGGTGACGGCGTCGAGCATCGCGATGGCCGCCGCTGCCGGTGCGGCAGGCGTCGCCGAGGCGACGCGGACGACCCAGGCCTCCCGGCCCCCGTTCAGGAAGAACTGGCGGATCGCGTAGCCGGCCTCGCTGGTCGTGACCAACGGACCGAAATTGCGCTCGAGGTCCGCGACGCCGAAGATCTGGATCGGCTTGTCGAGTTTTCCTCGGGTGAACGATCCGAGGAACGCGGAGACCGACGTCGATACGCCGGTGATCGTCCGAACCCCGCTCGGCAGCTCCTCGATGTAGACGCCCGGATACGTCGGTGCAATGGGCATGCCGTCCTCCTGACCGCGCCCCGCAGCGGGCACCGTCTGCTTCGGGGAGAGGGTGGTCGGCGACCCGTCACGGCACCATCACCGGCTTGTCACCGCGCGGGGACGGGATCTCCGACGACGACGGCGGCTGACACACGAGTGGCGGCGGCTCACACAGCACTGGCGGCGGCACACAGCCCCGACACGAGGGCTGCGACGTCCGGCGACGGCGCGAGACCCAGCTCGTCGCGCATCAGGCGCACGTACGTCTCGTACTGGCGAAGCGCCTCGGCCCGGTTTCCCTCGCCCAGGTGGGCGTTGATCAGCGCGACGTGACCGCTCTCGTGGAGTGGCTCCTCGGCGATCGCCGCCATGCCGGCCTCGATCGCGCGCCCGAACTCGCCCATCGTCGTCAGCTCGACGCAGGCCCGTTCGAGCGCGTGGAGCCGCAGCTGCCGGACGCGCTCGCGCTCGATCAGGACCCACTCGTCGTACCAGTCCGGCAGGAGATCGCCGGCGTCGACGATCTCGTCGACTCGCTCGCACGCGGGCCCCGCGGCGCCGGTGAGCATCGCGTGGGACCAGGCCATGAGGTCGAGGACATCGACCGCGACGCGAGGCCCAAGCGACAGATAGTCGCCGCTCGCCTCGACGATCGCGGTCCCCGGCTGGCGCAGTCGCCAGAGGGCGGATCGGAGGTTCGCCATCGCCCGATCCTGGGTCGCGTCGAGCCACAGCATCTCCGCGACGTATGGCCGGAGCGTCGGCCGGTTGCGAAGGGCGATGAATGCGACGACGCGTTGGGCGCTCAGCGGGATGGAGACCGGCCGCTGGTCGGCCGACAGGGCGAATCCCTGCATCAGACTGAGGTGGATCCGCCCGCCGGCGCCGCGGTCGATGGGCGACTCGCCAGACGGCCTCATCCCCGATCCCGGCCCACCGGCGAATCCCGCACCCGGGTCCTGGACGAGGTGGACGTCAGCCACCCCAACGCTCATCAGTCTGTCGACGTCCGCGACCCCGCTCGGGACGGCCGGGGGCCCACGCCTTCCTGTCCCCGGAGCAGCGCATGACATCCGCTCCTCCGGATCGGGACGAAGGCGATTGGGGTTCGTTGCGGCTCGAGCGATCGACCGCATCCGCGACGACCGAGCGAACGGTGGCGGCGAGGCCGCTCCAGTGGGTGAACCGTCGACCCTTCTCCGTTTCGACGTCGATGGCCTCGCCGAACTGGAGCTCACCGCTGGCGGACACGACGAGGCGGAGCACGGCGACGACCTGTCGGCGGCCAGTCCCGGATGTGATCGTCGGTTCCGACATGCCACCCCCACCTGGTCGATCGTCGATGGTGTAGCGGACGCCGGTGACTGCTCGATGAGCACCCGGCCGCACCGGAGATGGACCCAGCCTCAGCCTTCCCTGACGTTTGACTGAGGCTAGACGCGGACGGGCTCGAGGCGGATCAGCTCGTACAGCTCGTCCGTGGCCCGTTCAGGCGCCGCCTCGAACTCGCTCCGGAGGAGGTCACGGCAGATCCGGTACTGGCGCAACGCCTGGGCTCGCTGGCCGAGCCGGACGTAGCAGCGCATCGCGATCCGGTGGGCGTCCTCGCGGTACGCATCGTGGGCCAGGACGTCGAGCGCGTTGCCGAGCGCCGCATCCATCTCGCCCAGGACCAGGTGGTGGTCGGCGAGGGCCACGCGGACCCGCAGGTAGCGCGCTCGCAGCCGCTCGCGCTCGAGAACATGTTGGACATCCGAGCCGACGACCAGATCGCCCTCGTACAGGGAGACCGCATCGCGATACCGACCGATCGCCGACTCCGCCTCGCCCGATCGGGCGAGGCGGTCGCCGGCGTCGACCACACTGTCGAACCGGTCCACGTCGACGACGACCCCGGCTTCCGCGTTCAGGCGGTAGCGACCGTGGACGTTGACGATCGGATGCTCCCCACCGAGCGCATCTCCGAGGGACCGGTGGAGCGAGTAGACGAGGGTGTGGAGCGCCTGGATGGCCAGGCCGCTCTCGGAATCAGGCCAGAGCAGATGGACGAGGTCGTCGCGCGGGACCCCTGCGGATCGCGATCCGAGAGCGAGTGCCGACAGGATCGATTGCGTCCGACCGCCCGGTCGGAGGCTCTGCGGGCTGCCAAGCTTCAGGAGCCGGAACCCACCGAGGAGGCAGATGAGGACGCGGGTCGCATCCGCGGTCCCGGTGCTGCCTGCCATGTCGCGCCCCCAGCTCTTCCCGCGCGCCCGGAAGAGAGAAGACGATCTTAGGCGTGCGGCCAAATCTCCGCGTCTCGCGCCGAGGCAATCTGGGCGGAACGACAGGAATAGTGAAGATTGACTCGCTCCATGAGACGAGGCCGCGCGGCGGACCCTGCGCCGACCTGGCTAGCGGCGACCCCAGCGACCGCGGCTCGCCGGTCGCGGCCTCGGGGCGGGGGCCGTGGCGATGGCCGACGGGTGCAGCAGGTCCTGGATCTCGGTGCGGTAGCGACGCCCGTTCGGCGTGCGGACCAGCCATTCCAGGTAGTCCGGATCGGCCCGGGCGACCTCGGGGATCGACCACCCGGCGTAGCGGCCGAACTCGAGGACCGTTCCCTGCGACGGGGTCCTCGGCGTCGACGTGGCCGTTGCCGTGGCGGTCGCGGTGGTCGAGGCATAGGTTCCCGCGAAGGCGTCCCATCGGTCGCCGGAGACCCGGACGCGCCGGTCCCGGTCGTAGGCCGATCGGGCGACCGAATCGGAGAGCACCGACCATGCGCCGTTCAGCGCCGCCATCTGCTCCGCGTCGCCACCCACGTCGGGATGATGCTTCGCCGCCAGGACGCGATAGGCGGCCCGGATCACCGCGTGGTCTGCGGCTGGATCCACTTGGAGCAGTTGATACAGGTCAGCCTTGGACATCGAGCTGGTCCCGTTCATCTTGTATGTCCCACCTTGATCCCCCGATGCCGCGCATCCTGCGTCCGAGCGCACCCACATGGCATCGGGCAGTCGTATGGGAACGCCCTCGCCTGTTGGTCCGCGGGGCCGTACCGCAAACGCATGACCGAGCGTAGATTCGCCCGGGGGGAAGCAGCCCGGATCGGCTCAGTTGGGATTCAGGTTGGCGCGCGACAACGGTCGCCGGATCCAACTGGAACGAGCGATGCCCATTGGAATGACCGGAGGTGACCCCTGCGCATCCTCCTCGTCGAGGACGAACCCGCGATCTCCGAAGCGGTGCGGAGCGACCTGTCCGCGGAGGGTCACGCGGTGGACGTCGTGGCCGACGGCGACGCTGCCCTCGAGTGGGCCGGGGCCTATCCGTACGAGCTCGTGATCCTCGACGTCGTCCTGCCCGGTCTCAACGGGTTCGCGATCTGCGAGGTGCTCCGATCGCGCGGCTTTCAGGCGCCCGTCCTCATGCTCACCGCGCTCGACGCCGTGTCGGATCGGGTCTCCGGGCTCGACAGCGGCGCGGACGATTACCTTGCCAAGCCGTTCGCGATGGCGGAGCTCCGGGCCCGCGTCCGGGCGCTGGGACGGCGCACGTCCGAGGCGCGGTCGCCCCGGATCATCGTTCACGATCTCGTCCTCGATCCGTCCACGCTCGGGGTGACACGGGGAGATCGCCCGATCCGACTGACCGCACGGGAGTTCGCCCTGCTCGAGCTTCTGGCCCGACATCCCGGACAGATCTTCGGACAGGACCGGCTGATCGACGCGCTCTGGGATGCCGATTTCGCGAGCGAGTCGAACATCGTCGAGGTCTACGTCCGGAGTCTTCGGCGGAAGATCGACGACGGGCGTCGGGACGGCCTCATCGAGACGATCCGAGGGTCCGGATACCGGCTCCGGCCGATCTCGGACGACTCGCTTCCGGCCGGCTCCGCCTGACGGACCTCGGACGGATGTTTGGCCGCGCCCGGCTCCGACTCACCCTCCTGTACATCCTGCTGTTCGCACTCGTCCTCGCCATCTTCACGATCGTCTTCTTCGTCAGCTTCGCGACGGTGCTCGCGCCCGACTTCGACATCGGGCCAGACCTGAGCAACGAGCAGGCCGCCAACGCCGCCTACCAGGCGACGATCGGCAAGATCGGCCTGGCGATCCTCCTCGCCGACGTCGTTGTGGTCGCGCTGGTCGGGATCGCGGCCTGGGTCCTGGCATCGCGGACCCTGCGACCCATCCGCGAAGCACACCTCCGGCAGCGCCGGTTCGTCGCGGATGCGTCGCACGAGATCCGGACACCGCTGGCGGCGATCCGGGCCGCCGCCGAGGAGGCGATTGCCCGGAATGCATCGCCCGATGAGTTGCGCGCATCCCTTTCGGGGATCGTGACCTCCGCCGAGGATCTGTCGCGACTGACCAACGATCTCCTGCTCCTCGCGAGGACCGACGAGCGGATCGTCGACCCGCGACCGGAGTCGATCGACCTATCGGTCCTCACGGCCGAGTCGATCGAATCCTTCGCCGCCGCCAACCCTGAGGCGCCTCGACCGAGGCTCACCCTCGAGACCGATCTTCTCGTGTCTGCCAACCCGGATGAGATCCGGCGCGCGATCCTCAACCTCGTCGACAACGCCGTGCGGTATGGGGGCCCGGGGGGTGTCGTACGGGTCGCCACGCGGCGAACCGAACGCGACGTAGTGGTCGAAGTCCGGGACACGGGCCCTGGCATCGCGGCAGCGGATCTCGACCGGATCTTCGAGCCGTTCTTCCGGGTCCGTGCAGACGCCGCGTCACCTGGTGGCAGCGGACTCGGCCTCGCGATCGCACGCAGCCTTGCTGCGCGGAACGGCGGCCGGCTGACCGCGACGAGCCAGCCCAGCGCGGGCTCCACCTTCCGGCTCTCCCTACCGCGTTTCAGGTGAGGTTCAGGTTCCCGCGCGATACCTCGCCTTGCCATGCAATCCTCGAATCGGTGACGCTCCGACGCGATCGGGGACACGCTCGGAGGCCGATGGCCCGGCCGCGGAGTGCCGTGACGTTCGCAGGCGGACGACGGGCGACCGTCCTCGCCGTCGTCGGACTCATCGTCGTCGTCGGCCTCCTGTCGTTCCCCTCCCTGTCCTCGGTCGGCGCCGGGCAAGTCGCGGGGGCATCGGCGATCCCTCGGGCATCGGGGCCGGTGACGGGATCCGCGACGACCGCGACGCCGCCACCGGCTTCACTGGTCGCGTCGGGCGGGCCGGATCCGTCCTCGGAGACCCCGTCGCCGTCCGATTCCGGGCCGCCTCCGACTGCGCCAGACGCCGTCGGCCGGTTCGGCCTCGGGCTGCTGATCGCGGATCGCGGGAACGGCCGGCTCCTCATCGTGAACGACGCCCACCAGGTGCTCTGGCGATTCCCGGCCCACGCCAGCTTGCCGTCCGGACAGCGGTTCTCGGCCGACGACGCCTTCCTCGCCCCGGACGGCAAGACGATCGTGGCGAACGACGAAGCCCACCAGGTCATCGATCGGATCGATATCGTCACGCGGCGGGTCATCTGGCAGTACGGCCATTACGACCATGCCGGGTCCAGCGCGGGATACCTGCATACGCCCGACGACGCGTATCCGCTCGCCAACGGCGACATCGTGGTGGCCGACATCCGGAACTGCCGGATCCTCGAGATCGATCCGGCGAAACGGATCGTCCGCCATTGGGGCCGGGCCGGGTCCTGCGCGCATCGACCGCCGTCCACGTTCGACAACCCCAACGGCGATACGCCCCTGCCCGACGGCGGCCTGCTGATCACGGAGATCGGCGGCTCGCGGGTCGTGCGGCTGAGTCCGAATGGACATGTCGTCTTCGACATCCACGCACCCGTGCGCTACCCGTCGGACGCCCAGCTGGACGCGAGAGGCAACGTGCTTGTCGTGGATTACAGCAACCCGGGCGCCATTCTCCGGATCTCCCCGCACGGGCGCGTGCTGTGGCGGTACGGCCCGCGCAACGGACTCGGCCGGCTCGATCACCCGAGCCTGGCGATCCCCCTTCCCGACGGGACGGTCGCGCTCAACGACGACTTCCGGGACCGCGTCCTCGTCGTCGACCCGCGGACCAACCGGATCGTCTGGCAGTACGGCCGGACGGATCGGGGTGGCCGGAACGGCGGTGAGCTCTTCATCCCGGACGGCATCGACCTCATCCCGGCAGGCACGGTCCTGTGATCGAACGTTGGCCAACAGCTTGAGGTTCTGAGGCAAGGCGGCGACCGGCGCCCAGATCGGTCGCGTCGCCCCCGCCCGCCGGAGCGGACCGATCAGCGACCGACCAGCCACCACGTCTGCGTCGGCCCCTTGCCCTTGATGTCGACGAGGCCGCGCGACTCGAACCGGAAGACCCCGGTCAGCCGCTCCATCACCGCGTGGCTCACCTGGATCCGGCCGGGCAGGCCGTGGGACTCCATCCGGCTCGCCAGGTTCACGGTGTCGCCCCAGATGTCGTAGATGAACTTCTTCCGGCCGATGACGCCGGCGATGGCCGGTCCGCAGTGGATGCCGACGCGGAAGCGGATCCCGAGGCGATCAGCCGCCTCGATTCCGCCGACGGACTCGGCGAGGTCGAGCGCCATCGACGCCACGCGACCGGCGTGGTCGGGCGTCTGCTCGGTCAGCCCGCCGACGACCATGTAGGCGTCCCCGATCGTCTTGACCTTCTCGAGGCCGTAGCGCTCGACGAGGTCGTCGAAGACCGTGAAGACCTCGTTGAGGACGCCGACGAGCTCGTCGGCCGAGAGGGCCGCCGAGAGGCGGGTGAACTCCACGATGTCCGCGAAAAGGAGGGTGACGTCGTCGAAGCGGTCCGCGATCAGCGACTCCCCCTCGCGCAGCCGGTGGGCGATCGGCTCGGGGAGGATGTTGAGGAGCAGCCGCTCGTTCTCGCGTGCGAGCCGTTCACGTTCCCTCACGGCCGTGACGTCGGTGCCGTAGACGTTGACGAAGCCGAACTCCGGGACGTCGACCGGGAGCAGGGCATAAGCCCGGTCGGCGGTCTCGATCTCGACGGTCGAGCCATCGGTGGCCCGGACCCGGCTGAGGAGCGTGTCCCGGAGCTCCCCCGGCAGCGGTGTGCCGATCGCCAGCCCGAGGCCGCGGACGAGGCCCTGGCTCGCGGGATTGGCGTAGACGAGCCGGCCCGCCCAGTCGATGCGGAAGACCGGGTTCGGGTTCTGGTCCGGGAACTTCACGATCGCCCGCTCGGCGGTGACGTCCATCCCGTACAGGTTCGTGAAGTTCAGGTCCCGGATCGGGACGGGCCAGACGGCATACGTCCGGTTGTCCCACACGAACTCCAGGTAGCCGTGCGTCGGGGCCGCCGCCTCGAACCGGTCGAGGACCTCGTTCGGGAGTGGATCGCCGACCTCGACCCCGATCGCGGCCCGGACCGGTGCGCTGGCGGGATTCGCGTAGATCAGGTGCCCGTCGGCATCGATCCGCAGGACGGGGTTTGGGTTGTCATCCGGGAACCGGTTGATCGCAAGGACCTGATCGCCCGTCAGGCGGGCCGCGCCCTCGTGGGGCTCCTCGGCCGACGGGCGGGGTGCCGTAGGGGACGACATGCGGCCGATCGTAGGGCCGACGTCAATCGGCCGCTCGGCGCCTCAGATCGGGCGGGCGGTGGCGCGCCGCGTTCGCTTTCGGGCACGGTACCAGGCGAGGTACTCGAGAAGCTCCTCGCGCTCGTCGGTCGTGAGGTTCGCGAAGAGGGCGTTGCCGACCGTGCCGACAGCGGTCTCGCCTTCGTCATCACCGGGAACGACGTAGCCGCTGAGGTGCATCAACTCGGCGTACGGAACGGACAGCGCCTCGCTCAGCTGATGCAGGACATGGGGCGACGGCTTCTTGACCGAATTGCTCTCGAGCTTGCTGAGGTACGCGGCCGAGATGCCCGCTGCGCGAGCGGCATCGATGGCAGACAGCTCACGCACTTCGCGCGCGAGCCGGATCACGGACCCGAAGGACGTCGTCATCATCGGAGCCTCGTCCTACAGTTGATATCATTTACTACAGTTGACAATACCACGAACACCTGTTTCAATGCAAGCACAGCAGTGGCCGGAGCGTAGCCCGGCGGTGGTCCCGTCTTGGCCCCGCTTCCCCGGATGCCCGTAGGCACAGGAGAAGCCAAATGGCCATCGCTGAAGGCCGAGTTCCGTTCGCCCGCGAAGGGACGAGCGTTCCGCGCCCAGCCGCTCCTGCGCAGTCCCATCGACCTTCAATCGGGGTCGTCCTGGCTCTGGCGAAAATCCTGGCGACCCTTGCAGCGGTATCGCTCGCGATCCTCGTCCTCATTCCCGCGGTGGTTGCGGCGGCCGCCTCTGGGACGTAAGGGTGCCGCTCGGCCGCCTGGGCCCGGACCGCCGTCGAACACGGGCCAACGACCATCGCATTTCCGCCAGCGCAAATCCGCGCACATCCACAAAGGAGACGTTCATGGCCATCGATCAGGTCGACCGGAAGGTCGTCAACCCAGGACCCACCGCCACCGGACCGGGTGCCTCCGAAGTCACCCGGCGCGCCATCGTGCTGCTGTTCGGGCTGATCCAGATCGTCGTCGGGGCGCGGATCGTGCTGCTCCTGCTCGACGCGCGAGAGGCGAACGGCCTCGTGTCCGGGATCCTCAATCTCAGCCAGGTGTTCGTCGCGCCGTTCGACGGCATCCTCCGGACGGACGCCCTCCACCACGCGGGCTCGACCCTGGACATCACCGCCGTGGTCGCGATCGTCGGCTGGACCGTCGTCGAGCTGATCGTCATCTGGGCGGTCGGCATCTTCCGGCGCGAGCAGGCCTGACCATGGGGTTCGTCGCCTGGATCGTGGTCGGCGCGATTGCCGGCTTCCTCGCAAATCAGGTCGTCGGCTCTGGTGAGGGCCTGCTGAGGATGGTTGTCCTCGGCATCGTCGGAGCTCTCGTCGGCGGATACGTCGCCGCGAACGTGCTCAAGATCGGCTCGGTCACCGGCATCAACGTCGAGAGCATCGCGATCAGCACGCTTGGTGCGATCGTCGTGGTCCTCCTGGCAAAGCTCTTGTCGGGTTCGAGGGGCCTTCGAAGCCACAGCTGATCTGCGGTCGGCTCACCACCGACGCAACCGGAATGACAGGGTCGATCGCATCGCGATCGGCCCTGTTCCTGTTCCAGCCCCGGTGTCGGATGACTCACGCGATCAGCACGACCAACCCACCGGACCGTACCTGAGGGACCGGCGGGTGAGCGGACCATCGGCCCATGGCGGTTTCCCCATTCGTCGGCCACCCTTCAGGACCCTAGGTCTGCCGTCTCGCTGAACGTGCCCACGATCAGCGAGACCCAGAGGTAAGGATCGATGGACCCGCTTCGCCTGACCGTCGAGCTGCTGTTCGGCATCGTGTTCCTCGCTGTCGCCCGTCGGTACGTGCGCCGTCGCGACGCGATCTCGCGCGACCTCGTCCTCGCGTTCGCCGGCCTCGGCCTGACCTTGGTCGTGGAGATCTGGCGGGCTGGCGTCGGGCCCACCCCGCCGCCGATCGGCATCGCCCTGGCGGTCCTGCTGCTCCTCCAGCCGCTCTTCGTCCTCCATCTCGTGTCGCTCATCCGGGATGTCCCGCGATCCCTGCTCGTCGGGGCGACCGCCGTCCTCCTCGGCTCCGTCGCGGCGGCGTTGATCCTGCGACCGGCGCCCGTCTTCTCGCTGATCGCGGTCGGTGCGTTCATCGGCATCGAGGCGATCGCGGCGATCCTGCTCCTGCTCGAGGCACGTCGCAGGCGCGGCCCCGGAGCCGTGCGACTCGCGCTCGCCGCCGGGTCGACGGCCCTCTTCGCGGCGACCATCGTCTCGGCCGGCGTCGGGAGCCTCGGGCAGGCAATCGCGCCGAACGCGGCGGTGGTCGCGATCATCCTGGCACTCCTTGCCGCGATCGGATACCTGGTCGCGTTCGTGCCGCCCGCCGCGATCGCCCGCGCCTGGCAGGCGAGCGGGACGGTCGGATATGTCCGGAGCCTGCTCGAGAACGCCGGAGAGCCGCCGGAGGTCCTCTGGGCAACACTCGCCGACCTCGCGACAGACGTCCGCGGGGGCAATGCCCTGGTCGTGGTTCCCGCCGACGATGACACGGGGTCCGTTGCCGCTTCCAGCGGACCGAGGCCGTCGGGCCGGCCGACGGGAGAGCCCGGGCGCCTCTCGGCCGATCAGCTCGGTCGGCTGCGGGAGGCGGCTCGGGACGGAGCGGACGTGATCGTCGACGATGCCCTCGTCGGGTCCCTCGCGTTGCCGGGCGGCGATCGCCGGATGTCGGTCCTGCCGCTGGGGGCATCGCCGACGAGCCCGCTGCTCGTCCTGGTCTCGCGGCACCACTCGCTGTTCGAGGACGCGGATCGCGAGCTGCTCTCGGCCCTCGGGGCCCAGACCGCAATCGTCGTCGAGCGCCGGATCGTCGTGGCCGAGCAGGAGGCGCTCGCGGCCCGCCTCCGTTCGACGGTCGAGGCCCTGCGGGCGGCGAGCCAGGCGAAGAGCGACTTCCTCGCGTCGATGAGCCACGAGCTCCGGACACCCCTGAGCGCCATCCTCGGCTTCAGCGACCTCATGCGCACGGAACCGGCGACGGATGGCAACGTGACCGTGCCGCTCGAGTGGGTGGAGCACATGCATCGCGGCGGCGAGCATCTCGTCTCCCTCATCAACGACGTGCTCGACCTCGCCAAGGTCGAGGCGGGCCGGCTCGAGCTGCATCCCGAGGCTCTTGATCTCGGCGCGATCGCGGCGGAGGTCGCCAACGGCGTCCGGCCCATTGCCGAGCGCAAGCAGATCGTCCTGACCCTGGACGCTCCTTCGACTCCCCTCCTGGCCGACCGCGGCCGCGTTCGCCAGATCCTCTACAACCTCCTCTCGAACGCCATCAAGTACACGAACGATCGCGGCTCGGTCGACCTCCGCATCTCGACGACCGGCTCCACGGTCGAGATCGAGGTCCGCGACACGGGCGTCGGGATCGCCCCGGACGACCTGGGGATCGTGTTCGAGGAGTTCCGCCAGGTCGGCGACCCCGAGGCGAAACAGCAGGGAACCGGCCTGGGGCTGGCCCTGACGAAGCGGCTGGTCGAAGCCCACTCGGGGACGATCCGCGTCGAGTCGACCATCGGTGTCGGTAGCACCTTCACGGTGTCGATGCCGGGCGTCGCCGCGCTCCCGACACTCGAACCGGTCCCGGCGGCTCGCGACGACGTGGTTGGCGAGGACGTCGGCGAGGCACAGCCCATGCGCGAGCGTGCACCGGTCCTGCTGATCGAGGACGATCCGAGCGCCGTCCGACTCCTGCGTGAGTACCTCGAGCCGAGTGGCTACTCCGTCCATGCGGCGTCCACGGGGCGTGAGGGCCTGGCCATGGCCCGGCACATCCGCCCGGCCGCGGTCATCCTCGACGTCCTCCTGCCGGGCGTCGACGGCTGGGAGATCCTCCGCCAGATCAAGGCCGACGCCTCCCTGTCGAGCCTCCCGGTGATCATCGTCACGGTCGTCGACGAACGAGAGGTCGGACTCGCGCTGGGTGCCTCCGACTACCTCGTCAAGCCCATCCGCCGCGACGCCCTGCTGCACTCGCTCGAGCAATACGTCCGTCGCTCGGGCGATCGACCGAACCCGAAGGTCCTGGCCGTCGACGACGATCCTGCCGCCCTCGACCTCGTCCGGGCGGCCCTGGAACCGGAGGGCTTCGACGTCCGGACCACGACGAGTTCCGTCGCCGCCCTGCAGATGGTGCTGGACGGGCAGTACGACATCGTCGTCAGT
>DATLVO010000068.1:0-4228 GCA_035577485.1 Verrucomicrobiia bacterium
CACGATCCGGGATTCCGAGGCCGAGGCCGATCGCGTCTGGAAGGCGGCGATGGAGCACAACCGGACGCCCTTGGCCGATGTCGCCGACGACGACACGTTCTGGAACGGCACGTCCGAGCAGCTGGCCGAGAAGCTCGGCCCGTACGTCGAGCTGGGCTTCCACACCGTCATCTCCGAGCAGCCCGCGCTGTACGACAGCGAGACGCTCGGGCGCCTGATCGGGGAGGTCAAGCCGCTCGTCGACGCCGGCAGATGAGCGCGTCGGGCGGCGGGTGAGTCGCTCGATCGGCTCCGCCGTCGGGCGGTTGCTCGCGGTCTTCGACCGGCGGTCCGAGGCCGACGCGGCGGTCGAGGCCCTCGCGGGGGCCGGGTTCGATCCGGCGACGATCGAGCTGTTCGAGGGCCCGGCGGACGCGGCAGCGTTCGACGCGAGCGGCCGCCGGCGAGGCATCGCCGGTCGTCTCTACCGGATCATCGAGTTCAGCTGGGCCGATCAGGCACCGGACTTCGCCTGGTACGAGGCCGCTGTCCGCTCCGGCCGAGTCGTGCTCAGTGTGCGGGCCCGGGGCCAGGGCCTGGTCCGGAAGGCGATGGAGGTCGTCGTCGCCAACGGCGGGCATTTCGTCAACCACTTCGGCTGGTTCGAGACGCAGGAGCTCGCCCGCTGGCGGGGTCCCGAGCCGGACGTCCCGGAGTTCCTCCGCCGCTAGCCGCGGTCAGGGACCGCAGTCGACCCACAGGATCGTGCTGATGCCCACGGTCTCGTGCCAGACGACGGCCCCGTCGAACTTCACACCGTGGACTTCGCCGAGCGTCATCAGGCAATCCGGCCAGCCCGAGCTGTGGACGGCACCACTGCTGTCCCGCCATGCGATCGAGTCCTTCGCCCCATACGTTTCGTCGCCGGCCGAGAGCGAAACGACTCGATCGCCGACGACTCCGTCTCCAGTCAGCGTCGGCGGGTGGACGCCGACCAACCCGCGGGCCCCGGCGACGACGCCGATCCCGAATGCGGCAACAACGACCGTCACGGCCACGATCGCCCGAATGCGCCCTCTCGACACTTCGCCCCCTCAGTCGTCAAGTGCGGCGCGATGCATTGGCCCGACATCGTTCGCTGCCGACGTCCGCCAACGTACACGACCCCTTGGTCGCTCAGCATTCGTTAATGTCACCTGCGGGGGCCGGAGACAGGACTGTCAGTCAGATCCGGATGCGGCGTCTGAAACTCCACGAAATAGACGCTGGGACCCCGATGGGGCAGCCGCCCGTGATGAGCGACCCTTCTCCAGCAATCCGTTGGCCATCGGGGCCGAGCACCTCCAACGCCGGGGTGAACCGGGCGCTCGTCCCAGGCGACCAGACCAGCTCGGTTCGCGACCCGTCGGGGCGCGTCATCCAGGCGAGGTGTGGATCGGCCGCTGAGCCGTGAAGACGGAACTCCCCCGCGAACCCCACGCCACCGCAGGCCGCGCCATTCCCGACCGCGGGTAGCCATTGCTCGCCGAGACCGAGGGGTCGCGTCGGCACGGCTGACTGGTCGATGGCACCACAGCCAGCCACGGCCAGGATGAACAGCGAGCAGACAAGGCGACGGGCCGAATCGGCGACGACCCGCGGTGCCAATCCCGCGATCGGGGTAGATGTCCTCTGAGCACCGACCATCTCGACGAGGCTACAACGCCTCCGTCGCCCAGCGTCATGTCACCCGTGCGAGGATCTCTAGGACCTCTTGCTTCCTGGGGCGGCGTGGGCTGTTGTTGATCGCCGCGTCGTCGACCGCGTCCTGGGCGATCGTGTCGTGCGTTTCGGGCCCGAGACCCTGGGCGCGCAGCGACCGACGCTGACCGACCCGGGCAAGGAGGCTCTCGATTGCCACGATCGCGGCTCGGGCGGCGTCTGCCTCTGAATCGCGCGGGTCGGCGACGCCGAGCGCAACGGCGACCAGGGCGAGCTCGCGGGCGCGGACGCCGAGGTAGGTCTCGAAGACCTCCGGCATCACCGTCGCGAGCGCGGTGCCGTGTGGTAGCCGGCCGCGCGTCCCGATCGCATGGCCGATTGCGTGGACCGCGCCGACGCCGGTTCCGCTCTGCTGGCCGACGCCGGCGTAGTGCGCGGCGAGGAGCATCCGGCTGCGCGCCTCGAGGTCCGTGCCGTCGTCGACGGCCCGCGACAACCATGTCCCGACGGTCCGGACCACCCCAAGCGCGATCGCCTCCGCGAACGGGTTCGGGTTCGCCGACAGGAGCGACTCCAACGAGTGGGTCAGCGCGTCGACGCCGGTCGCCGCGGTCGGCTCGGGCGGGAGGCCGAGCGTGAGCTCCGGATCGAGGATTGCCAGCCGCGGCAGGACGCTCTCATGGCCGACATAGCCCTTGCGGCCCGACGCCTCGTTCGTGATCACGCCGTACGTGTTCGTCTCCGAGCCGGTGCCGGCGGTCGTCGGGATCGCGACCACCGGGATTCCGGCGGCGACCGTCTCGTCGTGGTAGCCGAGGCCCATCACGTCACGGTGATTGGGTGCGTGCAGGGCGATCACCTTCGCCGAGTCCATCGCCGACCCGCCGCCCAGCGCGACGACGATGGGCGAGCTCCCGGCCGACAGGACGGCTCGAAGCGCCGCACTCCCCTGCTCGATCGAGGCCGTCCCCGGGTTCGGCTCGACCTCGTCGAAGACCTCGACCGCCAGGCCGGCGGCGCGCAGCAGGTCCACGACGCGGCCAGCGACCCCCGACCGGACGACGCCACCGTCGGTCACGACGAACGCCGCGGAGGCGCCGAGTCCGGCCATGACTGCCGGCAGCTCCCCGATGACGCCGGCACCGAACCGCGCCCGGTCGCGGGCCAGGATCTCGAGCCGGCGGCCGGCGTAGCCGTCGGTCATCGGACCTCGACCACGCGGTCGACGCTCGTGTCCCTTCGAACCGTGAGCCAGCGCCGACAACCGGCCGCATGGAACCATCGCTCGGTCGCGATGCCGGCCGGGTTCTCGAGCACCCAGACCTCGTCGTAGTCGCGGTCGTCGGGATCGGTCAGCCAGTCCGGCACTGGGCGTCGCTCTCCGCCGAACGTGAACTCGTCGAGGGGGCGACGACCGCAGCGGGGGCAGTCGAGCTCATGCATCAGCGCGTGCCCGCCGATGCCTGGTCGGCCATGGCCAGGTCGTTGCGGAACCGGTCGAGCCCGAATGGCGCGATCAGCGCCGGCGTCTTGCCCGTGGCGATCCGCTCGGCCATCGCCTCGCCGCCGGCCGGGATCGCCTTGAAGCCCCACGTCCCCCAGCCGGTCGTGACGAGGAGCCCGTCGACCCCGGTGTCGCCCATGATCGGGCTGAAGTCGGCCGAGATGTCGCAGAGCCCGGCCCACGTCCGGAGGATCCGCATGTCGCGGAGAAACGGCAGGAGCCGGGTGATCTTGAAGGCGTAGCTCCGGAGCGCGTCGAACGACGAAATCCGCGAGAAGGACGGCTGGCTGTCGAACTCCGCGCCGATGAGCATCTGCCCGCGCTCGGTCTGCGAGACGTAGCAGGCGAGCTCGGTCGAGGCGACGATCTTCTCCAGCCCCTGGGCGAAGTCGTTCGTGACGAACGCGTGGAGCGGATGCGTCCGGACCGGAAGGCGGACCCGGGCCATCGCGGCCAGCTGCGACACGCGGCCGCCGACGGCCGACAGCACGATGCCGGCGCGGATCGGACCCGCCGCGGTCTGGACCCCGACGACCCGACCGCCGTCCAGGAGGAGGCCGGTCACGGGCCGGTGCTGGATGAGGTGGACGCCGCGCGTCGACGCCCCGGACGCGAGTGCCCACGCGACGCGGTCATGCCTGGCGGTCGCCGCCGGGACGTGGTGCGACGCGCCGAGCACCGTGTACCGGCCGCCGCCGGTGAGATCGACCTGGGGGACGAGCCGCTTCACCCCGGCCGGATCGAGCAGCTCCGTGTCGACGCCCATCGCCTGGTTCATCAGCACCCGCGAGCGCTCGGTCCGCATGCCCATCTCCGTGTGGGCGATCCAGACGTGGCCCTTGCGACGAAAGAAGATCGCCGCGCCCGTCTCGGCCTCGAGACCCTCGTAGAGCTGGAGGCTCCGCTTGTAGAACCGGATCGCCTCGGGGATCGCGTAGTTCGCCCGGATGATCGTCGTGTTCCGGCCCGTGTTGCCCGACGCGATGTAGTCGGCCTCGACGACCGCGACGTTCGTGATCCCGTGGCGGGTCGCGAGGTAGTAGG
>DATLVO010000069.1:0-2898 GCA_035577485.1 Verrucomicrobiia bacterium
GCCGGGCCGTCCGCGAGACGGCCGGGATCATCGATCTCACCTCGTTCGGCAAGATCGATGTCGAGGGACCCGGGGCCCTTGGGCTCCTTCAGCGCGTCTCGGCGAACGATGTCGACAAGCCGGTCGGGACGATCGTGTACACGCCGTGGTGCGACGAGCGAGGCGGGATGGTCGCCGACGTCACGATCACCCGGCTGGCAGCGGATCGGTTCCGCGTGGTGACGGGGGCCGGCTTCGTCGCCGGCGACCTGGCCTGGCTACAATGGAGCCGGGTCGACGGCGAGGACGTCGGGATCCGCGACATCTCCGACGAGCTCGCGACGATCGGGCTGTGGGGTCCCCGATCGCGGACAATCCTGTCGGCGGCGACCCAGGATGCCGTCGACGATGTGGCCATCCCGCTCCGCCGGGCGCTCGGCGTGGCGATCGCCGGCGCGCCGGTGCTGGCGGCCCGCATCAGCTACGCCGGCGAGTTCGGCTGGGAGCTGACGACCGATCGATCGCGGGCGGTCACCGTGTGGGACGCCCTGCGACGCGCCGGGGCCGACCATGGCCTGGAGCCGTTCGGCTACCGGGCGCTCGACGCGCTCCGGATGGAGAAGGGCTACCGCTACTACAGCGTCGACATGACGATGCTGGACACGCCGTTCGAGGCCGGGCTCGGGTCGTTCGTCCGTCTCGGGAAGGGCCCGTTCAGCGGCCGCGAGGCATTGCGTGCGGCTGCCGATCGCGAGGGACCCGCCCGCCGGCTCGGGACCGTCCTCGTCGGTGGGCTCGGCGACCCGCCCGTCTACGGTGGCGAGGCGGTGCGGTCCGACGGGCGCGTCATCGGGCGGCTTCGAAGTATCGCCTTCGGGCCGACCGTCGGCCGGACGATCGGGTACGTCTACCGACCGGCCGACCTGGCCGAGGACGCCCCGGTGACGGTCGATGCCTTCGACCAGCGAGTCCCGGCGTCATGGGCGCCCGACGTCCTCGTCGACCCGGCCGGTGAGCGGATGCGCGGCTAGGGCCGTCAGGCGCGAACAGCCCCGAGCCAGTCGTCGAGATCGGGACCCGCGAGCGCGGTCGACGCCCGGTCCCAGCGCTCCTCCGCCCAGCCCCAGAAGTCGTATTCGATCGAGGAAACCGCCGCCTGGATCGCCGCCCAGAGCGTCCAGCCGACGTCCGACATGATCATCTGGAGGCGCATCCGGGCCAGCAGCGCGTCGGTCGCGTCGCCGAAATAGGCGGCGCACAGCTCGCGAATCCGGCCGTCGTCCCAGCCCAGCTCCTGGCACGTGTTGCCCAGCTCGAACGTCGGGTCGTTGTTGCCGCTGTACTCGTAGTCGACGATCCACAGCCGCCGCCCGTCGTCGAGGTAGTTCTCGGCGAGCAGGTCGTTGTGGCACGGGACGGTCGCAATGGGATGGACGGCCAGCGCGGCCTCGATCGTCGGGAGCTGCCCGACGCGCTCCCGGTAGCCGTCCGGGATCCGAATCCCTCGCTCATCGACGACGCGGAGGTAGCGCTCGGCGAGCCGGAACATGTCGAAGTCGTCCCGGAAGCGCGGCCCGGCATGGAGGCGACGGGCCGCCGCGGCGACACGCTCCGGCTCGCCAGCCCGGGCGAAGGTCGCGTTCGACATCGTCCGACCGTCGATCCACTCCAGGACGAACGCGTCCCATTGCGGAAGGTGATGGAGGACCGCCGGGCCGGCTCCAGCGGCCGCCGCGGCGCGGGTGTTGTGGATCTCGTTGCCACGATCGACGGCGAGGAGGCCGGTGTCGGCGCCCGGGATCCGCACGAATGTCGGCGTCCCATCGACCGTTACCCGGTAGTTCCGGTTCGTGAGCCCGGCGGGAATCGCCTCGGCCACGACCTCGCGGCCCGCCCAGGCCGGGATCGCGGCGATCACCTGCTCGATCGTGGGGTCCATCGATCCGCAGCGTACCGGACCTCGATGCGGCGGCGATGAGCGGCGCGCAACGCCGCTCCGTCGCGCCGGTGCGGCCGCTAGGCTGACGCCGATGGACCATGCCCGGGCGGTGATCATCGGCGGCGGCGTTGGCGGGACGTCGATCGCGTATCACCTCGCGGAGCGCGGCTGGACCGATGTGGTCCTCGTCGACCGGGCCGAGCTGACGTCCGGATCCACGTTCCACTCGGCCGGGCTCGTCGGTCAGCTCCGGGGCTCGGTGACCCTGACGAAAATGATGATGTACGGCGCCGCGCTGTACCGGCGTCTCCGCGACGAGACGGGCGTCGACCCGTCGTGGCACGAGGTCGGGTCGCTGCGGCTGGCGTCGTCGCAGGCCCGCTTCGAGGAGCTCCAGCGCCAGGCCGGCTGGGCGAAGACGTTCGGCCTCCCGCTCGAGCTGATCACCGCGACCGAGGCCCGCGACCGCTTCCCGCTGATGACGACCGACGGCGTCCTCGGCGCGGTCTGGCTGCCGACCGACGGCTGGCTCGACCCGTCCGGGCTGGCGATGGCCCTCGCGGCCGGCGCCCGCAAGAAGGGCGTCACGGTCCGGACGCGCACGCGCGTCGTCGCCGTCGGGGTCGATCGCGGCCGCGTCACCGGCGTCGAGGTCGAGCTTCGCGACGGCTCCCGTGAGACGATCGCCGCCGGGGTCGTCGTCAACGCCGGCGGGATGTTCGCCCCGGAGATCGGGCGGCTGGCCGGAGTGACGATCCCGATCGTCCCGATGGCCCACCAATACCTCTTCACCGAGGCGATCGACGGCGTCCACCCAGGCTTGCCCCAGCTCCGCGACCCGGACAACCTCGTCTACTTCCGCGAGGAGGTCGGCGGGCTCTGCATGGGCGGCTACGAGCGCAACCCGGCGCCGTGGTCGCTCGACGGGATCCCGCCCGATTTCAACGGCAAGCTCCTGGCGCCGGACCTGCCGCGGTTCG
>DATLVO010000070.1:0-15575 GCA_035577485.1 Verrucomicrobiia bacterium
AGAGCATCTCGTCGGCGATCCCGTTGCGGTAGAACTGGCCGTCGGGCATCGCCGCCACCGGTCGGACGATGCCGAAGATCACGTCGTTGTTGAAATAGAGCGGCACGCGACCGTTCACGATGTCGCCCTTCGGCTCGAGCCCGCCCGTCTTGGTCAGGCGGTGGCGATGGAGGTCGTCGTCCGCCGCCTCGAGACGGATCCGCCCGACCGGCTCGATCCGGTGGGTCCGCGTCGGCGCGGTGAGGTGGTAGAGGAGCGAGCTGCGGCCGGTGAAGCCCTCGACGCCGAACAGCTCCTCCGCGTAGAGGCTGCCGTCCGGCGCGCGATGCTGGGTGTGGCGCTGCCTGGGGATGCTGCCGCGGGCGACGTAGTACATGGATCGACTGGCCTCCTCGTCGAGGCGGCCAGTCTAGGCCGCGGAAGGACCTCAGTTCTTTGCGGGCGTCAGACGCCGATCTGGCGGCTGCGCCGTTCCATCAGGACGACGTCGCGCCAGTGGCCGTGCGCATCCTGGCCGATCCGCTCCTGGACGCCGATCCTGCGGAAGCCGGCGCGGGCGTGGAGCGCGAGGCTGGCCTCGTTCTCGACGAGGATCCCGGCAATCAACGTCCAGACACCGGCGGCTTCGGCCCCCGGGACCAGGGCGTCCAGCAATGCTGTCCCGACGCCACGGCCGCGCGCGTCCGTGGCCACGTAGACGCTCTCCCAGGCAACACCCGCGTAGACCTCGCGCGTCGAGTAGCGGCCGAGGGCGGTCCAGCCGACCACCTTGCCATCGATCCGCGCGACGAACCGGCAGTCCCGGCGGTGACCCGCGTTCCAGTGGTGCCAGTCCGGGACCGCCGTCTCGAGCGTGGCGTCGCCACCCGCGATCCCGTCGCCGTAGATCTCGAGCACCGCGGGCGCGTCGTCGGGCTCCATCGGCTCGACGACCACCGGCAAGCGCTCGGCGAATGGCACGTCAGCCGCTCCGACCGCGGGCATCGACCGGCCACGTCTCCGTGCCGCCATCCGGCGTCAGGGCGACGAACGTGTCGACGAGGTCGACCACCGGGCAGATGTGGTTCGGGACGATGGCGACGACCTCGCCCAGCCCCGGCCGGCTCGCCCCCGGTGGCGCGATCACCATCCCGTGGTAGTCGTTGACCCGGTCGATCACGAGATCCGGGTAGCCGGCGATCGCGCCGAACCCCGTCACCCAGTCGGCCCGGTCCTTCGTGAGCGCCTTCGCGCCGGCATCGACGACGAGACGGTCGTCGAACACGGAGACGACGGTTGCCGCCACCGCCGCCGCGGCGCCGTCCGCCGGCATCGATCCCATGATCCACTGCTGGCGATCGCCCATGACATAGGTGCCGGCCCGGATCTCCGTGACCGGGCCGCCGGCCGCCGTCAGCATCGTCGGGGTCGAGCCGGCGCTGACGACCGACACCGCGAACCCATCCGCATCCAGTGCCGCGGCCGCCGCGGTCAGGCTCCGGATCTCGTCGGCACCCGCCGGCTCCGCGCCGCCGGGCCGGTAGCTGTGGCCGCCATGGCTGAACACGCCCGCGACGTCCAGGCCGGCCGACCGCGCCGCTCGGGCGACCGCGACGGCCGCCTCGGCCGACGAGACGCCAGTCCGATGAAGCCCCGGGTCGACCTCGATGAGGACGCCCAGCGAACCGGCACCGGACCCCGCGACGGCCGCGGCCAGGCGCGTCGCCCCGTCGATCGAGTCGACGCCGACGCGGACCTGGGCACTCCGCTCGTGCAACGCGCGGAGCCTGGCGGCCTTCGGCGCGTCCGCCCAGACCGGGTAGGCGACAAAGAGATCGTCGATCCCGGCATCCAGGAAGACCTCAGCCTCGCCGAGCGTCCCGACCGTGAGACCGCGCGCTCCACCGGCGAGTTGCAGCCGGGCGATCCCGATGCTCTTGTGGGTCTTCGCGTGCGGTCGCAGCGCGATCCCCCGAGCGTCCAGCGCGCCCTGCAGCCGGGCGATGTTCGCTTGGACCCGGCCCAGGTCCACGACGAGGCGCGGCGTGTCGAGACCGGGCGGCAGGGCCGGGAACGTCGGCGCCTCGGCCGTCGCTGGGTCGTGGATGGTCATCGCCGCACCTCCGGTCGTTCCGTGATCCGGGTCCGGAGCGCGCCAAGCCGCTCGACCCGGAGCACGACCTCGTCACCCGGCTGCAGGTAGCGGCCGAGCGTCTGGTCCTTCACCTCGAGCAGGCAGCCCGTGCCGACGGTCCCCGACCCGAGCAGGTCGCCGGGCCGAAGCCGGGCGTCGGCGGACGCCCGGGCCACCATCGCGCCGAACGAGAACTGGGCGTCGGACCAGCGCCCGCGCGAGGTCTCGACGCCGTTCACCTCGGCCGTCATCGCGAGGTCCGGTCCGGTCGCCCCGGCCGATCGCGCGGTGACGAGCTCGTCGGGCGTGACGAGCCACGGCCCGAAGGACGCGGCGAAGTCCTTGCCCTTCGCCGGGCCGAGACGCACGGTCGTCTCGTCGCGTTGGAGATCGCGAGCTGACCAGTCGTTGAAGATCGTGTAGCCGCCGATCGCCGATTCGCCCTGCTCGGTGGCGAGGTCGACGACCGGCGTATCGATCAGCGCGGCGACCTCAAGCTCGTAGTCGAGCTCCGACGACCCGGCCGGCGACCAGACCGGGTCGTCGGGCCCGCGGACCTCGGAGACGTTGCTGAAGTAGAAGATCGGCAGCCGGTACCAGGCCTCGGGGACCTCGCCGCCGCGGCGCTCCCACATCGTGCGGACGTGGCCCTCGAACGCGTAGAAGTCGCGCAACGAGGGCGGCGCCAGGACGGGCGGGCCGAATACGAGATCGGACTCCGCGAGCAGCGCGTCGTCGTCCGGATCACGGGGCTCGAAGCGCTCCACGAGGTCGCGCAGGGCATCGACCCGGAGGCCGGCCCCGAGGACCTCGTCGAGGGTGCCGAGCGGGCGGCGATGGAGGAGGCTGTTGTGGGCCAGCCGGGGATCGGCAGCGACCGCCCGACGCCGGGCCATCTCGAGCTCGATCCAGGACGTCGTCGCTCCCGCGGCCGCATCGCCGGTCGCAGCGACGAGTCGCCACGGGGCGCCGACGGGTCCGTTCCGATCGCGAACGTGGGCGAGCCTCATCGGACACAGGGCCCGGAGTTGCCGGATCGCTCGCGAGGCCGGCCGCATCGATCGCGAGGCCGGCCGGGGCGGCCGGTGGGCGGATGGGCGGTCACCGGGCGAGTGTAGGACCGGTACCCCGAACGTTGGGGGTGCGTGCGTCATTCGGGGGATGACACGCGACCGCGGGCGCTGTCACGGTTGGCCACCTGATGAGGTCCGACGCCCCGGCTCCCTCCGATCGGCCCGATCCCGTCGACATGATGCCGGATCCGACACCCCGAATCACGACCATGCGGGACACCCAGGCGACGCCGGCCACGGCCCTGCTCGCCGCCCCGATCCACCCGCCACGCCGCCTGGGCGGGCCGGTCGGAAAGGGCGCCGGCGTGCTGGCGTCGCTCGTGCGGCTCATCGCGATCGTTGCGTTCGTGATCGGCTCGATCGAGGGCCTGGCCGGGATCGCCTATGCCGAGCCGCGAGCGGTGGCCCTCGGGGCGGCGGCGGCGGTCTACGGACTGTGGGTCGCGAGCCGGCTTGCCGCCCTGGATGGCCCGGATCGCGAGTCGGCGATCACCGTGATCGCCGCCGTCACCCTCGTCCTCATCGGCCTCGCCGCCGTCCTCCAGCCGTCGGTGGCCACGGCGATGGCGATCGCCTCGCTGCTCCCGGCGGTCATCGTCACCCCGGTCGTCGCGAGCCGAATCGTGCTTCGCCTCCTGGTCGCCGGCGGGCTCGTCGCCGCCTGGAGCGAGATCGCCGGCCACCTCGTGTCCAGCTCCAGCCGGCTTCCCGAGGCAGGCCAGGCGGCGATCGCGTTCGTGACGCTCGTGTTCGTCTACGCCTTCCTGGTCATCTTCCTGTGGGAGGTGAGCCGCCGCCTCAAGGACACCGCCTCCGACCTCCAGAGCGTCGTCGCGATGTCGGGGGACCTCGCCGAGACGCTCGATCCGCGGCTCGTCGGCGATCGCATCGCGGTCCACATCGCTCGGGCAGTCGGTGCCGACGACTGCGCCCTCAGCTACTGGGACCAGCCGTCCGATCGGGTGGTGACCCTGGGCTATCACCCGCCGGAGCGCCGCGATGCGCTGAACGCGACCTATGCCCTCGACGACTTCCCCGCCACGAAGCGCGTCCTCCTCGAGCAGGTCCCCGTGCTCATCGACGTGGCCGACGCGGGCGCCGACGAGGCGGAGGTCGAGTACCTCGCGTCGATCGGCCAGCGGTCGATGGCGATGGTGCCGCTCGTCGCGGCGGGCCGGACGATCGGCCTCGTCGAGGTGACGTCGACGCGCCCGGCCGCCTTCGACGAGCGCTCGGTGGAGCTCGCGACGATGCTCGCCGGCGAGGCCGCGATGGCCCTCGAGAACGCCCGGCTGTACGACCAGATCCGCCACCAGGCTCTGCATGACGGCCTGACCGGGCTTGCCAACCGGGTCCTGTTCCGGGACCGCGTGGAGCATGCCGTCGAGCGCTGTCGTCGCAACGGCGGGCAGGTCGCGATCCTCTTCGTCGATCTCGACGACTTCAAGACGCTCAACGACACCCACGGCCATGCTCGGGGAGACGAGGTGCTGACGGCGGCCGCGACTCGCGTGTCCGAGGCCTTGCGGCCGTCCGATACGGCGGCGCGCCTCGGCGGCGACGAATTCGCGGTCCTGATCGAGGACGTCGTCGACGAGGCTGATGCCCTCGCGGTCGCGATGCGCCTCGCCGATGCCCTCCGCCGGCCGCTGCCGCTCGGGCATTCGACGGTCCGCGTCGCCGCGAGCATCGGCGTCGCCCTCGGCGGCGCCGGCGGCGAGACGACCGAGGACCTGCTGCGCAACGCCGACGTGGCGATGTACGCGGCCAAGCAGACCTCCCGCGGCGGCGCCGAGGTCTTCCGGCCGGCCCTCCGGGAAGTCGCAGCCGAACGCAGCGCCCGGGCCGCCCGCCTCCGCGGCGTCGAGCAGCGCGACGAGCTGCGGCTCGACTACCAGCCGATCGTCGACCTGGTTGACGGGTCGATCGTGGGTGTCGAAGCGCTCGTCCGCTGGCAGCCGCCCGACGGCCCGGTGCTGATGCCCGGCGACTGGATCGACCTCGCCGAGGAGACGGGCGACATCGTCCCGATCGGCCGCTGGATCCTGCGCGAGTCCTGCCGACAGGCCCGCGATTGGCAGATCCGCCTCGGCCGGCCGGACCTGCGGATGAACGTCAACCTGTCGGCCCGGCAGTTCCGCGAGCACGACATCGTGTCGACGGTCCGGTCGATCCTGGCCGAGACGGGCCTCCCACCGCCGACGCTGACGCTGGAGATCACCGAGAGCAGCCTGATGCGGCGGACGCAGTCGACCATCGCCCGGCTCGACGCCCTCCGGGCGCTGGGCTGCCACCTCGCGATCGACGACTTCGGGACGGGCTACTCGTCGCTCAGCTATCTCGAGCGCTTCCCCATCGACATCCTGAAGATCGACCGGTCCTTCGTCTCGGACGGCGGAGCGGGCGGCTCGGCGATCGCGCGGGCGATCGTCGATCTCGGCCGGACGCTCAATCTCGAAGTCATCGCCGAGGGCATCGAGCAGGCCGAGCAGGCCCGCTGGCTGACCGACATGGGATGCCGCTTCGGCCAGGGCTACCTCTACGCCCGGCCGATTGGCGCGGCCGCGCTCGAAGCCTTGCTCGCGGAGGGTGCCGGGCTGGGCCGGGCCGCCGACGGCTCGGGGTCCGGGTCGGGTTCCGACGCCGACGCCGGACGCGGGCCCTCGGCCGATCCTCCCGCGAAACGTCTCCGGCTCGTCAGCGGGGAGTAGCGTCCGAGGGCTGACCGACGGTCGCCAATGGCCGGCGCAATCTGTTGCGCTCAGGCAAGGGGCTCCTCGTACGGCGGCGTTTGTCCCACGCGATCGAGCGGTTCGTGCTCACCAACGGACGATCGCCCTGTCGCGCCAGGCACCAGGATCCTGAGCGCCACGAATTTCGACCGGCGGCGGCGTTACGAGGCGTCAGGATCCTGAGCGCAAGGGATTCGACGGAGCAGCCGAGATAGCAGGCGCCAGGATCCTGAGCGCACGGGATTCAGGATTTGGGGCGGCGAGGCGACTGCCGCCCGCCGCCCGTGCTCAGAAGGGCTTGAGCACCATCAGCCAGAGGATGATCAGCAGGCCGCCGAACCCGATCGCGGACAGCGTGGCCACCGGCGTGCGGGCAGCGATTGCCACGATCTCCGCGTCGGGCAGCGGAACCGGGTCCGGGGCGTCCTTGGCCATGCCCATCGTTCGCTGGCCGAGCGCGGTCCGGAGCTCCTTGAAGAACGGCGTCGCGAAGACGTACATCAGGACGACGATCGCGACGAGGACCACCAGCGCCGCCCAGATCCAGAGGAACTTGAACCAGTCGCCGACGATGCCTGCCCAGATCCCGCCGATCAGGAGCAGCCCGAGCCCGAGGTAGAGCCCGTTCAGGCTTGCGCTCGAGAGGTCCAGCAGGGCGCCGATCCGTCGCGGGTCCCGCTCCCGACGGACCTGGATGGCCACCCAGACCCCGACCCCGTGGGAGAGCACGAACAGGAATGCGCCGACGATATGGAGCAGGACGATCCATTGGTACATGGCAGCCTCCTGGGCGGCACTCGCGTCGGACCGCCGCCGATGGAATGCGCGGCGGAACGCCGCGATGGGCGGGCCTCCGGCTCCGTCAGGCCATGGCGGTCCGCAACATGCGGCGCGCATACCAGATGGCAATCGCGAACAGGAACAGGGCGTTCACGGGATGCAGCGCGGCGACCCACGGCAACGAGGCGCGAGCGCCCGGAAGGAGCGTCTGGACGATGTAGAGCACGAGGACGCCGATGACGATGGCGACGTCCCGGCGCGGCCGGCGAGCCGCCAGCGCCGTCAGGACGAGGGCCAGCGAGGCGAGGCCGACCCAGGTGTACCCGAACTCGATGTGGCTCTCGAAGTTGCCCGAGCCGCCGAGGTTCGCGATCGCGGCTCCAGCCAGGAAGACCTGGATGATGATCGCCGCCACGAAGATCACCGCGGCCGCGGCATGCAGCCGAAGAAGAAGCATCCGACCACCCTCCACCGGACATTCGACCGTTCCCGGACGTGAATCCCCGACGCCCTCCGACCGCGTCAGGATACGACGCGAAAATCGAGGCGTGATGGTCGATTTCGTTGCCGATCGGCGCCTCCGAGACGATCGAATCGCACCGTCGTCGGGGGGCGCGACCCCCGATCAGCGGCGGTTCGGGGCCCGGTGCCAGGTCTCCGCGGCGACGGCGACGACGTGCGGGCACAGGCCGTTCGCGGAAGGGGCGCCGCAGTCGCACGTGGCATGCAGCTCGCTCGCCCCGACCTCGAGGACCACCGATCTGGAGCCGCCGTCCTCGACCGACGCGGTCACCCGCTGCGGGCCGAGCTCGACGATCCGGACCCGGCCGTTCGCCCGGAGGACGTCGCCCGCTCGCTGGAGGTACTCACCCGCCCGCGCGGCCAGCTCCGCCGGCTCGACGAGGTCCGCGACCGACGCCATCGCTAGAGGTTCCCGCGCCGCGCCTGTTCGATCTCGATCGCCTCGAACAGCGCCTTGAAGTTGCCGACCCCGAAGCCGCGTGAACCGTGCCGCTCGATGATCTCGAAGAAGAACGTCGGCCGGTCCTGGATCGGGCGCGTGAAGATCTGGAGGAGGTAGCCCTCTTCGTCGCGATCGGCCTCGATCCCGAGCTCCTCGAGCGTCTCGATCGGGACGCCAACGTCACCGACCCGGTCGGCAAGCTGTTCGTAGTAGGCGTGGGGCATGCCGAGGAACTCGACGCCCAGCCCGCGCAGCGTCCGGACCGTTTCGACGATGTCCTCGGTCCGGAGGGCGATGTGCTGCGTCCCGGCATCGAGGTAGTAGTCGAGGAACTCCTGGATCTGGCTCTTCTTCTTGCCGCTCGCGGGCTCGTTGATCGGGAACTTCACCCGCCCGTTGCCGTTCGTCATGACCTTCGACATCAGCGCGCTGTAGTCGGTGTGGATCACCTTGTCGTCGTAGTGGATGAGCTGGGCGAAGCCCATGACGTCCCGATAGAAGTCGACGAACCGGTTCATGTCGCCGAGCGCGACGTTGCCGACGCAGTGGTCGATCTCGAGCAGGGAGAGGCCCGTCGCGGCGGGTGCCGGCTTCTTGATCTTCCGGAAGCCGGGCGCGAAGGGGCCGTGGAAGTCGCTCCGGTCGATGAAGGAGTGGACGACCTCGCCGTACGTGTGGATCGCACTGCGGCGTAGCACGCCGTCCTCGTCCGAGCCGGCCTCGGCGTACTCGAGGTAGGACCGGGCGCCACGCGTCGTCGTTTCTCGCCACGCCGATCGCACGTCGTCCACGGCGAACGCGATGTCGTGGACGCCGTCCCCGTGGCGATGGACGTGGTCGGCGATCTCGCCGTCGGGCGACAGCGCGCCGGTCAGGACGATCGTGATGTCGTTCTGGCGCATCACGTACATCGTCCGGTCGCGGACGCCGGTCTCCAGCCCGGCATAGGCGACCGGGGTGAAACCCCAGAGGGCCCGGAAGTAGTGGGCGGCCTGGCGGGCATTGCCGACCCAGAATTCCACGTGGTCGATGCCCTTGAGGGGCAGGAAGTCCTGTGCCTCGGCGTAGGCGTTCTTGTTGATGTGGGCGCCGGCCTGGTTGGCGGCACCACGCGAGATCGTGTCGGTCATCGGTCCGTCTCCGTGCGGTCCCCGCGGGGCGGAGGGTCCGGCAGCCGGGCCCGGGCCGTGGACGGGGAGCGGCGTCCCGGCCGTGGCCGGGCTGGTCTGGCCACCCATGCTACGCCGGGCGTGGGAGACTGCGCGGATGGACGACCTCTCGGGCCGGCTGCGCGACGCCGGCAGCCGGCTCCTCGATCTCCGCGGCCCGCTCGTCGCGGGCGAGCCGTGGCCGCTCAGCGCGGCCTACGGCACCGAACCCGAGGCCGACTGGGGGCCCCGTGAGGTCCTCGCCCACGTCAACGAGATGCTGCCGTACTGGGCGACACAGCTCCGCCTCATCCTCGCGGGCGATCCCGCCGACGCGACGCCGTTCGGTCGGGTCGCGACCGACGCGGACCGGCTCGGCCGGATCGCCAGCGACCGGCAGCTTCAATGCGGCGATCTGCTCGACCGGATCGCGACGGGCCTCGCGATCGCCGAGGACCTGCTCGCGGGTCTGACACCGGCCGACCTCGAGCGGCGCGGGTTGCACACGGCGCGGGGCGAGATCACGGTCGGAGCGGCCGCGGATCGGTTCGTCGTGACGCACGTCGCCGAGCACGTCGTCCAGCTGCGGACGATCCTCGAGAGGCCGGGCCTCCGCGCCTGACAGGCTCGCCCGGGCCTCGCGGCGCCTGCGCGCACCAGCCATCGGTCCCACTTCTGGCGCCCGGCCCCGTTCGGACGGTACCTCTGGGTCCCAGGTACCGGTACTGATGGCCTATACCGGGTTCGGCGTTGCACCCGTTACGTTCCTACTCCGCGCAAAGGGGCACTGAACGCGCGACGGAGGATGCCCACGTGAAGATGCTGAAGCTGCAGGCGTTCCGCGTCCTGCTCGTCCTGTCGGCGATCGCCAGCTCGGCGCTCGTCCTCGAAGCCGGACAGCGCTGGCGCTAGCTCTCGAACGCACGCACGCATCCGGCGGGCCGTCGCCCGCCCACACCGCTCGATCGAGCCGCCCAGGCCCATGGGCGGCTCTTCGATTCCCGGCTGGTCAGGGCGGCGGTGTCCTGTCCCGACTCTCGCGGAGGATGCTCCGCAGCACGAACGCGACGTTCGCCGGTCGCTCGGCGAGGCGGCGCATGAAGTACGGATACCACTGGGTCCCGAACGGCACGTAGACGCGCACGCCGAAGCCGGCCCGGACGAGCCGCTCCTGGAGGTCGCGCCGGACACCGAAGAGCATCTGGAACTCGAACCGGTCCGGTTCGATGCCCTTCGCTCGGGCGTACTCCACGGCTCGCGCGATCAGCCGCTCGTCGTGAGTCGCGATCGCGGGGAACGTCCCTCCGCTGAGCAGCCGCTCCATCAGCTCGGCGTACGCCGCGTCGACCGCGGCCTTCTCCTGGTGGGCGACGATGGCCGGCTCGACGTACGCACCCTTGCAGAGCCGGACGCGGGCCCGCTCGGCGATCAGGGCCTCGATGTCGGATGGGCTCCGTCGCAGCGCTGCCTGGATCACGACGCCCGAGTCGCCATTGCCGGCGTTGACGGGCCGGAGGGACCGCCAGATCTCCAGCGTCGCGTCGGTCGTCTCGTGATCCTCCATGTCGATCCGGACGAACGCGTCGTGGGCGGCCGCCCGGACGAGGATCCGCTCGACGTTCTCGCGGCAGACCTCCGGCCCGATCCCGAGCCCCATCTGGCTCAGCTTCACGCTCACGTTCCGGTCCAGCCCGCGGGTCGCCAGCGCGTCGAGCGCCTCCACGTATTCGTCCGCGGCGGCCCGCGCCGCGTCGGCGGACGTCACGTCCTCGCCGAGGACGTCGACGGTCGTCCGGAGGCCCTGGGCACGGAGGCGGTCGAGCGCGTCCAGGGCCTCGGCGAGCGTTTCGCCGGCCACGAAGCGGGCGACCATCGAGCGGGTGATCGGGAGACGGGTCGCGAGCCTGCCGAGGGAGCGGCGGCGGGACAGCCAGAGCAGCGACGACCGCATCGCCCGTTCCGGTGCGGCGCGGAGCACGGCGGGGAGCGGCACGAATCGATGGTAGCGGCTCGATCCCTGGGCTAGCATCGCCCGGTGACGATCCCCGATCTCGGCTCGGATCTCCCGAGCGTCGTCCTCCGGACGGCGATCGTCTACGTCTGTCTTGTCGTGGGCTTCCGGCTCCTCGGCAAGCGAGAGGCGGGTCAGCTCTCGACCCTCGACCTCGTCGTCCTCCTGGTGATCGCGAACGCCGTCCAGAACGCGATGGTCGGCGCGAACACCTCGCTCCTCGCCGGGCTCGTCGCGGCAGGGGTGATCCTCGTGCTCGATCTCCTCCTCCACGCCGCCGCCGACCGCTGGGAGCCGCTGCGCAATGCCCTCGACGGCGAGCCAACGATCCTCGTCGACCACGGGAGGATCCTGTTCGAGAACCTCCGCCGGGAAGGAATCAGCGACCGGGAGCTCGCGGTCGCGCTGCGCCAGAACCAGCTGCTGAGCGCCGAGGAGGCGCTCTTCGTGTTCCTCGAGACGAACGGCCAGATCAGCGTCATCCCCCGCCGGGACGGCGACCACGACGCCGAGGTCGGCCCGCCGGACGTCAACAGCGAGGGCCTCGACCCAGCAGGCGTGGCCCGGCGCGCCCGGGGCGGCGTCGCCAGCGGCACGTTCCGCCGGCGCTTCCGCCGGCCTGGACGGCTGTCTGGAGGCGGCCCCGGCTGACGACCGGTTACCGCGGTCTCCCGCGCGGGCCCGGGCTAGCGGCCCGCGGGCTTGCCGGCCGTCGCGAGCTCCTCGGGCTCCGGCTCGGGCTCGTCGAGGACGTGGCGCCGGAGGAACGAGCGGATCCGGTTGAAGGCGTCGCGCCGGTTCTCGCGCTTCTCCCAGCCATGGCCCTCGTCGTCGTACCAGTGGACCTCGTGGTGCTTGCCCTCGATCTCGAGCGCCTCGACCATCCGCTCGGTCATCAACGGCACGACGCGGCGGTCCTTCCGGCCGTGGAGGATCAGCAACGGGGCCTCGATCCGCTCCGCCCGATAGACCGGCGAGCCCCGGCGGTAGACCTCGGCCATCGCCGGGTCCTCGGGCGAGCCCATCTGGCGGCCGAGGTCGAGACGGCCGGGCCGGTCGCCGTGGCGGAAGCTCTCGGCGATCTCGGAGTCTCCGTACAGATCGACGCCGGCCCGCCACAGCCCCGGTTCCTCGACGAGAGCGCACAGGACCAGGTACCCGCCGTACGACCCGCCGTAGATGGCGAGCCGGCCATCCGACCACGCCTGGTCCGCGGCCCAGCGGGCGCCGTCGATGACGTCGAACGCGTCGGCGTGACCCCACTCGCCCCGGTTCGCGTTGCGGAATTCGCGGCCGTAGCCGGTCGACCCGCGGAAGTCGATATCGAGGAAGGCGAAGCCCTCCCGGGCCAGGAGCTGCTTGAACGGGACCCACGCCCGGTAGGCCTGCCAGGTCGGCCCGCCGTGCGGGAAGACGACGGTCGGGACGCGCCGCGAGCCGCGCTTGCCGGTTGCGCCGAGTGGCCGCCAGAGCGTGCCCTCGATTCGCTTGCCGTCGCGCGCCTTGTAGGCGATCCGCTCGCCCTGGATCGTCCGGTCCGGGCTGAACGCCGCGGCGACGACGGCCGGCATCGAGTCCGTGATCTGGCGGGCTCGCGAGCCGGCCGGCGCGACACCCGGGACCGGCAGCAGCCACAGGTCCTGGGGCCGCGATTCGCTCTCCCCGATCGCGGCCAGCCACGCGCCGTCCGTCGTCCAGCCGATCGCTCGCCAGACGCCCGGCCACGGATTGACCATCGTCCCGGCGCCGGCCGCCACCGTCGGCGGCGGGTTCTTCGGCGGTCGGCCGCGCCCGCGCTTGACCGGCCGGCTGCCGCCGATGGGGGTGACGACCAGGTCGACGAGGGCATCGTGGATCTCGACGTGGGCGAACCGGCTGCCGTCGCGCGACGGCAGCGCCGCGAGTCCGTACGCGCCGGCGGTCTCGCCGTGCTCGCGCGATCCCGACGTCAGGACGGTCCGCTCGCGCCCGTCCGCGGACGCCCGGACGACCTGGAACCAGCCGTCCGCGTCGCTGAGATAGAGAAAGCCGCCGCCGGGAATGGCCCGCGGGCCCGTCGCCCACTCCTTGCCGCCGCCGGCGAGCCGCCGCTCCTTGCCCGACACGATGTCGACGAGGTGGATCTCCGCGACGCGGTAGTCCGGAGCGCGGAACGTGACGACCGCGAGGTCACTGCCACCGGCACCCCACTCGAGGTCCTCGACATCGACGCCGGTTGGCGTCAGCGGCCGTGGCTCCGGTGGCCGGGGGTCCTTCGCGGGTCGCCCGCGACGCGGGACCGGAGCGTCGACGATCCAGGCCTGGGACCAGCCCCGGCGTCGCGAGACGAACGCGATCCGCCGGCCGTCGGGCGACCAGCGCGGCAGGCTCACCCCGGCCGGATGGCCGGCCACGAGAACGTCCCGACCACCGTCGACGTCGATGATCCGGATCTCCTCGCCCCGGACGTAGGCGATCCGCCGGCCGTCGGGCGACCATTGCGGATCCGAGACGTCCTTCTCGGACGCGGTGAGCTGGGTCCGGGCGCCGGTTCGCAGGGAGACCGTGAAGACCTGGCGAGCTCCGCCGATCTCGGCCGTCAGCAGCGCCACCCGATCGCGGGGGTGGAGCCGGATCTCGCGGGGCATGTCGACCGCGACGATCCGCTCGACCGTCAGACCGCCGGCGGCCGCAACGAGCGCCGCCGAGCCTGCCCCACCGACACGGTCGGCCAGCTTCATCGTGGGTCTCTCCTTCGCCCCGGAGCGGTTCGTGGACAGCCTGCAGGATGGTCGATCGGACGGGGCCCGTTCGTGATCACCGGCTGGCGGGCCAGCCGAGACGCGCGACCCACGGCCCGATCATCGCCAGGTGGGTCCGAACGTGTCCGTGGAGGTCCTCGTAGGCCCAGCTGAAGCCCTCGGGATCGAGCCACTCCGCGTCGGTCATCTCCCGGATCGCGGCGCGGAGCCGGGCCGATCCGGTCGCGTAGGTCGCCCGAAGCTCTTCGGGAGCCGTGCCGCGGGCCGCCCGGACCTGGCGGTCGTTGAAGGCGTCGACGCCCTCCGCTGGCATCTCCATCCAGGGCCCGCCGGTTCGGTGTCGTTCGAGCGCCTCTGCCCCGACCGCGAACCAGCCGGCCACGTGCGCGACGTGGTCGGCGACGCTCCAATCGCCGTCAGTGGCCAGCGTCCAGAAGGGATCCGGCACCGTCGCGACGAGGTCCTCGAACTGCCCGAGGATGCTCGCGTCGTCGATCCAGAAGCGGGCAATCGCGGCCGGGAGGCCGGCCCGGACCGGTTGCGGGTCGGGCCCGAACGGATCGTTGCCGACCTGGCGCCGGCGGAGGGCATCCGCCCATGGCTCGACGACCGGAAGGTGGTCGAGGGCGTGGCCGTGGAGGACCTGGTGGACCCAGCCCCAGGCTGCGTCGGTCCGGATGACCTCGGGCGGAAGCCGCATCGCGACCGACACCGCCCGTTCGTGGGCGAGGGCGCCGCGCTCGCGGAGCTCGGCCGGGGTCAGGTCCGCGAATCGCGGACGGCGGGTCTCGTTGAACGTGTCGAAGTCGCCGCCGCCGTAGTCGGCGTCGGACGGCCAGGCGCCGCCCGCGAGGACGCCGGCGATGTACTCGCTCGCGAGCTCGTGCCAGTCGACGATATGCCCAACGTGGTCGAGCAGGGACCAGTCGGGACCGCCGGCATCGGACGGGGCGGCCCCCGGCAGCCGCCAGGCTGCATCGTCGAGGCCGGCCCACGAGGCGACGAGCCGGTCGTGCACGGCCGACTCGTCGGCCCAGTAGTCGCGAGCCGCCGACCGGAAGTCGATCGCCCGGAGCGCCCGCAGCGGCGCCCGGCGCAGGTCGACTCCGCGACCAGTCGCGACGGCGGTCATCGGCGGGCAGTGGTCTCGGGCGCCGAACGGCGAACGGTCGTGTCCGGCGTCGAGGAGCCGGCGCCGGTGGCTGCGCCGGACGTCGACCCGCTGACGCTGGCTTCGAGCTGATCGCCGAGCTCGACCGTCCGCCGGAATGCGGCCCAGACGGCCTCGGACAGGACGGTCCGGAGCCGGCCGGACTCGAGCTCGTGGAGGGCCGCCGCCGAGGTGCCGCCGGGCGAGGTCACCATGTTCCGCAGCTCGGCCGGGTGCATCGCCGACTGCTTCGCGAAGAGCGTGCTGCCCTCGAGGGTCTCGATCACGAGGTCGTGGGCGACGTGGCGGGGGAACCCGAGATGGACGGCCGCGTCGATCAACGCCTCCATGACCAGGAACACGTAGGTGGGTCCGGTCCCCGACACGGCGGTGGCCATCGCGACCATCTTCTCGTCGTCGACCTCGATCTGGACGCCGAGCGCACCCAGCAGGAACGCTGCCTGCTCGCGCTGCTCGGCGGTGGTCTCCGGCGTTGCGTACCAGACGGTCACGCCCTTGCCCAAGCGAGCGGGCGTGTTCGGCATCGCCCGGATCACCTGGTCGTGTCCGAGCGTGGCGGTGAGGGCCTTCGTCGTCGCCCCGGCGAGGATCGAGAGGACCACCTGGCCGCGGCCCAGGCGGGGCCCGATCTCGCGCCCGACGCGGGCGAGCATCTGGGGCTTGATCCCGAGCAGGATGATGTCGGCACCGCCGACCGCGTCGACGTTGTCCGACACGACCCGGATGCCGTACTCGGAGCGAAGGTGATCGCGTCGTTCCGGTCGCGGATGGCTCGCGACGATCTGCTCCGGGGCGACGAGCTCGCCGCGGAGCAGGCCGGCGATCATCGCCTCGGCCATCAC
>DATLVO010000071.1:0-3677 GCA_035577485.1 Verrucomicrobiia bacterium
GACGCCGCTGTCGGACAACTGGCCGCGCTTCCCGACCAAGGCCAAGGAGGAGCTGCGCCGTGGGCTGTGGCCGGCGTTCCTGTTCGCCCGCCGAGCTGATCTGCTGAACACCGACCGCATCTTCGGGGACCGCCGCTGGAACGTCGGCGAGCGCGTCGAGGGCTGGCGGACGGTGACCGAGGACGACGCCCGCTACGTCGGGATCGCGCCCGACTACATCCACCTCGACACGCTGTTCGGGACGACGTTCCAGCTCCGGGCGCAGGGACTACGCATTGACCTAGTACACCACGTCCGACTGTTCGACGCCGAGGCGACAGAGCAGTGGATCACCGAGGACCCGCCGTGGTTCCACGTCACCGGGCTCTCGACGCTCGATCAGCTCGACTGGCCGCTGGATCAGCTCCCCGACTACGGCCCCGGCGGCGGGCTGTGGGTGCGTCGGCTGGCGTGGTGGCGCAGGGTCGGCATCGACATCGAGCCGTTCCTCGCGCGCGCTGACATTGACCGCGACGAGCTCCGGCGGTGGGATGAGCGGTTCGAGCTCTGGGCTCCGACGGCGGTGCCGGCATGACGTACGCGCACTCAGTCGACCGCTGGATGACGCCGGGCGGCCACATGGCGACGTTCACGTACCGCGAGCGGACGAACGACTGGAACGTGCTGTCGTCGGTCAACGTGCCCGGCGATGAGTACCGCCTGCCCACGGGGCTCACGGGCTGGGCGCTGGACATCGGTGGCCACATCGGCGCGGTTACGGTGGCGCTGGCGCTGGACAATCCGGATCTGTCGGTCCTGTGCATCGAGCCGATCCCGGACAACCTCGGCATCATCCGCGAGAACATCGCCTGGAACGGCCTCGGGGATCGGGTCCGGCTCGTCGATGGTGTGGCGGGGACCGACCCGCTGGTCACGTTCGGCGGGGAGGGCGAGCCGGCCGAGCACCACGCGTTCGTCGGTAACAACCAGTGGGCGCTCACCGCAAGCGGGGCCGAGACCGTCATGGCCCGCTGCTATTCGCTTGCGGCGATCATCCGCTCGCTCAAGGCCGCCTCGATCGCGTTCATGAAGATCGACTGCGAGGGCTGTGAGTGGTCGTTCCTCGACTCGCCGGCCATCGCCAAGGTCGAGCGGATCGTCGGTGAGTGGCACCCGCCCGGAACGGTTGCACGGTTGCGCGCGCTCCTCGAAAGAACGCACGACGTGACGCTCGTGGGCGAGCACGGCTTCGAGGCGGTGCGGCGTGCGTAGGCTGGGCGGCTTCGAGTTCACGAGCCGCGAGGGCGGCGTGGAGCCGGACATCCACCCGTCGGTCCTCATGGACGCGATGGTGGACTGCATCCACAAGGTGACGATCGAGGCCGACGCCTTCTCGGGCCACGACGTGATGATCCTGACCGGCGGCCACGATCCCACGCTGTTCGGCGCCGAGCGGCGGAACTCCACCGCGGGCGGGCCGGTCCTCATCAAGGAGGGCGCGTGGCTCTGTACGCGCTCCATCATCGTCGGCCCGGTGACGATCGGCCGCCACTCGGTGGTCGCGGCGGGCGCGGTCGTCGTCGATGACGTGCCCGACTATGCCCTCGTCGCGGGCGTGCCTGCGCGCGTCGTGAAGTACTACCAATGAACGTGCTGGCCGACAAGCACCATGCCGGGCTGTTCCACAGCCTCCAACTCCTCGCGGGCCGGTTGGGCTGGACGCTCTACACCCCCGTCGGGCTCGACTGGTGGACCGCGGGCTACTGGCGCTTCGGCCAGGGATACGGCGACGACCGGCTGGCGCAGCAGTTCCTCCGGCACGACTTCGACGTGGACGGCGAGTTCCCCGACGCGCCGATTGCCACGGTCACCCTCGAACAGGCGCAGGCGATGGATTGGGACTACGTGATCTCCTCGGTGCCCGACAACGAGCGTGGCTTCTGGCGCTTCGCGCAGGAGCACGGCGCGCAGTTCGTCGAGCAGGTCGGCAATACCGGCCAATGGGTGGACTGGAGCCTCGATCCGCTCGTCCTCTCGTCCTCCGAGATGCCGATCGAGGGTCGGGGCGTCGTCTACCATCAGGAGATGGACCCGATCGCGTTCGCGCCGCCGCTCTGGGCGCACGATGCGGCTTCGTTCGTCAACTGCATGCCTTCGATGGGGACGTGCTGGGACTTGCTCCGTGAGGCGCAGCAGTTGGCTCCGATCGACGTGTACGGCATCGACGGCACGGCCGGCCCCGAGGCAATCGTCAAGCCGAACACGCGCCTCATCGCGTCGATGGCGGTCTACGGCTGGGGCTGGCACGACAAGCAGCAAGGCGACGGCTTCGGCCACGTCATCCACTCGTGGGCAGCCGTGGGCCGTCCTCTCGTCGGCCACGCCTCGCACTATCGGGGCAAGATGGCCGAGTCGTTCTGGGATGACCTCGTGACGTGCATCGACCTCGACCGCCATTCGGTCGCCGATGCGGTGGACATCATCCGCACGATTTCCCCGACGCAGCACGAGGCGATGTGCCGCGAAATCCGGGCACGCTTCGACGCGATCGACTACGACGCCGAGGCGGACGCGATCCGCGATCTGCTCGGGCTGGCGGTGCCGGCATGAGGCTCCTGTTCGTGGGCGGCGACCTCGGTACCACCGGATTCGGGACGGTGACTCGCGATCTGATGGCGGGCCTCATTGCGCTCGACATGGACGTGCGCCTCCTGACGTTCGATGACTCCATCCCGCGCGACCTGCCGGACTGGCTCACCGAGCGGCTAGTCATCGTGCCGCGGCTTGGGTTCTGGATGACGTTCGACGAGACGCGCGACGCCGAGACGCAGATGCGCGAGATGATCGCCCCGAAGTTCACGCCCGAGGGGTACGCGGACGGCTGGGCGCCGGACTGCCTGCTCGTCGTGGGCGACCCGGCGTCCGTCGATCGATTCGGCCTCGTGGACATGCTGCCCGATGGGCTGCCGGCGTTCCACTACGTGCCCGTCGAGGGATCGGGCTTGCCTCCGGCGTGGGGCCTGATCTGGCAGCGCATCAAGCCGATCGCCATGAGCAAGTTCGGGGCGCAGGAGATCGAGCAGTTGACGGGCAAGCCGGTGCCGATGGTCTACCACGGCGTGGATACCTCGGTGTTCCACCCGGTCGACCGCGATCACCCGATCGTCTGGCCCGAGACGACGGTCACGTCACGCAAGGAGGCCAAGGAAGCGTTCGGCATCGACCCCAAGACGACGCTGATCCTGCGGACCGACGCGAACATGCCGCGCAAGGCGTACGGCGCGCTGTTCCGATCGGTGGCCCCGGTGCTGACGAAGCATCCCGACAGTCTCCTGTTCGTCCACGCGTCCCTGACCGGAGAGGGTGGCGACCTGCGGGTGTTCCGCTCGCACTTCCATCCCTCGGTTGCGTCACGGATCGCCCTGCCGGGCTTCCACGAGAAGTACGGCGGCATCCCCCGCTACGCGCTGGCGACGCTCTACAACGCGGCCGACGTCTACGTGTCCAACTCGTGTGAGGGCTTCGGGCTGACGATCGCCGAGGCCATCGCCTGTGGCGTGCCGGCGGTGGGCCTGGACTGGTCCGCGGTCCCGGAAGTCATCGGCCCTGCCGGGCTCACGGTTCCGGTGGGGCGGTACATCGAGAACATCTACGCCCACTGGTGGGGCGTCGCCGACGAGCGGCAGTTCGCGGCAGCC
>DATLVO010000072.1:0-26927 GCA_035577485.1 Verrucomicrobiia bacterium
TTCACGAGCTACACGACCGACACGGGCGCGCCGATCTCCGACCTCGAGGGCGAGTCCGGGATCGGCTCGGTCTTCGACATCAGCTCCGGCGGCGGATCCGCGACGTCCGTGCTGCTCGCCCTGTCGGGCGGTGCCGCGTTCTTCCGCGTGCGCGTCGGCTCGAACCCGGTCGATACCTCGAAGGGCGGATTCACGAGCGCGACCTGGCTGGTCCTGATCGCGACCGAGGATTCGCCGGGCGTCTGGACGACGAAGGCCGTCACCGGAATCGACGGCAAGCCGGTCGGCTCACTCGCCGCGCCCGACGCGGTCTACGTGGGCAACGCGCCCGGGACCGGCATCACGGACATCTACCAGTTCAACACCGTCGCCCCGGCCTACGACCCGACGAATGCCGTCGGCACCGGCGCTCGCGTCGTTTCCGCGGGCGGCGGCCAGTACTTCATCGACTGGCAGGTGCCGGTCAGCAGCCTCTCGACAGCGTCGGGTGGGGTGGTCACGGCCAGCACCCCGGTCCGCCTGTTCTTCGGTTCGTCGGCTGCGGCCAACCTCGCGACGATCAACAAGGACTACATGACCGGCGGGGCGGTCGACTTCTCGAACCTCGGAACGGTCGTCCTGTCCCCGCCGACCCTCACGCTGACCGAGTCGAAGACGCTCGTGAGCGGCCTGAATCCGCCGAGCGCGACGGTCGCCAGCGTCTACGACATCCCGCTCACCGCGCGGAACAATGGCGGCTCCAGCCTGTACACGCCGAGCATCGTCGTGACGATCCCGTCCGGCGTCTCGATCGTGTCGGAGACCACGGCCACTGGCTCGATCGGCCACGTCGGCCAGACCGTGACGTGGAGCCCGGGAACGATGGCGGGCGGCGCATCCGCCATCTCCGCGTCGATTCGCGTGTCGATCACGCCGGCCATCGCCGACGTCGGCACGACGATGACGATCGCCAACGCGGCAGCGGGCACGGGCACGGATGGCACGGCCACGATCACCGGCACCGGCACGGCGCAGACGGTCGGCCCGATCGCGGACGCTCCGCACGACACCACGACCGGGGTCTCGTGCCCAGCCGGAACGATCACCTACGGCGACTCGATCAGCTGCACGGTCACGGTCACCGACACCCGCGTCAGCGGCGCGACCGTTCCGACGGGCACCGTTGCCATGTCCGCCGTCCTCGGCACCTCGTCCGCGTGCACCCTGGCGTCGGCGACGTCGTCGACCGCGACGTGCTCGGTGACCTTCTCGTCGACCGGGGCGGGGACGGGTTCGCTGTCCGCGGCGTACGCGGGCAACGCGACCCACGCGACGAGCAACGGCAGCTCCGCCGACATCACGATCGCCAGGAAGGCGCTGACGGTGTCCGTCAACGCCTCGACCCGCACCTACGGCGCCGCCAACCCGGCGTTGTCGGCCGGCTATTCCGGCTTCGTGCTGGGGGACACCTCGTCGGCGCTCGGCGGGACGCTGTCGTTCTCGACCAGCGCCACGTCGGCCAGCCCGGTCGGCACCTATCCCGTGTCGGCCAGCGGCCTGACGAGCGCCAACTACTCGTTCACCTACACCCCGGCCAACCTCAGCGTGACGCCGGCGCCCCTCACCGTCACCGCGAACGATGCGTCGCGCGGCTACGGCGCCGTGAATCCGACGTTCACGGCCGGCTACAGCGGCTTCGTCAACGGCGACGACGCGTCGGATCTCCTGACCCCTGCCGTCCTCGCGACGACCGCCATCTCGAGCAGCCCCGTCGGGACGTATCCGATCGCCGTGTCGGGCGCGACCTCCGGCAACTACGACATCGCGTTCGTCTCCGGGACGCTCACGATCGGCAAGGCCGTGCTCATCGTCACCGCGGACGACCAGGCCCGCAGCTACGGAGCATCTGACCCGACCTTCACAGCCTCGTTCAGTGGCTTCCAGAACGGCGACGACGCCGGCGACCTGGGCGGAACGCTGACCTGCACGTCGACGGCCAACGAGGCCAGCAACGTCGGGACCTACCCGATCACGTGCAGCGGCCTGATCAGCGGCGAGTACTCGTTCAGCTACGTGGCCGGCGACCTGTCGATCACGCCGGCGACGATCAGCGTCACCCCGGATCCGCAGAGCCGGGCCTACGGCGTCGTGAACCCGACGCTCACCGTCTCGCTCGGTGGCTTCGTCAACGGCGACACCGCGAGCATTATCTCGGGCGCTGCCGACTGTACGACGACCGCCACCCCGACGAGCCCGACCGGCACCTACCCGATCGACTGCACGATCGGCACGCTTTCCGCGACGAACTACGTGTTCGACCTGACGGCGTCGGGTGACCTGAGCGTCACGCAGGCCGCGTTGACCGTGACGACCGATGACGGGTCGAAGGCCTTCGGCGACCCGAACCCGTCGTTCACCGCGACGATCACGGGGCTCCAGAACGGCGACACGGTCGGCGACCTGGGGGGCACCCTCGGCTTCTCGACGGCGGCGGTCCCGCTCAGCGCCCCGGGGTCGTACGCCGTCACGCCGTCCGGGCTGACCTCGGCGAATTACGCGATCACCTTCGCGGACGGCACGCTGACCGTCACGAAGCGAACCGTGTACGTGTGGCCGTTCAACACGTCCGTTCCCCCCGGAGACCCGATCCCGACCAGCTTCGCGTCCGATGTCACGGGCACGGTCCCCGGCGGACCCAGCCCGATCGGGACGGGCGCGGCGGACTGCTCGACCGACGCGGTCCTTGGCGATCCCCCCGGCGAGTACACGATCACGTGCACGGTCGGCACCCTGACCTCGGCGTACTACGACTTCGTCATCGGTGGGACGGCCGTCCTGACCATTGGCACACCCACCCTTCACGTGACGGTCGACGACGTCTCGAAGGCGTACGGCGATCCGAACCCGACGTTCACGGTCACCTACTCCGGCTTCGTGAACGGCGATGACGCCTCGGCGCTCGGCGGTTTGCCGACCTTCACAACCGCGGCGACGACCGGCAGTCCGGTGGGGACCTATCCGGTCTCGGTCTCCGGCCTGGCAAGTTCGACCTACGTCTTCGACTACGCCGGCGGCACGCTGACCGTGACCCAGGCGGCCCAGACGATCACGTTCGGGGCCCTTGCGGGCGCGACCTACGGCGACGGGCCGTTCGACGTGTCCGCCACGAGCACGTCCGGCCTGGCGGTGACGTTCACGGCCAGCGGCTCCTGCACCGTCAGCGGCGTCACGGTCACGATCACCGGTGCGGGCACCTGCACGATCACCGCCCACCAGGCGGGCGACGTGAACGTCGCGGCGGCCGCGGACGTTCCGCAGTCGTTCACGGTCGCGAAGGCCACCCCGGTCCTCACGTGGGCCACGCCGGCGGACATCACCTACGGCACCGCGCTGTCGGGCACGCAGCTCAGCGCGTCAGCGTCCGTCAGCGGGTCGTATGTCTACAGCCCGGCCGGCGGGGCGGTGCTCGCCGCCGGAACCCACACCCTCCACGTCACCTTCACGCCGGCTGACGCCGCGAACTACCTGTCGATCTCCACGACCGTCGACCTCAACGTCCTGACCGCCGGCCAGACGATCGACTTCCCGCCGATCGACAACGTCACCTCCGACCAAGACCCGATCACGCTTGATGCGACCGCCTCGTCCGGGCTGCCGATCACGTACACGGTCAGCGGGCCGTGCACGGTCGTCGGCAACGTCGTGACGATCACGGGCGACGGGACGTGCGAGGTCACCGCTCACCAGGCCGGCGACGGCAACTATGCTGCCGCTCCGCCGGTCACCGTCTCGTTCACGATCACGGCGCCGCTCGACTCGTCGATCACGACGGACAGGAACGTGGCGTCGCCCGGCGGGACCGTCGTCGTGACCGCGACGGGCTTCGAGCCCGGCAGCTCCGTCGAGGTCTTCATCCAGCCGGACGGGGACCCGATCACGGTCACCGCCGACGCCGACGGGAACATCCAGGTCACGCTCACCATCCCGCCGGGCACCGATGCCGGGCCGCTCACGATCGAGGCCGTCGGTGTCGACCCGAACGGGGCCGTCCTCGACCTGACGAAGACGATCACGATCCTCGAGCTGCCGAGCACGTCGACGATCGAGCCAGCCGCGCCGGGCGCCCCGATCGGCAGCATCCAATTGGTCGTCCTCGGGCTGCTCCTGGTCGCGGTTGCGGCCGGCGTCAACGCGACGACGGCCGGCGAAACGAGCCCGAAGCGGCCGCGGCGGCTCCCGCACGCGCATCGGATGCGCTGACGGATCCCTGGGAAACGACGAACCGGAAGGGGTCGCCCGTCGGGCGGCCCCTTTCGATTCCCATCCCGCGCCGTTGTTGCGCGTGATGCCCCGGTGATTGCTGAGGAGATCCGCGGACGGACGCCGGAGGATGCCGTGGCCGATACTGGCTGCCATGCCCTCGGCCGTTCCGAGCGCATCGACACGGCGCCGTTCGGTGGTTCGGGCGGCAGGTCCATGGGAGTTGGTCTTGCCGACGTTCAACCCGAGGTTCGCGTCGTGACCACGACGAAGGTGGCGTCGATGGCCGACGCCGTTCGCGAGCTCGTTCGCGACGGCGACACGGTCGCGATCGAGGGGTTCACCCACCTCATCTCGTTCGCGGCGGGGCACGAGATCATCCGCCAGGGCCGCCGCGACCTGACCCTCGCCCGGATGACGCCCGACGTGATCTACGACCAGATGATCGCGGCGGGAGTCGCCCGCAAGCTCGTCTTCTCGTGGCTCGGCAACCCCGGCGTCGGCGGCCTGAACGCGATCCGCAGGCGGATCGAGGCCGATCCTGCCGAGCTCGAGATCGAGGAGTACAGCCACTTCGGGATGGTCGCCCGGTACACGGCGGGCGCCGCGAAGCTGCCGTTCTTCCCGCTCCGCTCGTACTTCGAGACCGACCTGCCGAAGGCCAACCCGCTGATCCGGGAGATCGCGTCGCCGTACGGCGACGGGGTGGTGTACGCGGTCCCGCCGCTCCGTCCCGACGTGACGATCGTCCACGCCCAGCGAGCGTCGGCCGGCGGCGACACCCAGGTCTGGGGCCTCCTCGGATGCCAGAAGGAGGCGGCATTCGCCGCCGAGCGGGTGATCGTCGTCGTGGAGGAGGTCGTCGACGAGGCCGTGATCCGGGCCGATCCGAACCGGACGATCATCCCCGGCCTGATCGTCGACGCGGTCGTGGTCGAGCCGTGGGGCGCACATCCGTCATACGTCCAGGGCGCCTACGACCGCGACAACCGCTTCTACCTCGACTGGGACCCGATCTCGCGCGATGAAGCGGCCACCCAGGCCTGGCTGCGCGACTGGGTCCACGGGGTCGCCGACCGCGCCGAGTACCTCGAGAAGCTCGGGGCCGAGCGCGTGGCCTCGCTCCGGCCGGGCTCGGCGCCGTCGGGCTCCGTCGATTACGGGGACTACCGATGAGCCGGGACTCGAACTCGCGATGAACGCTGGGCGTTCCTACGGACGAACGAGACGTGCGCGGCGCCGGCAGGGAACGCCATCCGCCGTCGGATCGAACGCCGGGCGATCCAATCCACGGGGGATCGGCGCGAATCGAGCGTTGGCGGAGGCCTCGTGCCTCCGTTCGAACGCTGGGCGTTCGGAACGCGAGGCAGGATCGCGATGACCGACACCACAGCGGCCTTCAGCAAGTCCGAGATGATGATCGTCGCCGCGGCGCGGGCGCTCGCCGGCCAGCGGGTCTGTTTCGTCGGCGTCGGGTTGCCGAACATCGCCGTGAACCTCGCCCAGCGGACGGTCGCCCCGGACCTGGAGCTCGTGTACGAGGCGGGCGTCTTCGGCGCCCGACCGGCCCGCCTCCCGCTGAGCATCGGCGACCCGACGATCGTCACCGGTGCCACGGCAGCGACGAGCATGTTCGAGCTCTTCGCCTTCTACCTCCAGGGCGGCCTCATCGACGTCGGGTTCTTAGGGGCGGCCCAGATCGACCGGTTCGGGAATATCAACACGACCGTGATCGGGGAGTACGACCACCCGACGACCCGCCTCCCGGGGAGTGGCGGCGCCTGCGAGATCGCCATCAACGCCCGCCAGGTCTTCGTGATCATGCGCCAGAGCGCGCGGAGCTTCGTCGAGCGGATCGACTTCCGGACGAGCCCCGGCAACCTCGGCGGCGCCGAGCAGAGCGAGCGGATCCGCCGCGAGCAGGGCTGGCTCGGGCGCGGCCCGAGCGTCGTCGTCACCGACCTCGGCGTGTACCACTTCGACGAGAGCGGCGAGATGCGCCTCGACTCGCTCCATCCTGGGGCCACGGTCGAGCAGGTCCGGGCGACGATCGGCTGGGACGTCCGGATCGCCGAGGACCTGGCCGCGACGCCGCCCCCCACCGCGGTCGAGCTCCGGCTGATCCGCGAGGAGCTCGATCCGGGCGGGAGCTACACGAAGTAGGTGTCCCGATCGCGGCGGGCCGGGTCGATCACCACGGCGCCGCCGCCAGCAGCCGGTCGAAGCCGGCCCCGGGCACGTCGCCGAGCACCTGACCGGTCGCCGGGTCGAGGGCGACCACTCGTCCGTCGTTCCGCAGGAGGGCGAAGATCGCGGATCCGTCGGGAGCCACGGCGATCCCGTCGACGGCCGTGCCGCCGAGCATCTGCCGGCTCACGCTCAGGTCGCGCGTCGCGATCGCGACGATGCCCTGCGCACCGGCGGCCCATAGCGTCTCGCCGTCCGGTGAGACGACGACCCGGCCGGCCGCGCCGACCTCGTCGTGGCCGAACTTCGCCAGGACGATCGCGGGCGTTCCGCCCGAGGCGACCGAGCCCGTACCGTCGGCGGACGCGGTCTGCAGCGTGGCCGTCCGCTTGACGACCAGGTCCCCCGCGTCGATCTCGGCCGCGACCCCGAGGGTCGCGTTGATCGCGTAGACGCTTCGCCCATCTGGACCGGCCGCCAGGCCCCAGTCGGCCGCGGCGGCGTCGTTGGCGGACGGGCTCGCCGGCAGGTCGATGCAGACGGCCCAGGCGTCGATCGTGTTGAGGGCATGGACGAAGGGGTGCTCGAGACCGCGATAGAGCGTGAGGACGACGCCGTCCGTCCGGCGTACCTGGCCGACAGGCCAGCCGGCCATCGCCTCGCCGATGTTCCGCTTGTCGGCGATGACCGCGTCCCGGAGCGTGCCCGTGGCGACGTCGACCGCTCGGACCTGGTAGGCGCCCGTCGCGCCGTCGAGATGCTCGACGACGTAGAGGATCTCGCCGTCGGGCGAGAGGGCATCGAAGTCGAAGCTGCCGGGCAGCTCGATCACCCTGCTCAGCTCGAGCGGAGCGGTCCGGGTCCGCGTCGGCTGACCGCCGCTCACATGCCGGACGATGGCGAACCGGCTCGTCGCGGGCGTCGCGCTGGCCGCCGTGTCGTCGGCGGGAACGAGAGCGATCGTCGAGCCGTCGACCGAGACGCCGACCGGAACCTGGTCCGTGCCGATCGTCGGCAGCCGCCAGCGACCCTTGATGTCGAGAACCGGGCCGGACGAGGCGTTCTCCGCCGCGGCGTCGCGGACGATCGTCCCCGTCGTGTCTGCCTTCGCCGTCACGAGATGGCTCCAGGTCGAATCCATCGCGCCGGCGGGCAGCTTCATGATCGACTCGCCGGTCTGGACGACGACGAGCTCGAGCCCTGGCGAGCCCGCTCGACCGACGAGGACGAGGGCGTTCGGCAGGCGGGCTGCCGGTGCCGCGGGCGTGACGGCCGGTCGGGTCGTCGGCTGGACCGCGCCCGGCGCCGGCGCGGCGGATGCCTCGCTCGCCGAGCTCGGCCGGCTGGACGCCGCGGTGCACGCCCCCAGCACGACCAACAGCGTGGCGATCGCCCCGAGATGGAGCGGGTTCGTCGGTCGCGAGGTACGCATCGGGTCGGTCCTCCGGTCGCGTCGGCCCGTCACCGGGACGGGTCTCGTCGACCGTGCTACACCGACCGACGGCGGGCGGTTCCGGCTAGCGGATGGATTCGGCGATCCGGATCGCGACGTCCCGGCCCAGCGCCGTCTCGAGGCGGAACGTCAGGTCGCCGCGGGTCCAGATCAGGGTGTCCCCGACCGAGCGCCGACTGTCGCTGACCATCTCGCCGCGGTCGTCGAGATAGAGGAGCTCATGGACCGCGCCGCTGATCCACCAGCCGCTGACGCCGTCGATCCTCACCGGCGTGAGCGTGGTCCCAGTCGGGATCATCTTCCCGAGGAACTCCTCGTTCAGGCGGCCCTGGAGCTCGGTGACGAGGAGCCCGACGCCGGCGGCCTGCGTCTCCGGCAGGTCCGGCCGGCTCCTCCACACGAGCGTCAGGCGACCGTCGCCGTACCACATCGTGTCGGGCGGCCCGACCGACGGATCGGCCGGGAGCAGGACACCGAAGCCGGTGAGGCTCGGTGCCTCCGACGGCGTCGTGGCGAAGCCGAGGTCGAGATTCGAGCCGGGCGGGGCGGGGATCGATGGGCTCGGCGACCCCGACGGGGAGGGCGATGGCGATGCCGGGAGCACCGATGACGCCGAGCCGACGGGCGATGGCGTGGGGCCGACGAAGAAGATCCGGATCCCGGGCACGCCGAACCCGATCGCCCCGACGAGCGCCGCGAGGACGACGAGGGCGATGACCGCGAGGACGAAGCTCCGCCGCAGCGGCCGCCCCGCGAAGCTGCCGAGGGGCCACCAGGCCGGGCGGCGGCGTCCAGCGCCGGCCTCGAGACGCAGCCGGGCGCGCCGGGCGGGATCGATCGCGCCCGGGGAGCCGCCGATCGCGGGCGCGGCGAGCCAGCCGGACAGCGCCCGAAGCTCGTCAGCGAGCGCTTCGTCCGCCGAGCGAGGGAGCGAGCCGCGCATCTCGGTCATCGTTCGGCCCCGTCGGCTGCGAGCTGGTCCCGGAGCCGCCCGAGCGCGCGCGAGAGGCGCGACTTCACCGTTCCCCGCGGGATCCCGAGGGTCGTCGCGGCCTCCGCCTCCGAGAGGTCGAGGAAGAACCGGACCGCGATGACCTCGCGGTCCTCGTCCCGAAGGGCATTGACGGCCTGGACCAGCGTCGACCGGCGCTCGCCGGCGAGGACCGCCGACTCGGGCGATGGAGCCGCATCGTCCGGCCGGTGGTCCTCGACGACGCGCAAGGCGAGACCGGTCCGCCGGGTCGCCGAACGGCGCCGGTTGCGCGCCTCATTGGCGACGATCCGAAGCAGCCACGGGCGGAACGGCGCCTCCGGGCGGAACCGCGCAAGCGCGCGGTAGGCCTTGACGAAGGCTTCCTGGGTCGCATCCTCGGCGTCGCCGTCGGGCGCGAACAGGTAAGCCGTCCGGACGGCCACGTCCTGGTACCGCCGGACGAGCTCCTCGTAGGCCACGGTCTCGCCTCCGCGCGCGCGTTCGATCAGCTCGGCATCGTTTCGCCGTTCGTCTTCCAGTGGACGGCCCTCCACGGTCAACCGTAGTGGATACACCACGGTCTTCGGCACGGTTCCCATTGGGCCTCGCAGACGCCCCGCCTCGGCCCGCGGGGACTCACTCGGCGTGCACACCAGGTGAGCATTACCGGGCCAATTGGCGGGTTCGGGGCGCGTCTTGCCGAAGCCCGAACCCTGCTGCGGGCACCTTGTGCCGCCGCTTGCACGTCGCGCGATCACGGCGTCTCACAAGGGCGGCTCAACGGCCGCCGTCTGCCCTGACAACGCCGAGAATGCTCATCCCATGATCACGGTGGCGGTCACGTTCAACGGGGAGCGGGGCGAGCCCCGCCCCGCTGCTACGATCGGCCCGTGGATCAGCCCGAACCCGGAGGCAGGACAGGCCGCGTCTTCCGCCGCTCGCTCGACCCGGCCCTGCCGATCGCGGTCGAGGCACATGGCTCGACGATCCGCGATGCGAGCGGCCACGAATACCTCGATGCGGCCGGTGGCGCGATCGTCGTCAACGTCGGTCACGGCCGCGACACGATCGCCCGCGTCCTGGCCGAGCAGGCGGCGCGCCTCTCGTACGCCCACGGGTCGGCCTTCACGACCCAGCCGCTCGAGGCCTACGCCACCGAGATCGGGCCGCTGCTACCCGTCGACGACCCGGCGGTCTATCCGGTCAGCGGCGGGTCGGAGGCGATCGAGACCGCCCTCAAGATGGCCCGGACCTACCACCTCGCCCGTGGTGAGGCGGATCGCCTGATCGTGTTCGCGCGCTGGGGCAGCTATCACGGCAACAGCCTCGGCGCCCTCGACCTGTCGGGCCGGCGCCCGCTTCGCCGGCCGTACGAGGGCTGGCTCGGCCGGTTCCGACACGTCTCCGCTGCCTACCCGTACCGGGCCGGCGAGCCGGACGCCCAGTCGCTCGACTCCGCCGACGACCTGGCCGCGGAGCTCGATCGCGAGATCACGAAGGCTGGGCCCGGCACGGTCGCGGCGTTCGTCGCGGAGCCGATCGTCGGGGCGACGCTCGGCGCCGTCGTCCCGCCCGACGACTACTGGCCGAAGATCGCCGAGGTCTGCCGGCGGCACGGCGTCCTGCTGATCGCGGATGAGGTGATGACCGGGTTCGGCCGAACCGGCCGCTGGTTCGGCCTGGATCACTGGGATGTGCGGGCGGACATCCTCGTCGCCGCGAAGGGGGCGACCTCCGGGTACTGGCCCTTCGGGTTCGCCGCCGCCTCCGGGGAGATCCACGACACGATCACGAGCCGCGGCGGCTTCGTGCACGGCTTCACCTTCTCGCACGCGCCGGCCGGCGCCGCGGTCGCCCGCGAAGTCCTGCGGATCCTCCGCGACGAAGACCTCGTCGCCGCGAGCCGGGAGAAGGGCGAGCGTCTCCACGCGCTGCTCCGCGTCCGGCTGGGCGAAGACGACCATGTCGGCGAGATCCGCGGCCGCGGCCTCATGGTCGGCATCGAGCTCGTCGAGAACCGAGAGACGCATCGGCCGTTCGCGCGCGCGGCTCGGTTGACGGAGGCCGTCGTCCGCGCGGCGCGGGACCGCGGCGTGCTCGTCTACTCGGGCATCGGCACCGCCAACGGAACCGACGGGGACACGATCCTCCTCGGGCCGCCGTTCGTCGTGACGGACGCCGAGCTCGTCCGAATTGCCGATGTCGTCGCCGACGCCGTCGCAGTTGCGGTCGACTTGCTCGACCCGGACCTGGTACGCACGCCGTCGTAGGAGTCATGGGTCCGATCGGGGGATGGCCGGCCTACCCCGCGCTCGGCTAGGGTTCGAACGTGACCCCTACCGGCTCCGCTCAGCTGGCGATCGAGAGCGCATCGTCGGCACGGCCTCGAAGCACGCTCCTGCGCTCGCCTGCCGTCGCGATCCTCGTGATCTCGACGCTGCTCGTGATCCCCATGATCGCGCTCTCGATCGTCGATGCAGGCGGTCTCCAGGTGCTCTGGGACAACCTTCAATGGAGCGTGTCCGCGATCGGGGCCGCCCTGGCCACAGCACTCGCCGTCCGCGGCTCGATCGGTCGTGTCCGGGCGATCCGCGTGGCGGGGGCCGTCGCGTTCGCGGCCGGCACCGTTGCCAACCTCCTGTGGGCCTACCTGAACCTGATCGGCCAGGCGACGGTGCCGTCGGTCGTCGACATCCTGATCGTCCTGGTCCTGCTGCCCTGGATCTTCATGATCCCGGCCGGCGTCCGGGGCCGGCTCTCGTGGGCGGAAGCGGCCGCGGTCTATCTCGACTCGGCGCTGTTCACGTGCTTCATCGCGACGGTCCTGATCCTCCTGCACGGCTCGACGGCCCTGGCCCTGCCGGATGGTGCCGGGATCGTCGCGCTGGGCTTCCCGATCGCGTTCATCGGGCTCGGTGGAGCCGGCTTCATCGCGCTGCTCGCCGCGCAGTTCCCGCTTGCGCCGCGCGGCCAGCTGGCGATGACGGCCGGGATCGCGATGATCGGCTTCGCCTACCTCGGCTGGGTCGCCCCGACGGTCGATGGCGTCGCGGCGGGCGAGCTCCCCAGCATCCTGTTCACGGCCGGCATCCTCGTCGCCGCGTACGGGGTCGTGACGTGGCAGGACGAGCGGAACGACAGCCCGCGCTACACCGCGGTGACCCGCTACCTGACCCGGGCGGTCGGGCCCACGACCGCGGGCGTGATCTTCCTCGCCCTGCTGCCGGAGGTCGGCGACAACGTCGAATTGTTCGTCGACATCGCCGTGTTCGTCGCCGGCGGCCTGTTCGTGACGCGCCAGGCCCTGCTGCTCCGCGAGCGCACGACGATGCTCGACGAGGTCACCAGCTTGAAGCTCGATAACGACCGTCTCGTCCGCGAGCTCCGGGAGGAGCTCGAGGAGCACGCCCTCGACCAGCGGCGGATGATCCAGGCGTCCCGCGCAGCCGCGGTCGGCGAGCTCGCGGCCGGGGTCGCCCACGAGGTGAACAACCCGCTCGCGGTCGTCCTCGGATTCGCCGAGCTGCTCCAGGACGAGCTCGACGAGGGAGACCCGCGGCGTGCGAGCGTCGAGACGATCCGGAGCCACGCGCTGCGGGCGCGATCGATCGTCCGTGCGCTCGGCGAGTTCGCGCAGCGCGGCGATCCCATGCTCGTGCCGAGTGACCTCGGCGACCTGGTCCGACGGACCGTCGATCTCGTCCGATTCCCGTTGGCGAGCCGGGGCGTCACGATCGACGAGCGCTATGCGCCCCTCCCCGATGTGCTGATCGATCCCCAGGCCATCCAGCAGGCCGTGATCAACGTCCTCGCGAACGCCACGCTGGCCGTCGCGGATGGCGGCCGGATCGAGATCGCAACGAGCGCCATGGACCACGAAGTCGCGATCACCGTGACCGACGACGGAATCGGGATGACAGAGTCGACGGCCAGCCGCGCCTTCGAGCCGTTCTTCACGGGACGCGAGTTCCAGACGGACGACGCGATCCGGACCGGGCTGGGTCTCGCGGTCAGCCGTGGACTAATCGAAGCCCATGGTGGCACTATCGCCCTGACCAGTGGTCCGGGACGCGGGACCCGGGTCGAGCTTCGGCTGCCGGTCCACCGGCCGGCGACCGACATCGACCACGGCACGCTGGAGGGAGGGAACGCGTGAGCAACCGCGCCGTGACCGGTCGCTTGTCGGCCGAACGTGATCGCCTGCGGGTCCTGTGCGTCGACGACGAGCCCGCGATCCTGAATCTGATGAGCCGGCTGCTCGAGCGGCTCGAGCTGTCGGTGACGACCGCATCCGGGCCGCTGCCCGCGCTCGAGCTCTTCGACCAGGGTCGGTTCGACCTCGTCATCACCGACATCCGGATGCCCGGGATGGACGGACACGCGTTCCTGAGCGAGATCCGGGTGCGGGACCCGCAGGTCCCGGTGATCGTCGCGACGGGCCATGCCTCGCTCGACAACGCGATCCGCGGCCTCCGCGATGGTGCGTCCGGGATGCTGATCAAGCCGTTCACCGGCGAGGAGTTCGCGAAGGAGGTCACGGCCGCCCTCGATCGGGCCCGGATCCGGTCCGATGCGCTCCGCTACCGCTACGTCACCCCGATCCTCGACGGCGTCGCCCTCGCCCTCACGGCGGCGATCGAGGCCCGCGATCTCGAGACCGGCGAGCATTGCCAGCAGCTCGGATGGATGGGCGAGCGGGTCGCCCGCCGGCTCGGCCTGCCGGAGCTCGAGCAGACGACGATCCGGATCGGCGGGTATCTCCACGACGTCGGCAAGATCGCGATCGCCGACCGGCTCCTCCTGAAGCCGGGTCCGCTGACCGAAGAGGAGTACCTCGAGATGCAGCGGCACTCCGAGATCGGCGGCGACATCGTGTCAACGCACGAGGCGATGGCCGGAATCGCCCAGATCGTCCGCCACCACCACGAGCGGTTCGACGGCCGCGGCTACCCGGATCGCCTTGCCGGAGACGCGGTGCCGCTCGGCGCCCGGATCATCTCGATCGCCGACGCCCTGAGCGCGATGACGAACGACCGTCCCTACCGCCGGGCGATCCCGCTCGAGCCGGCGTGGCAGGAGATCGTCAAGAACTCCGGCAGCCAGTTCGATCCGGCGGTCGTCGAGGTCTTCGGAACGATGGTCGAGCAGGAGCTCCTGCCCCGGGCCAGTGGCATGGTCGCGTTCAGCGAGGGCCAGCCGGTCGAGCCGCTCGCCGCCGATCGGCCCGAGCCGTCGATCGCCGTCGATCGGCCCGAGCCGGTCGCGAACGTGCCGGCGCGGGCTGTCGGTTCACTCAAGGCACCCGCCCGAGCCCCCGCGTCCCTGGCCCGCCGTCCCTAGGACCCCGCCAGGCCGGCGGCCGGTCCGCTCGGGGCCGGCCCCTCGACGATCGGCTCGTCCTCGACGTGGCTGAAGCCGAGCCGGTCGGCCAGGCGGCCGAGGGGTCCCGGGGCCCACCAGTTCCAGCGGCCCATGAGGCGCATCGTGGCCGGCACGAGCAGGACCCGAATGATCGTCGCGTCGATCAGGACCGCGATCGCCATGCCAACGCCGATGCTCTTGATCGTGATCGACTGGGCCAGGGCGAAGGCCGAGAACACCGTGACCATGATCAGCGCCGCGCCGGTGATGACGCTCGCCGTCCGCCCGAGTCCCTCGGCGACCGATGCGGTGTTGTCGCCCGATCGGCGGTACGCCTCCTGGATCCGCGACAGGAGGAGGACCTCGTAGTCCATCGACAGCCCGAACAGGACACTGAACATGATGATCGGGTTGCCGGCGATCGTGAACCCGGGCGACGTGAAGCCGAGGACGTTCGAGAGGTTGCCGTCCTGGAAGATCCAGACGAGGGCGCCGAAGCTCGCGGTGATCGACAGGAGGGTCATGACGATCGCCTTCAGCGGGATCACGAGCGAGCCGAAGAGCAGGTACAGGATCAGGCCGCTCGCGAAGAGCGTGACCCCGACCGCGTACGGGATCGTGGCTGCCTGGCTGAGCATGAAGTCGCGGCCCTCGGCCGCGAGGCCGCCAACCTGGGTCGAGACGCCGTCGACCGATACGTGTCGGACGCGGTCGATCAGGGCGGTGCCGGCCGGGCTGACGGCGTCGATCGGGCTGATCGCGTCCAGCCGGACCGTGGAGCCGCGGACGTAGGCCGCCTCGAGCTGATCGAGCGCGGCCGCGAGCTGCGGCGGCAGCTGGCCACGTGGGGTCGCGTAGAGCGCCGCCACCTGTTCGGTCGTCAGGATGGCCCCGGTCGCCGGGTCGCGCAGCCCCGTGAACGGGCCCTCGACGCGGTCGATGCCGTCCACGGCGTCGATGGCCGCGGCCAGGCTGGCGATCCGGCCGATGTTCTGCGCCGACGTCAGGTTGCCGTTGACCGTGGCGAGGATCGTGATCGGCGAGGTCTCACCAGCGGCGAAGTCCGATGCCAGGGCGACCGCGGCGTCGCGACTCTCGAGGCCGGCGGGGAGCGTGCTCGCGTTCGGGATTCCCTGTGACAGGCGCAGGAACGGTGTGCCGGCGATGAGCAGGAAGACGAGCGTCGGGATCAGGAAGGCGAACGGCCGGGCCATCACCGCCCGCGCGACCGCGGCCCACCGGGATCGGCGTGCGGCCACCGCGCGATCGCCGACCGGCCGGCCGAGCCGCCGCCGGGTCGCGTCGACGAGACCGCCCAGGCTGAGGGCGTTGACTCGCGGGCCGAGCATCCCGAGCATCGCCGGCAGGAACGTCAGCGCGTAGAACACCGACGACGCCACGACCAGGGACCCGCCGATCCCGAACGAGCGCAGCGCGGTCGGCCGGAACAGGAGCAGCCCGGAGAGCCCGATCGCGACGGCCAGCCCGGAGAACGCGACGGCCTTGCCGCTCGTCCCGACCGTCGTCTCGACGGCCTGGGCGACGGTCCGGCCGCGGCGCAGTTCCTCGCGGAACCGGCTCACCATGAACAGCGAGTAGTCGATCGCCAGCGCGAGCCCGAGCATCGTCGCGACGTTCTGGACGTAGATCGAGAGGTCCGTGAACTGGGCGATGAGGAAGAGTCCGCCGAGCGTCGTGGGAATGGTCAGCCCGGCCACGAGCAGGGGCAGCCCGGCGGCCACGACCGAGGCGAACACGGCGAGCAGGATCAGCAGGACGAACGGCGCCGATACCGTCTCCGCCTGGACGAGCTCGATCTCCGATTGATGGGCCTGGTCCTTCGTGAACGGCCCGATGCCTGCCAGCTTGTAGGACAGCCCGGCCGGCGGATCGATCAGCGCCCGGAGGGCGTCCATCTGGTCGACCGACTGCTCGTCCGTGATCGCCAGGCGCACCACGACGTACGCGGAGCTGCCGTCCTTGCTGATGAACCGGGCATCGCCCGTCTGGGCGAAGCCGACGAGGCTCTCGACGCGGGAGTCGGCCGCGAGCCGGGCGAGCGACGCGGCGATTGCTTCCTGGGTCGCGGGCGCTTTCGCGTCCGTGCCGGGCGGCGCCTGGAACAGGGCGACGAGCGAGCCGCGCCCGGCCCCGAACTCGTCATTCAGACGCGTGCTGACTGCAGCGGACTCGGAGGTCGGATCGATCCAGCCGCCAGCGCTGAGCGCACTCGTGACCCTCGAACCGGCGATGGCCGCGGCGATGGCGAGGGCGATCGTCAGGAGGGCGATCGGTCGTCGAAAGCGATAGACGAACGCACCCCAGCGGGAGAAGAGCATCGGGCGCCCCTTCGGTCGTGACTGAGCCGGGTCCTGGTCGTTTCCGTCGTCGTCGAACATAGAGAATGAGCATTCGTTTTGTCAAGCTTGCGCGCCACGCGCACGCTGGCTAGGCTAGGGGAGCAACCGTTCTCGGAGTCTCGATGCCCAGGGTCACCCAGCAGCATGAACAGGAGGTCCGCGACCGGATCGTCCGGGCCGCGATCTCCGTCTTCGCCGAGCGCGGGTTCCACCGGGCCACGATGCAGGACATCGTCCGTGCCTCGGGCCTGTCGGTCGGCGCGATCTACACGTACTTCCGGAGCAAGTCGGACCTGATCCTCGCCGGCTGCGATCTCATCACCGACCAGGAGCTCGGCGAGCTTCGCGACCGGCTCGCGTCCGTCACCGGCTATCGCGAACGGATCGCCACGGCGGTCGGCTTCTGGTTCGACAACATCGCGGTCGAGCAGACCGATCGCGGCTCCGGGTTCCTCATCCTCCAGGCCTGGGCAGAGGCGGATACCGATCCGGCGATCCGGGAGATGCTCCTCCGTCGCCGGCGGGAGACAGTGACGGCCGTCGCCCTCGTCCTCCAGGAGGGCGTGATGCGCGGCGAGCTCCCCGTCTGGCTCGACCTACCGCCGATCGCCCACGCGCTCGCGGCGCTGCTGGACGGCGTCCTCATCGAGGCGAGCGAGGACGGCGCCGCGTACCGTCGGGCGGACGCGGAGCGGCGCGTCCTGGCGCTGATCGAGACGCTCCTCGCGGCGGTCGCCGCGGAGGCGCCCGCGCGCATCGAGCCCGTCCCGCCGCAGGCCTACGAATCGGCGCGCGCCCCCCGCGTCGCCTCGTGAGCGAGGGCGCTCCCGAGGTCGCTCGCGTGGTCGCTCGGAGGAACGCGACCGGGCCGCACGCGGAGACCGTCCTGGGGCCGATCGATCCGGCCGACCTCGGCTGGACCCTGCCCCACGAGCACACGGCGATCGCCCTCTGGCACATCGCCAACCGCTGGGATTACTGGGAGCTGCGCCGCGACGAGCCGGTCATCGTCGAGGAGCTCGCTGCGTTCCGAGCAGCTGGCGGGGGCACGGTGGTGGACCTGACACTCGACGGGGTCGGCCGCGACCCGGGGTGGCTGGCCGGGATCGCCCGCGCGACGGGACTCCATCTCGTCATGGGCAGCGGCTGGTATCGCGGCGCGCACTATCCCGCGGAGACCCTGGTCGACCGCCGCTCGGTCGACTCCCTCGCCGACGAGATCGTCCGCGACGCCACGGAAGGCGTCGCGGACACCGGCATCCGGTCGGGGATCATCGGCGAGATCGGGACCGACAAGCCATGGCTGAGCGCTCAGGAGGAGCGAGTCCACCGCGCCGCCGCCCGGGCCAGCCGCCGGAGCGGCCTCGCGATCACGACCCATGCGGTCCAGTCAACGGTCGGGCTCGACCAGCTCACGATCTTCGAGGCGGAGGGCGCCGACCTGTCGCGGGTCGTCATCGGTCACGCCGACTCGAACCCATCGCTCGATTACCACCTGGCAATCGTCGAGCGCGGCGCGACCGTCGAGTTCGATTTTCTCGGGATGACGTTCACGCCCCTCGAGCGACACGGCGAGGGCCGCATCGTCGACAACCTCCGCGAGCTCCTCGCCCGCGGCCACGTCGAGCGAATCCTGATCTCGCAGGACGTGTGTCATGACAGCCAGCTCCGCCGCTACGGCGGCAATGGCTACACGTACCTCGCCGACACGTTCCTGCCCCGGCTCCGCGCCGCCGGCGTGTCCGAGTCCGAGATCCGGACGATCACCGTCGACAACCCGCGGCGACTCCTGACGATCGGCTGAACCGAGCCCCGCGTGAATGGCCGGCCCGGCCTGGGCCGCCGACGCCCGCTTCCCTCAGGCGTCGAGCGTCGCCTTCACGGATAGCTCGACGTTGCCCTTGAGCGCCCGCGAGATCGGGCAGCCGTCCTTTGCCTTCTCGGCGGCGGCTCGGAAGCTGTCGGCCGTCGCGCCGGGCGCCGTCCCGTGGACGGTGATCGCGGCCGCGATCACCGTCCAGCCGGCCTCGAGCTTGTCGGCGCTGACGTCGACCTGGACGGACAGCGCCGTCGGGGGCGTGCCGGCCTTCGCGAGCTCGTTGGAGCAGGCCATCGAGAAGCACGACGCGTGGGCGCTGGCCAGCAGCTCCTCGGGCGAGGTGACGCCGACCGGCTCGCCGGTCCGCGAGGCCCACGTCGTCGGGAGGTCGCGGAAGACGCCGGTTGTCGCGGCGGTCACCGTTCCGCGCCCGGAGAGAAGATCGCCGCTCCATGTTGCGGTTGCACGGCGGGTCGTTGCCATGGGGGATCCTCCGCGGTTGAGGGGCCTCGTCGTCGATCGCGCTGACCATCGTCCCACAGGTCGCGCCGACGGTCCGGTGCGGTCGCGACCGGTCCGCACGAGTGCGGTGGAGACCCTGCGTCCGATGCCGTAGGACGGCTCCCGTACCAATCGCCCCCGAGCAGGCGGGACACGTGACCCATACCGATTCCGGGTCCGTGCCGACAAGGTTGGGACATGACCCGCATGCCCGCCGCCCTCGGTCGACGTCGCCTTGCCGCCCTCCTCCTGCTGGCCGTCCTCGGAGCCGCGATCGCCGGCCCGGCGGCCGCGTCCGCCACGGACTACACGGTCGACCCCGCGACGATCACGGCCCAGGAATCGTCGATGGTGAGCCTCCTCAACGCCGACCGGACGGCCCTCGGGCTGGTTCCCGTGCGCGTCGACAGCCGGCTGATGGCGATCGCCCGGGCGCGCTCGGCCGACATGGTCGCGAACAACTACTTCAGCCACACCCAGCCCGACGGCCGGAACGTCTTCGACATCATCACCGCGAGCCGGATCACGTGGTACAGCGCCGGCGAGATCATCGCGTGGAACAACTACCCGATGGACTCGACCACGAGCACCGCGAACCGCCAGTGGATGGACTCGCCCGGGCACAAGGCGATCATCATCTCGACGAACTTCAACTACGTCGGCGTCGGCCTCGCGGTCGACCCCGCGACGGGCAAGAAGCTCTGGACCGCGGTCTACCTCAAGGGCCCGGATCGGACGGGCGCCCGAGCGACGCTCGCGAAGCCGACGGTCGGAACCGGCTCGACGTCGACCACCCAGCGGGTCTACCTCAGCTGGTCGGGCGCCGACGTCCGGCTCCAGGTCCTGACGGCCGGTCTCCGTTCCTTCGTCATCCAGCGCCAGATCGACGGCGGCGTCTGGAACACGATCGCGAGCACCACCTACCGGTCCTACTCCCTCGCGATCTCGAAGGGTCACCTCAACCAGTTCCGCGTCGCCGCCACGGATCGCGCCGGCAACCGCGGCGCCTGGTCGATGGTGACCGTCGACCTCCGCTGACGTCGCCGGTCGCGGCTCGGCGACCGCCCCCGGTCGCCTTCCGCGTCAGGCGAGGCGCTCCCTGACGGCCCGGACGAAGGGCCGCAATCGCGCGGTCCGCGGCCAGCCGACCGACGTCGAATCGCCGAAGTCGCGATGGGCGGCGACCGCCGCCGCGAACGCCCCGACGAATCCCTCCGCATCGAGTGGGTCGAAGCCGTCCTCCCACCACAGCCCGGCGATCCGGAGTGTGCGCGTCCTGCGCTCGATCCGTGGCTCGACCCGGCCGACCAGCCGATCGCCGAAGAGGATCGGCAGGACGTAGTAGCCCCAGCGCCGTTTCGCCGGCGGCACGTAGACCTCCCAGACGTAGTCGAACCCGTACAGCGACCGCAGGAATTGGCGATCCCACACGAGCGGGTCGAGCGGCGCGAGGAACGCCACGCCGGCAGCCGTGCCGCCGGGCGCCAATCCCGTCTCGACCTCGCACCGGGCCTGGTCGAGGCGTGACAGCTCCTCCGAGAGGAGAAAGCGCGGTCCGCGGATCCCTTCGATCGTGACCGGCACGAGCGCGCCGCTTGCCACGAGCTCGGCGTGCAGCTCGCGCCGTCCCGCGGACTGCAGGGCGAGCCCGTCCTCGTCGCCCGTCGCGAGCCGCGGGAACGTGCCCAGCCAGATCTCCGCGCTGCCGGACAGCCCGAGCAGGCCGTGGGCCCGGTAGCGCGACAGGAGCTTGTGCCGGAAGCGATCCCGGACGGAGATCTCCCGCTCGAGCAGCTCGGCCGGGAAGAGCCGTTCCACCAGGTCGTAGACGCGACGGTTGCCGTCGCGTCGGGCCAAACCGAGGATCCCCGACTCCCCGAGCGCCTCGAGGAGAGCGCGGACCTGGTTCGTCGGGCGCCAGTACCAGTCGATCGCGGCCCGCGGCTCGACGTCGATCGACGACATCGGGCCGGTCTCCCGGATCCGCTCGAGCAGCTCCTCGACGAGTGGGGCGTGCTCGTCGAAGGCGCCGTCGTCGTGCCGCCGCCGGGCTCGGTCCCACGCGACGCGGTACCACGGCAGCTCCGCGGTCGGGACCAGGGAGAGGCCCTTGTTGTAGGTCTCGAACAGGGCCCGCTCCTCGTACAGGAGCCGGTCCGTCATCTCGCGGCGGTAGCCGGCGACCCGGGCGAGGAGCACCAGATCGTGGTTCCGGCCGGCGATCTCGATCGGGTCGAACTGGATCGAGCCGAGGCGATCGAACACCGACATGACGCCTTCGGGCCCGGCCGGCAGCGAGCGCGGCGGCGCGAGGAGGTGATGCAGCGCGAGGTATCGCCGGGCCACCTCGGGCCGGATCGTCAACGGGTCGGGCACGGACCGATGGTAGGGGGAGCCCGTGTCAGGAGCTGTCAGGTTCGCCCGCGCGCTCATTCGAGCCCGGCCGGGCTCCGCCCCCGAGGATCTCCTCGAGCCGATCGACGAACGGGACCTGGGTCGGCTTGAGCCGGCGACGCGCCTCGTCCGGCCCGAACCAGGCGACACGGTCGATCTCGGAGAACACCTCCTGGCGGCCGCTCCGCGGCGGCCACTCCATGACGAACGTGTTCGACGCCGCCGCGGCCGGATCGAGGTCGCCCTCGATCGCCCAGGCATGGACGACCTTGCCGCCCTTTTGGACGATCGTCCCGAGGGGGATCGGAGCCCCGGCCGGGGTCCCGGTCGCGCCGGCGCCGGTCGGGCCGCCTGTCGGCGCGGCATGACCGGTCTCCTCCTCGAACTCGCGACGCGCCACCTCGAGGAGGTCGTCACCCGGATCGTCCGGTTCGCCCTTCGGGATCGTCCAGTGGCCCTCGTCGCGTCGGGTGAAGAACGGCCCCCCGGGATGGCCCAGCAGCACCTCGAACGATCCGATCGGATCCGGGCGCGAACCCCCTCCGTCGTCGGGCGTTCCGGCCGTTCGGCGGTAGAGGACGATCCCGGCGCTGCGTCGCGTCGCCATCGATGGTCATCGTACGGGGGCGTCGTTCGCTGCGATGCGCCTGCAACCCATGGGCCCGAGCGGGCGGTCGGGCCGTGACGAACACGGGGCGAAGGTGGGACCGAACATCAGCGAAGGAGACCGCCATGCCCGACATCTCCCTGCCGGAGATCCACCTCCCGGACGTCAAGCTCCCCGACGGGCTTCGCGACATGAACCGCAAGGACGTCCAGAAGGCGATCGGCGACATCACGCCGCCGCGGCTTCCCAAGCGGATCGAGATGCCCGACATCGACCTCTCGAAGATCGAGATGCCGAAGGCGCTCGAGGGTCGCCTGCCGAAGAGCGTCGAGGACCGGCTTCCGATGAAGCGGCGCTCGAACCCGATCCTCCCAGTGGCGGCACTGGTCGCGATCGGCTCGATGATCGCCGCCGCGTGGTGGCTGATCACGACCCCCGACGCCGGCACGCGCGTACGCCAGGGCGCCGGCCGGCTGCGAATGAAGCTGACCGGCCAGCCCACCGGCGTCGTCCTCTACGACGACGACGGCAACCTCTCGAGCCTCCTCCCCGACCAGCCAGCGTCGCGACCGACGATCGAGAGCGAGCGTTGGCCGGACTCCGATCCGGTCACGGGCGAGACGATCCGCGCCGGCAACGGCTCGATGGCGGAGCACCCGTCTCCGGTCTGAGGCTCGTTCCCGCGAATCGCGTCCGATCTGCGGCGGCCCGTCTTGGGTCGCCGCTTCTCGTACCCGGACCGACCTACATCCCGGAGCCCGAGCCGGCGTCGCCGCGATGCCCGTCGATTGCCGCCAGGATCGACTTCTCGAGGTCGAGGATCCGCTGCTCGAGACCCTCGACCTGCTTGAGGATCTCGACGTTGCCGTTCAGGAGGCGCTTGTTCTGCTCCTCCTCGATGTCCGCCTCCGCGGCCGCGTGCTCGAGCGTCAGCCGGTCGCGGATCGAGGCTCGGTTGCCGGCGAGCAGGATCAGCGGCGCGGCGTAGGCGGCCTGGGTGCTGAAGGCGAGGTTCAGGAGGATGAACGGGTACGGGTCGAACGGCCGCGTGAGGAGCGCCACGTTGCCGGCGATCCAGAGCAGGACGATGACCGTCTGGATCACGATGAAGTTCCAGCTCCCCATGAAGCCCGTGACGCGGTCGGCGATGCGGGCTCCGCGCGGCGCCTCGTCGATCATCTTCACGTTGACTGGATGCAAGCTTCGGCGAGCCACGGTCTCTCCTCTGTCGCCCTGGCGGAGGGCCTGTTCGCGACGCTGGCCCCGCCGTGGAGCTCGTCCTTCTTCTAGCCGACGTCGATCCGCTCGGCCCGGCCGGTCCCGGTCGTCGCCCGGTTCTCGGCGGCGTCGATTCGGTCGATCCAGAAGTCGACGATCGAGCGAATGCCGAGCAGCTCCTCCCGCCCGGCATTCCGGAAGTGCCGACCCGCCTCGGGCGGCATGATCCGCGACAGGAGGTGCCGGCCGCGCTCGCGGTAACCGGGTCCGCCCTCGAGGCGGGCGAGACGCGCGTCGAGCTCGCTCAGCCGCTCCTCGGCCGACGGCTCCTCGGCCGGCAGTCCGGCCGACGCGCTCGACCTGCGGCGCCCGCCGCTCGAGGGTCGGGTCCGTCGGGCCCCCGGCCGCGTGTCGTCGATCATCGTGCACCTCCTGGAGCCGGGCTCCGTTTCGGGGTCTGGAATTCGATCCGCAGGACGCCGCCGTCCATCTTCGCGCCCCGGGTCGGAACCTCGATCAGGGCGCGCGGCAGCACGAGTGTCCGCCGCCACGACCCGACCTGGAGCATGAGCTCGTCACCGTTCCGCGACAGGCCGACCTCCTCACGGCTCGTGAAGGGGAGGGCCACCTCGAGATACGTCGCTCCGTTGACTGCGCGGACCTGGTAGGGGCGGCCTCGATAGAAGAACGACATCGGGTCGTCGGCGCCGAACAGGGCGGCGCCGAGCTCCGCGAGGCCGTCGAGCCCGAGCATCTCCCGGTCGAAGAACGGCACGGTCCGGACCGGGACCGGCGCGAAGTCACGCTCGACGCCTGGGAGGTACGACTGCTGCGTCTTGCGCAGTCCGGCGAAGTACCCGCCGACATCGGGCGGCAGCACCCGGTTGCAGACGACGAGGTCGCTCGGGTAGCCGAACAGGTGGAAGTACGTGAACGAGCGCTGAGCCTCGGCAATCGAGAGCTTCTCCAAGCCGAGGACGATCCGGATCGACGAGCGCTCGGGGTCCGCCATCAGCCGGTGGACCTGCTCCAGCCGTCCCAGGAGCCGCTCGGCCGCCGCGAAGACCTCGTCGCGGGGAAGCGGCACGCCGATCATCCGCTCGAGCACGGGCCGGCCGACCCGGCTCACCCGACGGCCGATCGGCGCGATCCGGTCGAGCCACCAACGGCTCGCCTCCGGAAGTGACAGCAAACGGAGTGTCTCGCCGGTCGGGGCCGCGTCGACGACGATCACGTCGTACTTGCGGGACTCGACGTGGTCGGCGATCCACAGGAGGTTGCCGAGCTCGTCCATCCCCGGCAGGACCGTCATCTCCTCGGCCATCACCGCGTCGAGCCCACGCCAGCTGAACAGCTCGGCCATGTACGTCTGAATCGTCCGCCAGTAGCGGCCGATGTTGAAGTAGACGTCCGGCTCCTGGCCCCAGAGGTTCGGCTCGATCTGGCTCGGCTCCGGGCCGAGCGGCACGCCGTACGCATCCGCGAGGCTGTGGGCGATGTCCGTCGAGAGCACGATCGTTCGGGCGCCCCGGCGCGCGCTCATGAGCGCCGTGGCCGCGGCGACGCTCGTCTTCCCGACGCCACCCTTGCCGGTGTAGACCAGGATCCGTGTCACGGCTTCCCCAACGTGTCGTGGGCGCGGGCCCGACGCCCGGCGGCCTTCGCAGGCGACCGACGGTGCCCTCGTCGAGCCTACCGACCGCCGCCGATTCTGTCCGAATGCCCCGCCGGACGCCGGCCGGCGGGCCGGTCGCTCAGCCGGGGTCGGCTACGGGGTCGGTCGGCAGGTCGCGCCACGGATCGCCGGGTGGCGGTCCAGCGGCCGGCTGCACCGGGAGGTCTCCCCAGGGATCGGTGGCCGGCGTCGCTGCCTGCCCGCTCTCCGCGCCCTCGAGGCGATGGAGCGCGCGCAGCGTGACCTCGCTCGGCTGGCCGATGTCGCCGATCGCCGGTCGCTCCGAGCCATGGCGCCCGGCACCCAGGTACTCAGCGGCGCCCACCGCAGCCAGGCCGCCGATCGCCGCGATGGCAAGGGGCCCGGGGAGGACCGCGGCGGCCATCATCCCGCTCGCCATTCCCTGGGTCGGGCTGGGTCCGCGGAGATGGATCGGCTGTCCGTCGATCGCCTGGAGGGCGGGATCGACGGTCGTCACGCCGGGGATGACGAGATCGCCGATCGATTCGCGCTGGGCGAGGGCCGCGCCGCAGTTCGGGCACTGGGTCGCCGACTCCGGCGCCGCCGCCGAGCACCACGAACAGGTCCGCCCGACGGCCGTCTCGTCGCTCATCGCTTTGCCTCTCCGGTCCCCGATCGGCCGATCGTACGCGCCCCCGTCAATCGGTCGTCTCCGCCGGTTCAAACCCGCCAGCCGATCGGGACCTCTTCGACCCGTGGTCGCACTCTGGCTCCTGGATGCTTCCGAGTTGACCCCGCGGAATCGGAGGCTGCGCGGCCGTCGTTGACGCTTGGCCGGTTAATTCCGATAATGTGACTCGGGATTACGAAATTCCCGTGCCTGCGCCCCGACGGCGCCCGTCTCCGGAGACCCGATGACCGCGACGCGTGACCTCGTCGCCGACCAGCGCGAACAGTTCGCGTTCCACGACGACATCGCCTACCTGCGCGAGACCAAGCGCGGCCTGACCCGGGCGACGGTCGAGGAGATCAGCGGCTTCAAGAACGAGCCGGACTGGATGCTCCAGTACCGCCTCCGGGCGTACGACCATTTCATGAAGCGGCCGCTTCCGACGTGGACGGACGGTCTCGACCGGATCAACTTCGACAACATCGTCTATTACCGGAAGCCGTCCGAGCGCGAAGAGAAGTCGTGGGACGACGTCCCCGATCAGATCAAGGCCACGTTCGAGCGGCTCGGCATCCCCGAGGCGGAGCGGAAGTTCCTCGCCGGCGTCGGCGCCCAGTACGACAGCGAGGTCGTGTACCACTCGGTCAAGGAGGAGCTCAGCAAGCTCGGCGTCGTGTTCATGGGCACCGACCAGGCGCTCGTCGAATATCCCGAGATCTTCCGCAAGCACTTCGGGACTGTCGTCCCGGCCGAGGACAACAAGTTCTCCGCACTGAACTCCGCCGTCTGGTCGGGCGGCTCCTTCGTCTACGTCCCGAAGGGCGTCGAGGTCCCGCTCCCGCTCCAGGCCTACTTCCGGATCAACGGCGAGAACACCGGTCAGTTCGAGCGGACCCTGATCGTGGTCGACGAGGGCGCCAAGGTCCACTACATCGAGGGCTGCACCGCCCCGATCTACGCGACCGAATCGCTTCACGTCGCGGTCGTCGAGGTGGTCGCGCTGCCCGGCAGCAAGGTCCGCTACACGACGATCCAGAATTGGTCGAACGACGTCTACAACCTGGTCACGAAGCGGGCCCACGCCTACGAGAACTCGACCGTCGAGTGGATCGACGCGAACACCGGCTCGCGCAAGACCGTGAAGTTCCCCTCGATCTACCTCCGCGGCGAGAACGCGACGGCCGACATCATCAGCGTCGCGGTCGCCGGCAAGGGTCAGCATCAGGACACCGGCGCCAAGGCCGTCCACCTCGCGCCGAACACCCGCTCCCGGATCGTCAGCAAGTCCGTCTCGAAGGACGGCGGCCGGGCGACGTACCGCGGCCACCTGAAGGTCTCGCCCGGCGCCACGAACGTGGTCGCCAGCGTCCGCTGCGATGCGTTGATGCTCGACGACCACAGCCGGAGCGACACGTACCCGTACATCGACATCCAGGAAGACGACACGACGATGACCCACGAGGCCACCGTCGGCAAGATCAGCGCCGAACAGGTCTTCTACCTGATGAG
>DATLVO010000073.1:0-12225 GCA_035577485.1 Verrucomicrobiia bacterium
CGTCGTCCTCGTGGTGCTCTCGTTCACGATGCTCGGGAACGCCCTCGACGACGTCCTGAACCCGAAGGCGGCGAGCCGCCGGTGATGGATCGCGGCGCGAGCGCCGACCCGGTGCCCGGCTCACACGCGCACGCGGCCGCGGCCGAGCCGGCCACCGCCGATTCGAGTGCCGTCCGCGGTCGCCGCCGATGGCCGCTGCCCCGGCAGGCGGTTCCCGGCGCGCCGTTGCTGCGGGTCGAGGACCTGACCGTCCGGTTCGCCCTGCCGAAGGGCACGGTCAAGGCCGTCGACGGTGTGAGCTTCCAGCTCGAGGACGGCGAAGCGCTCGGGATCGCCGGCGAGTCCGGCTGCGGGAAGACGACGACGGCGCTGTCGCTCGTGCGGCTCCTCCCGGCCAACGGCCGGATCCGGTCCGGAAAGGTCGAGCTGTACGGAATCGACCTGGTGCAGAAGACCGAGTTGCAGCTCGCGCGCTACCGATGGCGCGAGATCTCGATCGTGTTCCAGGGCGCGATGAACGCGCTCAATCCGGTGCGGCGCGTGGGCGACCAGATCGCCGAGCCGATCGAGGTCCGGCTCGGTCAGCCCCGCGAGGCCGCACGCAAACACGCGGTCGAGTTGCTCGACCTCGTCGGCATCCCGAAGCAGCGCGCCTCGGCGTATGCGCACGAGCTTTCGGGAGGGATGCGCCAGCGCGCGATGATCGCGATGGCCCTGGCCTGCGACCCGGCGATCGTCATCGGCGACGAACCGACGACGGCGCTCGACGTGATGGTCCAGGCCCAGATCCTGCAGCTGCTCGAACAGCTTCGTCGCGACCTCGGGCTGTCATTGATCCTGATCACCCACGACCTGTCGGTCATCGCCGACACCTGCGACAAGGTGATGGTCATGTACGCCGGGAAGGTCGCCGAGGAGGGACCGGTCAGGCGCGTCTTCACCGCGCCCCGTCACCCGTACACACAGGCACTGATGGCCGCCTATCCGAACATCCACGCCGATCGGCGGACGCTCGAGGTCATCCCGGGCATGCCGCCCGACCTGCGCAACCCGCCGCCCGGCTGCCGGTTCGCGCCGCGCTGCGCGTTCGCGATGCCCGTGTGCACGGAGGTCGTTCCGCCCGAGGTGACGTTCGCCGACGGCGTCCGGGTGGCCTGTCACCTGTACCCGTCGGCGGACGCGCCGATGGCCGGTCAGACCGGCCGCAGCCACTCGACCCGTGCGATCGACGTGATCGGGGCCGACCTCGACCAGGGCGTCGCGACGATCACGGACGCCGTGGACCTGCCGGCACTGATCGCGCCCGGCACCGACAGTTCGGGAACGGCCTCGTGACCCAGGATGGGCTGCCGCGGGCGACCCAGCTCAAGCCCGCCCCGACGTCGACGACGGCAGGCGCGACGACGGCGGCGCCGAGCTCGCCGGCCGCCGACGCCGCGCCGACGCTCCTCAGCATCCAGGGGCTGCAAGTCCACTTCGCGGTTCGAGGCGGGATCTTCGACTCGGTGCTGCGACGGTCAGCGACCGTCGTCCGGGCCGTGGACGGGATCGACCTGACGATCCGTCGGGGCGAGATCCTCGGCCTGGTTGGCGAGTCCGGTTCGGGCAAGACGACGACCGGCCGGGTCGTCGTCAAGCTGACCCGGCAGACCGCCGGACGGATCGTGTTCGACGGGACGGACGTGTCCGAGCTGTGGGGGACGCGGGCACTGCGCGGCTACCGCCGGCGCGTCCAGCTGATCTTCCAGGACCCGTACGAGACCCTGAACCCGAAGCAGACGATCGGCGAGTTCGTCGCGGAGGCCCTGGTCGTCAACAACATCGGGACGAGGACCGACCGGAAGCGCCGCATGATGGAGGCGCTGGAGGCTGCCGGGCTCCGACCCGCCGCCGACTTCGCGTTCCGCTACCCGCACGAGCTGTCCGGAGGCCAGCGGCAACGGGTCGTCATCGCCGGCGCGCTCGTGATGGGCCCCGAGCTGATCGTCGCCGACGAGCCGGTCTCGATGCTCGACGTCTCGATCCGGACGGAGCTCCTCCGCCTGATGCTCAACCTTCGGACCGAGCTCGGGCTCACCTACCTGTTCATCACCCACGACCTCTCGCTTGCATGGGTGATCGCCGACCGCATCGCGGTGATGTACCTCGGCAAGATCATGGAGATCGGCCCGGCCGAGCAGGTGATCCGCTCGCCCCACAACCCCTACACCCAGGCCCTCGTCTCCGTGTCGCCGACCCCCGAGCCGCCGACAGCGGGCGAGCGAGCCAAGCGGACGATCCTCGTCGGAGAGACCCCGGACGCCGCTCACGTCCCGACGGGCTGCCGCTTCCATCCGCGCTGTCCGTACGCGTTCGACCGCTGCCGGGTCGACGAACCGCCGTTGTTCGACGTCGGACCCGGTCAGCAGGCGGCGTGCTGGCTGGCCGAGGGCGGCCGCTCGCTGCCGGTGCTCCCGCCTCGGACCGAGGCGGCCGCGGGTGGGGCAGGGGTCGTGGCGCCGGCCCCGGCATCGGTCTCGCGACCCGCCTGATGGCCTTCGATCCGACCAGCGTCGGTCGTGGGGCGGATGCCGCGTCGCGATCGCCGTTGGCGCCGGATCGGGTCGCGACGCTCCTGGAAGCCGCCGAGACGCACGTGATCGCGGAGCTCCAGGCGCTCGGCGATGAGCTGGCAGGCTGGCGACCGGCTCCGGGTGAGTGGTCGGCGAACGAGTGCGTCGGTCACCTGATCGAGGCGGATCGGCGTGGGTTCGCGGGCCGGATCGAGCGGATTCGCGTGGCCGACGGCGTCGCCGAGGAGGGCTGGGATCAACTCGCGGTGGCCGCCGCCCGACGCGACTGGGAGCGCCCGGTCGCGGACGTGATCGAGGAGTTCCGGAACGGCCGCCGAGCGGGGATCGTCCTCGTTCGGTCCCTTGGTCTCGGCGAGCTCGGCCGCCACGCGGTCCACGCAACCGTCGGTGTCGTGACGATCTCGGACCTGCTGCAGGAATGGGTCTTCCACGACCGGAACCACATCCGCCAGCTCCTCAAGAACGCGCAGGCGCGGGTCTGGCCGGCGATGGGCGGCACGCGCCGCTTCACCGACCCGGCCGCCTGAACGCCCCGGGGTTCAGCGAGTCGAGCTCGAGCCCGGCAGGGGCGAAATCCTCGACGGTCGTCAGCCGATGCGGCGTTCGTCGTCGTCGTCGACGTCGATACCGTTCCGGCGGGCGTACTCGCGAGAGAGCCGTTCCTGACGGACCGCGTCTTCCTCGGCGCGCTGCCGGCAATGCGGGCACTCGGAGCACACCGCGGGGCGGAGTGATGCCCCCATCTCGTACAGGGTGACGACCATCGCGACCATCAGGGCGATGAGCCCGAGCGGTTGGAGCATGGATCCATCCATGCGCGGATGCTGCGTGCTGCCGCATCCCGGATGCACTCGCGTGGTCGCGCGTCCTGGTTGCGATGGCGTGACGGATCGATCGGCAGGCTCGGCCCTCAGTCGAGGACGCTCCCGTCGTCGAGGGCTCGATACACGGCCCAGCCGATCGCCGCGCCGACCAGCGGGCCCACGAAGTAGACGAGGATGCTTGCGTCCAGCGCCCCACCGACGAGGGCCGGTGCCAGCGATCGCGCCGGGTTCACGGACGCGCCGCTGAACGGGATCCCGGCGAAGTGGATCATCACGAGCGTCAGGGGGATCGCGAACGAGGCCTGGGACGGCGCACGCTTCGTCACCGTGAGGATCACGAGCAGGAAGATCGCCGTGAGAAGGATCTCCGTCGCGATCGCGACAGCCGTCTTGCCGTCGGCAAAGGTGTTGGCCGTTCTCCGGACGGCGGCCTGGTCCGAGAACAGGAGCACGACCGCCGATGCGGCGATCGCCCCGACGACCTGGGCCACGACGTACCCGGCCGCGTTCATCGCATCGATCCGCCGATCGAGGAACGCGCCGAAGGTGACGGCCGGGTTGTAGTGGCCGCCCGACACGTGTCCGGTCGCCTGGATCGCCGCAACCAGCCCGAACCCGAACCCGAATGGCGCGACGAGGAGCACCGACACCTGCATCGCGTTCGCCGCCACGATCGACATCGACCCGACGACGACCAGGATGAAGGTGCCGATCACCTCGGCGAGATATTTCCGCGCGTCCATCCGATCCTCCGCTTGGCGGGCCCACCGCCCGGGGCGCCAGTATCGCAACTCGGGCGATGGCGGAGGGCGTCAGGCCGCGTCTCGCGACGACGATCAGGCGGCGACGGCGATCGGCGCGGGGTCCGGGGCGAAGTCGACCGTGACCCGGCAGTCCGGGCAGTCCACGCTCGTCTCGACGAGCGTCTCGAGGGCCAGCTCCGCTTCGCACCAGGGGCATTCGATGATGTTCATGGCCGGAGCCTCGCGGACCGCTGTGACAGCTAGCGTGTCACACGGTCGCTGGCTCTTCCGATTCGGCGACCAGGCTGTGCCGTCGTTCGCCGGCGGCCAACCACCCGGGCCGCCAACCCCGACCACCATCGCGATGCGGAAACACGCATCGCATGCAGAGAAACGCATCAACTTCGGATGGGGTGTGTCCGACCAATCGGCCTCGGGCGCCGTGCCCACCTCTCAGCCCGAGTACCGGAAGCACCCCGGCAGATGGTCGTCCACGAGCCCGACGCTCTGGACGAACGAGTACACGATCGTCGAGCCGACGAATCGGAAGCCGCGCCGACGGAGGTCGGCCGACAGGCGATCGGATGCATCGGTGCGAGCCGGTAGGTCGGCCGTCGTCGCGCCCCGCGGCATCCGGGCCGGTGGCGGCGGGATCATCGTCGTCAGGTAGGCGTCCACCGATCCGAACTCGGCGGCGATCGCCAGCCATGCCGCTGCATTGGCGATCGTGGCGTCGATTTTCGCCCGATTCCGAACGATCGAGGCGTCGGCCATCAGGCGCTCGCGGTCGGCGTCGTCGAGCCGTGCGACGACGGCCGGATCGAACCCGCGGAAGGCGGTCCGGAACGCCTCCCGCTTCCGCAGGATCGTCGACCAGGACAGCCCGGCCTGGAAGGACTCGAGCGCCAGCCGCTCGAACAGCTCGACGTCGTCGTGGCAGGGCGTGCCCCACTCCTCATCGTGGTACGCCACCATCAGCGGATCGACCCGGTCGCCGGCCGCGCCCGACCACCAGCAGCGTGCCAGGGTTGGGTCGAACGTCGCGTCCATCGAGCCGCACGATAGCGATCCGGCGGGCGATCCGCCCGGGGATCTGCCCAGGGATCTGCCCGGCGGCGACCGGTCAGGGGATCGGCTTCACGTCGAAGAGCGTTCCGCGGATCTGGGGATCAGTCGTCGGGCGACCGGCGTTGAATACCGCCTGGAAGACATTGCCGGACACCGTCTTCGAGCCGAGGCTGCCGACGATCGTCACGCTGATCAGGCGCCCCGAGACGCCGCGTCGCGAGAGATCGAGGCTGATCAGCGTCCCGACGTTCGTCCGGGTGTCCTTCGCGAGGATCGCCGAAAGGGCGGCCGGCGTGTAGGTCGCGGTCTGCCAGGTCGCGTAGGGCGATGCCTTGTCGTACGAGGTCCCGTCGGGCGCTCGATCGCTCGACCCCCGCAGGTACGAGACCGGTCCCGCGACGATTCCGCCCGTGGCGCTCACGAAGACGTTCTCGTTGTTCTCGGTCCAGCCGCCGTCGGCCGAGTGGAACAACGCGTTCGCGACGGCCGTTCCGCTCAGGAGCACCGAGCCATTCGTCGCGGTGACGGCGGCATCGGTCAGGGCGTTCTCGGCCTTCTGGCCTCGGTAGACCTGCGAGCGGGTGTCGTCATACAGGTCGTATGTCCCCGTCGACGGGTGGATGTGGCTCAGCGCATACGAGCGGGCGGCGATCGCCTGCGCCTTCAGCGCCTCGGCCGGCCAGCTGGCCGGCATCTCGAGCGGCACCACGCCACGGAGGTAGGAATCGACTCCGATGTGGTTGATGACCATGGCCGTCGTCGTCAGGCGGACCCGCAGGTAGCCCCGGTATACGTTCGAGGTCGTCGCCTTCGAGGCGAGCTGGAGAAGGGTCGCGGCCGCTGCGGGCCGGACGACCAGGACCGTGGACACCGTTCCGGTATCGAGGGTCGCGCCCGTCGACGAGAGGACGGCGATCGTCCAGCTCGTCGCCCCGGGCGCAGCCGGGGCCAACGTCAGCTTCGAGTTGGCGGGGAACGTCTTGGCGATTCCGTCGATCGTCCAGGTGCCGCCGCGTCCGACGATCGTCGCCGGCTTGGCGGTCGTGGCCGCGAACCCGCTCAGCACGAGGACCCGCACGATCGTGGTCGGCGAGCGCGAGCCCGGCGTCGTGCCCGCGTAGTAGTGGGCGAGGATCGCCGGGGCGAGCTGGCCCGCGAGGGCCCGGCCACGCGCGCCGTACTGCGACATCCCGACGCCGTGGCCGTACCCGCGGCCGTAGAACGTGAAGTCCGGGGTCGGACTCAACGGCCCGGGGACCCACGAGCCCGTGGCCCCGGCCGCGGCAACGGCGCCCGGCGCGACGCCCAGCCCGGACCACGCCACGAGGACGGCGGCGAGGACCGTGCGCACGCGCCGGCCCGGGCGGACGATCCGCGGGGATGGGCGGCGGGACGGGATCGCGGGCATGCGGCTCCTCTGCGGCCGGCTCACGATGACGGTGCGGCGGTGCACCGACCATGGCCCGACCGGCCCACGTTCGCCATCCGATCGGGTCAAGGAGATGGCGTCGTGGCCGGGGTGATCGTCGGGATCGGCCGCGGGTACCCTGACGCGGATGGCGATCCGATTCTACGTCGGCCACGGAGCCAGCGGCTCCGCCGCGAGCATGACCGCGCATGTCCGGGGGCTGGTGGCTCGAGGCATCGACGCCCGGGCGATCGACCTGCCGGTCCGCAAGGCCGAGGACGCGATCGCCGTTTTCCGGACGATCGTGCCCGACCGAGCCGGCCCCGACGGCGTGCCGATCGCGGTCGGCGGCCAGTCGTACGGCGGCCGGGTCGCGAGCCTGGCCGCGGCGGAGCCCGACACCGACTACGCGGCGCTCGTCTTCTTCAGCTACCCGCTCCACCCGCCGGGTCGACCGGAGAAGGCGACCGAGCGGACCGTCCACTGGCCGGAGATCCGGTGTCCGGTCCTGCTCCTGTCCGGTGAAGCCGATCCCTTCGCCCGGATCGAGCTCCTCCGCGCGGCCGTCCCGCTCCTGCGCGACGCGGAGCTGCACACGTATCCCGGTCTCGGCCACACGATGAAGCCGGTCCTCGACGACGCCCTGGATCGGACGGCGGCCTTCCTGCTGCGGCACGCCTGACGCCGGCCCGTCGACCGACTCGCCGCAAGGGGTCGTGAAGTCCTCGCAAACGGCCTGGTATGGACACGGCCCGTATTCTTGGCCGGACCCCCAGGAGCCGATGCGGACGGAAGCCGCAGCGGCCAACCGAAGACGCGGCCGGATCGCTCGCCCGCGGCGCGCGCACACGACCCACAGCGCACGCGGCTCATCCGACCCGCCGTCCGATCGCTCGGCGCGCTCACCGCGCCGTCCCGGTAGGAAGGAGCTCCATTGCCAGACGTGGCCGGCCGCCTCCGCGCGGTCTCCGCGGCCCTCGTCGTCGCGGGCGTTCTCGTGTCGATCACGCCATCGGTCGTCCAGGCGACGGCGCCACCGGGCCTCGAACGGTTCCTCTACGCGCTCGGCGAGGTCGAATCCGGCGGCAACTACACGGCCCGCAACGCGACGAGCGGCGCCTATGGCAAGTACCAGATCCTGCCGTCGAACTGGGCGGCGTGGGCGAAGGTCTATCTCGGCAGCTCGACCGCGCCCCAGACGCCGACGAACCAGGAGATCGTCGCCCACCGCAAGGTGACGGCCCTCTACAACTGGCTGGACGCGTGGCCGACGGTCGCCCATTGGTGGCTGACGGGCTCGTCCGAGCGCAACCCGGCCCTCTGGTCCTCGTTCTCGCGGACCTACGTGAGCCGCGTGATGACGATCATGGGCAGCTCGAGCGACATCGCGGGGTCTGGCACGAGCACGTCCTCGTCTTCGTCCTCGTCCACGAGCTGGATCGACAGCCGCGACACCCGCCTCGGTGAGCGGTCGAGCCAGATCGCGTACCGCATGACCTGGTCGACGGCGACGTTCTCCGGTTATGCCGGCGATCACGTCCGCTACGCGAAGGCGACCGGCGCCTCCGCGACGATCACGTTCACCGGCAAGGGGATCGCCTGGATCGGCCCGGTGGGACCGACCCGCGGCAGGGCCAGGATCTTCATCGACGGCAGAGCGGTCGCGACCATCGATCTCCGACGCTCGACGTTCCGGGCGCGGGCGCTGCTGTACGCAAAGGCATTCCCGAGCGGCGGGAAGCACACGATGAAGATCGTGGTCACGAGCAGCGGCCGACCGGTGGCGATCGACGAGATCATCGTCGGCACCTGATCTGGGCCCGAACGCGTTCCGTCTGCCGTCCCGGCGCCCGCCCCGGCTGCGCCGGGGCGGGCGTTTTCCGCGCCCTCAGCGCGTCGCGAGGACCTCGATCTCGATCCGCGCGTCGACGGCCAGCCGCCGCACCTCGACCGTTGCGCGCGTCGGCGGGTCCGACGGGAAGTACTCGCGGTAGATCGCGTTCATCGCCGCGAACTCGTCGAAGTCGGTCATGTAGACCGTGCACTTGACGACGTCCGCGTAGTCGAGGCCGGCGAGGCGGAGCAGCCGGCCGACGTTGTCGAGCATCGCCCGCGTCTCGGCCTCGATGCCGCCCGGGACGGGCCCGTGCGACCCTGGCGCATCGCCGATCTGGCCGCCCAGGAACACGAAGCCGTTGGCCTCGACGATCGGCGAGAAGGGGAGCGGGCCGGGCTCGAGCCCGGGTCCATGGGGAACGACCTTCGGCATCGGTGACGGCTCCTCGTGACGGCATCGGCGACGGTCCGAGTCTAGGCGTCGCGCTGCCGTCCGGGGCGATGCACCCGGCGCGATGCGCGGGGGCCCGTTGCATCGACGATCGGCGCGGTAGCCTTCAGCTCGATGGACGCCCTCACCACGACCGGGCTCACGAAGCACTACGGCCATCGCGAGCCGCCGATCCACCCACCGGGCCACAAGCCGGCCGGTGTGGTTCGCGCCCTGGCGAACCTCTCGATCGCCGTGCACGAGGGCGAGATCTTCGGGTTCCTCGGGCCGAACGGCGCGGGCAAGTCGACGACGATCCGGCTCCTCCTCGGGTATCTCCATCCGACGGCGGGCTCGGGGTCGGTCTTCGGACTCGACATCGTGCGGGACAGTGTCGAGATCCGGCGACGGGTGGGCTACCTGCCCGGCGGGATCGCGCTGTACGACTCGCTCACCGGGGAGCGGCTGCTCGACTACCTCGGCGACCTGACCGGCCGGCCGTCGGTCCGGCGCGCCGAGCTGCTCGATCGGCTGGAGCTCTCCGCTCGGACGCTCCGCCGCCAGGTCCGCGACTACTCGCGGGGCATGCGCCAGAAGATCGGGATCGTCCAGGCCCTCCAGCATGACCCCGAGCTGGCGATCCTCGACGAGCCGACCGAGGGCCTCGACCCGCTGATGCAGCGCGCCTTCTACGGGATCCTCGACGACCTCCGGGCCGCCGGCCGGACGATCTTCTTCTCGTCCCACATCCTGTCCGAGGTGGAGCGGGTCTGCGACCGGGTGGCGATCGTGCGGCGCGGCCAGCTCGTCGCCCTCGAGGACGTCGCCCGGCTCCTGGAGCGGCGGAAGCGGAACGTGGAATTGCGCGTGAGCGGGGACCCGCCGCGTCTCGACGACGTGCCCGGGGTCAGCGGGGTCACGGTCCTCGCCGACGGCCGGATCGCCTGCCAGCTCGACGGGGACGTCGGGCCGTTCCTCGCCGCCATCGCCGGTCATCGCGTGACCGACCTCACGATCGAGCCGGCGCACCTCGAGGAGGCGTTCCTCGAGCTGTACGAGGACGCAGAGCCGGACGGTGGCGTGGACGACGGCGACGCCGGGCAGACCCACGCACCGTCGCCGCCCGAGGCATCCCCGGCCGAACCGCCCGAGGCACCCCCGGCCGAACCGACCGCTCCGCTCACGACGACGGCCGCTCCATGAGCCGGACGCTGTTCCTCCACACCTGGCGCACGCAGCGGACGAAGCTGCTGATCATCTGCGTCGCAATGGCCGCGTGGAGCTCGCTGTTGCCGGTGATCTACCAGTCGTTCGGGTCGCAGATGAAGGCCCTCGTCGACTCCGGGATCATCCCCAAGCAGCTCACCGACTTCGGCGGCGGCGACGTCTTCAGCCTCGGCGGCGCGATCGCGCTCGGCTACGTCCATCCGATCGCGATCATCCTGCTCGCCATCTTCGCGGTGGGCTTCACGACGTCGGCGGTGGCCGGCGAGCGCCAGCGCGGGACGCTCGAGGTCCTCCTCGCGCGGCCCCTGTCCCGGCGCCGGGTCTACGTGACGCTCCTGGTGGCGACGCTGCTCTTCATCGGGATCGTCCTCGCGTCGGCATCGATCGGGACCGTCATCGGCGCGACGATCGTCGGCGTGATCGGGGACCTCCGGGTCGAGCGCCTGCCGATGCTCTGGCTCAACGGCATGCTCCTGTGGTCCGCGATCGCCGCGATCGGCCTCGCCGCGTCGGTGTCGTTCGACCGGCTGACGCCCGCGCTGGGGATCACCGTCGCGATCACGATCGTGTCGTATTTCCTCGACATCCTCGGATCGCTCTGGCCCGACGCGAAGGGCCTCCAGCCATACTCGCTGTTCCACCACCTCACGGCGCGCGACGTCCTCAACGGCACGGTCGACGTGCTCGGGTTCGGGCTGCTGGCGGCGGTGGCCGCGGTCGCGATCGCGACCGCCCTGATCGTCTTTCCCCGCCGGGATCTCGCCGCCCCGAGCTGACCCCGGCGCCCGTCGAGAAACGTGCACCGCGTGCAATCCGGGCGGGCGCCATTGCACCGGGTGCATGGATCGACCGATCGGGCCACGCCGCCGACCGGATGGTTGCGCGTTACGCACAAGATCGACAGGTGGACGTCACCGCGTTGCATTCGACGCACGATTTCCGCCCGGTCCCGCGGCGATCGGGCCGCTGCGACCGCTGATCCATGCACGCAGTGCAACGAGCGGTCAGAGAATCCGGTCGGCGGCCTCGACGGCCCGGGCGCACCACCACGCCAGATCGTCGCGTGCCGTGACGCCCGAGCCGAGCGTGATCCCAGCGTCGGCATCAAGTCCCTTCCGCCAGCCGCGCAGGAGGAGACCGACGAGGACCGCGGCATCCACCCCGTCGTCCTCGAAGGCGTTGCCGCGAAGCCAGCCGTCGTCCGGATCGAGATCGCCCTTCGCGAGGTGGGTTCGATATCGACGGATCACCTCGTTTGGCTCGACCGGCAGGGACGCGACATTGGCGACCAGGAACCAGCCGATCTCGATCGCGATCGGGGCGATGCTCACCATCTGCCAGTCGATCGTCTCGACCGCGCCGTCGGCGGCGATCCCGACGTTCGCGAGCTTCAGGTCCCCGTGGATCAGTGTGCGCGGCTGAGCCTCCAGGACGTCGACCAGTGGTCGAGGGTTGTCGCCGAGCATCGCAACGAGGTCGCGGGCCGATCCCGACGCCAATCGATCGAAGGCGTCCCAACCGGGGAGGATCCGGTCCGCCACGGCGTCGCGGGCGGGCCCTGGTCGTTCGAGCGACGAACGACAGATGAGGGTGATCCGCTCCCGGATCGGACACCAGGGCCCGTCGGCCGAGGCCGAGTCCGACCACGACGGCGCATGGAGCCGGGCCATCCCTTCGAGGACGCGGTCCAGGGCCTCGACCGAGATCGGCTTCTCCCAGTCGAACAGGACGCCCGTCAGGTCGGGCATCAACAGCGCGAATGCCTCGCCGTCCTTGCCCGCGCCGAGGTAGGACGCGCGCAGGGCTCCGCCAGTCCGCGGGTCGAGGATCCGACATCGGTTCGCGAACCAGGCTTCCCGGAGGATCGGGCCGTCGTTCGTGGCCTTGGCGATCCAGTCGCGGGCCAGGGAGTCACGCTTGAGGATGAAGCGATCGCCGCCCCCGCGTTGCAGGCGGGTCAGGGACGCGCCGGACCAGCCGTCGTTCGGGAACGGCTCCTCGGGGAGGCCGTCGAGGCCGTGCTCGCGAAGCACGTCATCGAGTCGGCCGATGGGAACCGCGGACTCCTCGAACGTCATCCTTCGTCCAGGTAGTGGACGACCGAGCCCGGGCAGTT
>DATLVO010000074.1:0-2091 GCA_035577485.1 Verrucomicrobiia bacterium
CTGGCCGCCGATCGGCTCGCACTCGACCGCATCCTGGGCAACCTCGTCGACAACGCCCTGGCGGTGACTACCACGGGCGGAGCGATCCGCCTCGAGGCCCGCCGGGTGGACGGTGCGGCCGGCGTTCCCGGTCCGGCGATCGCGTTCGCCGTCGTCGACGACGGTCCGGGCTTTCCGCCGGGCGGCACGGATCGGGCGTTCGAGCGGTTCTACCGCGGCGACGCGTCGCGCACCGGGTCGGGCTCCGGTCTCGGGCTCTCGATCGTGCGCGAGCTCGCCCGGGCCCACGGCGGCGCGGCGGTCGCCGAGAACCTCGTGCCGCGCGGGGCGCGGGTCAGCGTCGTCCTTCCGGTCCGACCCCCGAGCGCCTGACGCCGTTCCCGGCGACCGCGCCGACGATCGTCAGCCCCAGCGCTGGACCCCGACAAAGACCGCGATCGCCATCAGCCCCGCGAGGGTGAACAGGGACGCGAGGCGCCCGAACGGGCTGCCGATGAACCCGGTCGCGAGGGTCCCGGATGCCCCCGACTGCCACATCGACCGGATCGTCGTGACCTTGCCCGGCACGAAAGCGAGCCCCAGGAGCGCGCCGGTCACGAAGCCGCCGGCATGGGCGAAGTTGTCGATGTAGCCGGCCGCCGACAGCCCGATCAGGATGTTGAGCAGGAGGATCCCGCCGAGCTGCCCGATGAAGTTCCGGGACGACCGGTCGAGCGCCGGGTGATGGGTCCGCGTCGCGATCAGCAGAATGCCGAAGAGGCCGAAGATCGCTCCCGACGCGCCGATCGATGCAGGGGCGCTTCCAAGCGCGAAGCTGCCGAGCGACCCGCCCAGCGCGCAGACCAGGTAGAAGACCGCCATCCGGGCCGAGCCGTAGAGCCGCTCGACGATCGGGCCGGCAAGGTACAGCGCGTACATGTTGAAGAGGAGATGCAGCGAGAACGGGGCGATCGGGCCCGGATCGTGGAGGAGGGTCACGGTGAAGAGCCGCCAGATCTCCCCCGAGGCCACCGCCGACTTGTCCAGCTGGAGCAGGTCGAAGATCCGCTGCCCGTCGCTGGCCAGCATCGCCGCGAGCGAGACCGCGATCGTGATCCCGAGGATCGCGTACGTCGCCACGGGCAGGACGCTTCCGCGCCCGCGGGCGAAGTACCGTCGCGACGCCCGGACGTTGCCCGTCTCCTTCGCCAGCCAGCCGAGTCGGTTGGCGATCTCGGCCTTGTCCTCGGCCGGAGCGCGTCGGTCGGCTTCGCGGTACGCACCGATCGCGCCGTTCAGGTCGCCGTCCCGGACGCGGCCCGCCGCGACGTTCCGCCAGGCGTGGTAGGTCGATGTCGTCTCGGGGAGCTCGAGGATCGCCTCCCACGTCCCCACTGCCCCGGCCTCGTCGTCCATCCGGTAGCGGGCCTGGGCCATGCCGAGGAGCGCGGCCGCGGTCACCTCCGGGTCGTCGAACCCGACGATGCGCTGATAGGTCGCGACGGCCTCCGGGTACTCGCCGCCCTCGATGAGGGCCGCGCCCTGGTCGAGCAGCGACGCCGCGGCCTCCCGGCTCAACGGACCCGTCGCGCGGCGATCGACCGGTGGCTGACGGTCGTCCGCCGGCCGCGGCTCGGGAGGCTGATCCATGCGGCCGACGATACAGGAGACGCGTCTAGACTTGCCGGCAATGTGCGGACGGTTCAGCCAGCAGCGGCCCGCCTCGGAGCTGGCCGAGATCTTCGCCGCGGAGCCGCTCGTCGACGAGCTCGGCCCGCGGTTCAACGTGGCGCCCACCGATGACGCCCTCGTCGTCGTCCAGCGCGAGGAGCGCCGTGCGATCACGGCCTATCGCTGGGGGCTGATCCCGCACTGGGCGGACACGTCGAAGGTCGGGTCGCGGATGTTCAACGCACGCGCGGAGACCCTGACGGCGAGCCCGGCGTTCCGGGACGCCCTCCGCCGGAAACGCTGTCTCGTCCCGGTCGACGGGTTCTACGAGTGGCAGCGGGTGGGCTCCCGCCGGCAGCCCTACCTGATCGCCCGTTCCGACGGCCGGCCGCTGGCGCTGGCCGGGCTGTGGTCGGGCTGGCACGATCCGGCGGCCGACCG
>DATLVO010000075.1:0-2444 GCA_035577485.1 Verrucomicrobiia bacterium
GGCGGACCAGGATCGCGATCGCGTCGAGGTCGAGCCCAAGACGCTTCGCCCGCCCGATGAACGCCAGCCGGGCGACGCTGCGGTCGTCGTAGCGGCGGTAACCGTTCTCGGCGCGGCCGGCGCTTCGGAGGATGCCGATCCGGTCGTAGTACCGAAGCGTGCTCGAGGGAACGCCCGCCGTCCGGGCGAGCTCGGTGATGGTCAGGGTGTCCATGCCGGCGAGCCTACGCCTTGAAGTCGACTTCAATGTCAAGAGGCGGATCCCGCGGCGGGCCAGACCATCCGTCGAGAGGCTCGAGCGGGGTGGCAAGGCGTCGGCGAGACCCGGGCACGGTACCCTTGGTCCGGTGAGCCTGATCTCGATCGCCGGACTGACGAAGCGGTACGGCGGCATCACCGCCCTCGACGGGCTGACTGTCGACATCGAGCCGGGCATCGTCGGGCTCGTCGGCTCGAACGGCGCCGGCAAGAGCACGCTCCTCAAGATCCTGCTCGGCCTGATCGGCTCGACGTCGGGCAGGGCGACCGTCTTCGACCTCGACGTCGCCCGCGACGGCATCGCGATCCGCGAGCGCGTCGGCTATATGCCCGAGCACGACTGCCTGCCGCCCGACATGTCCGCGACCGACGTCGTCTCGCACCTGGCGACGATGTCGGGCCTGCCCCGGACCGCCGCCCGCGAGCGGACCGCCGAGGTCCTGCGGCACGTTGGCCTGTACGAAGAGCGATACCGGGCGATCGGCGGCTATTCCACGGGCATGAAGCAGCGGGTCAAGCTCGCGCAGGCGCTCGTCCACGACCCACGGCTGCTCCTCCTCGACGAACCCACGAACGGCCTCGATCCGGCCGGCCGCGATGAGATGCTCCTCCTGATCCGTCGGACCGGGACCGAGTTCGGGATCGCGGTGATCGTCGCGTCGCATCTCCTCGGCGAGATCGAGCGGGTCTGCGACCACCTCGTCGCGATCGAGGGTGGGAAGCTCCTGCGGTCGGCTCCGCTCGGGTCGTTCACCGAGCGGACGGGGACGCTGTCGGTCGAGGTCGAGGAAGGCCAGGCCGCCCTCGCGGAGCGGCTCATCGGGCGCGGGCTGACGGCGATCGTCGACGGCGCCGCAGTGCTGATCGACCTGACCGACGAGCGCCCGTTCGACATCGTCCGGGACACGGTCGTCGACCTCGGCCTGCCGCTGATCCGGATCGAGCAGCGGCGTCACCGCCTCGAGGACCTGTTCCGGGACGACCCGGCAGGATCGGCTCCGGTCACCGTCTCGACGCCCTCCCACGCGGAGGCTCCGGCAGTCCCGCCGGCGGCACCCCCGTCATGACCGGTCCGGGCCCCGCGGCCGTTCCCGGCGCGGCCGCTCCCTCGAGAGCCGGCAGCATCTACGACCTCGGCTATCGCCGGTATGAAGGTCCACGGCTCGGACGGACGTACGCGATCCGATCGCTCGTCGTCGACAGCTTCCGCAGCGCCTACGGGCTCGGCCGGGGCGGGCGGGCGAAGGTTGCTCCGATCGCGCTCGGCGCCATCGCGATCCTGCCGGCGGTCGTCATTGTCGGCGTCCTGACGATCGCCGCGCGGCTCGGCGCGCAACGCCAGTTCGAGCAGGCGACGCCGATCAGCTTCGACACCTACTTCAACTCGATCGGCGTGATCATCCTGCTGTTCTGCGCAGCCCAGGCGCCCGAGCTGTTCAGCCGGGACCAGCGGAATGGCGTCCTCGCCCTGTACTTCGCCCGGGCGCTCCGCCGATCGGACTACGCCCTCGCCCGGCTCGTGGGCTTCGCCCTGGCGCTGCTCGTGATGCTGCTCGTGCCCCAGCTGATCCTGTTCATCGGCCGGGTGCTGATCTCGACCGACATCGCTGCGGCCTTCGGGGAGGATGCCACGAAGATCCCGGCGATCGTCGGCCAGGCACTGATCACCGCCGGCCTGCTCGGCGGGCTGGCGATGGCGGTCTCGGCGTTCACGCCGCGGCGGGCCTACGCCACCGCGGGGATCATCGCCCTGTTCGTCGTGCCGGGGATCGTCGCCGGCATCGTGATCCAGCTCGGGTCGAGCGCGATCGGCAACTGGCTCGTGCTGCTCAGCCAGGGCACGGTCCTGGACGGGACGAACGCCCTGCTGTTCGGCAAGTCGCTGCCCGAGGACCTCTTCTTCTTCGACCTGCCGGTGTGGACGTTCCTCGTCGCGGCGGTCGCGGGGATCGTCGTGTCGGTCGCCGTCGTCGTTCGCCGCTTCGTCCGGATCACAACATGACCGACCTCATCGACCCGCCTGGTCCGGCCGGGCTGACGACCGGAGCGACGGGCACGGCCGGTCTCGTGCCGGGCACGGCCGGAGAACCGGCACCGATCGCCGTCGCTCCACCGCCGATCGCGACGGCCGCGCCCGCCGTCTCGGCGCCGATCGTCCTCGATCGCGTGTCGCGCTGGTACGGCAA
>DATLVO010000076.1:0-7054 GCA_035577485.1 Verrucomicrobiia bacterium
CTTCCAGAACTTCTCGTACGGCGCGACCCTCGCCTGGCTCTTGTTCGGGATCACCCTCGCGATCACGCTCGTCGTGTTCCGGACCTCGCGGCGCTGGGTCTACTACGCGGGCGAGCGGTAGTGGCGGCGATCTTCCGGCAGGACGCCCACGACGAGCTGGGGACGCTCGCGAGCTCGGTGTCGACCCCGCGCGGACGGCTCCCGCGTCGCCGGATCAAGCCGAAGGAGGCGGGCAAGTCCTTCCTCTTCACGTTCATCGTCGTCGTCGTCCTGGCGGCGTTCCTGTCCCCGCTCGTGCGGGCGGTCTTCGTCTCGCTCAAGACGCCCGAGCAGGTCGGACAGCTCGATGCGCCGGCCTACCCGGCGGTCCACGCCACGTTCGCGTACCAGGGCAAGACCTACGACGTCTACGACGTCCCGATCGACGGCACGACGAAATCGCTCGCCCTCGTCACGAAAGGCCGTGAGTCGAGCAAGTTCGTCGATCCCGGGAACGCGGCCGCCGGCCTGATCACCTGGCAGGGCTCGTGGCGGAACCTGAGCCGATCGTGGTCGTTCTCGCCGGAGTGGGACAACTACTCCACGGTCTGGGACCAGATCGACTTCCCGAGGCTCCTCTTCAACACGGTGGCGATCGCCCTGATCGGGATGGTCGGCACGTTGCTCTCGTGCACCCTGGTTGCCTACGGGTTCGCCCGGTTCCGGTTCCCCGGCCGGGGCCTGCTCTTCACGATCCTCATCGCGACGATCTTCCTGCCCTACGCGGTCACGATCATCCCGACGTACACCGTGTTCCTGAAGCTCGGCTGGGTCGGGACGTGGCTGCCCCTCCTCGTGCCCACGTTCTTCGCGAACGCCTACGACGTGTTCCTGCTCCGCCAGTACCTGCTGACGATCCCGCGGGAGATGGACGAGGCGGCGGCGATCGACGGGGCCGGCCCCTTCCGGACGCTCATCTCGGTGATCGTGCCGCAGGCCTGGCCGGCGATCATCGCGGTGGCGATCTTCCACGTCGTCTATGCCTGGAACGACTTCTTCGCCCCGCTGATCTACCTCTCGACCAAGCCCGACCTGCAGCCCCTCGCGCTCGGGCTGGCCCACTTCAACACGCTCCACTACCGCAACCAGGCGTTCATCCAGGCAGGAACGCTGATGACGATGATCATCCCGATCCTCATCTTCCTGGTCTTCCAGCGGTTCTTCACCCGGGGCATCGTGATCAGCGGAGTCGAGAAGTAGGCGCGGCGGCGGCCCTCGGCGCCGTGACCGCGTCGGGCGGTGGGCTCCGGGTGGCCCTGACGTTCGATGCCGAGCATCCGGACCGCCCGCATCGGCCGGGCGTGACCGAGGCGATCCTCGACGTCCTCGCCGACCGACAGGTCTCGTCGACGTGGTTCCTGCAGGGCCGCTGGGTCGAGGCCCATCCGGGGACGGCCCGACGGGTCGCCGGGGACGGCCACCTCGTCGCCAACCACAGCTTCTACCACGCTCGACTGCCGCTCCTCACCGACGAGGGGATCGCCAACGACGTGCGCGCGGCCGAGCGGGTGATCGGCGACGTCGTGGGCGTGGATCCGAAGCCCTGGTTCCGGTGCCCGTTCTCGGCCGGGGCCGACGACGCTCGGGTCCTCGGGGTGCTCGACGATCTCGGCTATCGCGACGTCGGACAGGACGTCGTCCTCGAGGACTGGGAGCCGGAGCGAACCGGACCCTTGCTCATCGCGGACGCGCTGCGGGAAACGCCGGCCGCGGGTGATCCCGCCGTCGTCCTCTTCCACGCCTGGCCGTCCGGGACGCTCGACGCGTTGCCGGGCCTGATCGACGGCCTGCGCGGGCTCGGCGCCCGGTTCGTCCGGATCGACGAGCTCGTCGGCGACCGCTCCCCGGCGGCGATCCGATGAGCCCCGAGCGGCCGCCCGGTTCGGGCCCGATCCTGGCGGTGGACGGCGGCAACTCGAAGGTCGACGTGGCCCTCGTGGCGACCGACGGCACGCTCCTCGGCGCGATCCGGGGCGGCACGATCTCCCATCAGGCCGGGCCGCTGAGCGCTGGCGTCGAGCGACTGAGCGGTCTCGTCGGCGCGGTCCGCGCGGAGGGAGGCTCGCGCCTCGCCGGGGCCAGCTCACGTCGCGGGGCCTCGATCGACGGCCCCTTCGGCCAGACGATCTATTGCCTGGCCGGCGCGGACTACCCGTCCGACATCCGGCTGCTCCGGGCCGCGTTCGATGCCGCGGTCCCGACGGCCAGCAGCCTCGTCCTCAACGACACGTTCGCCGCCCTCCGGGCAGGTTCGACCCGGCCCTGGGGGATCGCCCTGATCTGTGGCCAGGGGATCAACGGCGCCGCCGTCGCCCCGAACGGCCGGCGGGTCCGGTTCGCGGGCGTCGGCGACATCTCCGGGGATTGGGGCGGCGGCACCTCGATCGGGCAGGCGGGGCTGGGCGCGGCGGTCCGGGCCCGCGACGGTCGTGGGCCCCGCACGGAGCTCGAGCGGACGATCCCCGCGGCCGTGGGGCTGCGCCGTCCCGACGACGTCACCCGGGCCTACTACGACGGGCGGCTCGACGAGGCCCGGATCGGCGATCTCGCCCCGACGGTCTTCGCGACGGCCGCCGGTGGCGATCCGATCGCTCGCGGCATCGTCGACCACCTGGCCGACGAGCTTGCCGGGATGGCCGCAGCCCTCGCCCGCCGGACGGGACTGACGCGACGGGACCCCGAGGTCGTCCTCGCAGGCGGCATCTTCAAGACCGACGACGCAGCGTTCCACGCCGGGCTCGCCGATCGGATCCGGGCGACGATCCCCGAGGCACGGATCGTTCGTCTCGCGGCGCCGCCCGTCCTGGGCGCCGCCCTGATCGGCCTGGACCGGCTCAACGGCGGGCTGCGCGATCCGGCCGTCCAGACCCGGCTGCGCGCGGCGATCGAAGCGTGGAGCGCAACAGCGAGCGTTGTCACGTCGTCGTAGCCTCGACGCCCCGGCTGCAATCCTGCATCGCACAGGTCCCGGTGGCATCCTTCCGCCGACACCCCCAAGCCCCCGGAGCGACACGTGTACGACGCCCCTCGCGCGGATCGCGGACCGTTCCGCGAGGCGCCTGAACGAACCTCACCGAGCACCGCCGGCTGGATCGCCCTCGCGATCTGGGCGGGGTTCGCTGTCCTGGCGCTCCTCGCCGCGGTCGGCGTCGTGGCGGCGTTCTCGCGCCTGACGAAGGATCTGCCCGACCCGCATGACTTCGACAACATCGGGTACTCGGTGCGGTCCGTCATCTACGATCGGACGGGCAAGGTCGAGCTCGCCCAGTTCGGCGGCGAGCAGCGCGAGATCGTCGAGTTCAAGGACATCCCGCCGATCGTCGTCGACGCCCAGACCGCGATCGAGGACAAGACGTTCTGGGACAACGCCGGCTTCGATCCCCTGGCGATCGTCTCGGCCGGCATCGACAGCCTGCGCGGCAACAGCCGGGGCGCGTCGACGATCACCCAGCAGCTCGTTCGCCAGCGGCTGCTCGATCCGGCTCTCGTCAAGGATCCCAGCCGCGGGTTCGAGCGGAAGATCCTCGAGATCGTGCAGTCGATCCGCCTCACCGAGGCCTTCCCGGGCGTCGAGGGCAAGCAGAAGATCATCGCCGCCTACCTCAACCAGAACTATTACGGCAACCAGGCGTACGGCGTGAAGGCCGCGGCGAGGGTCTACTTCGGGATCACGGACCTGTCCAAGCTGACTCCGGCCCAGGCAGCCATCCTGGCGGCCCTGCCGAAGTCGCCGTCGAACTACGACCTCGTGCGGAACGCGGTCGAAAGCTGCCTGGATCCGAACGTCGGACCCGAGGACACGTGTCCCCCCGGCAAGATCCAGCTGACGGTGCCGAACGACACGGTGATCGTCCAGCGCCGGAACCAGGTCCTCGGGCTGCTCGCCCAGGGACGGACGCCCCTCTCCGGCAGCCAGTACAGCCCCGAGCAGCTGATCGCCGCCGAGAACGACCCCGTCATCGTCAGCCCCCAGACGATCCCCCACTGGATCGCGCCCCATTTCGTCTGGGCCGTGCAGAGCGAGCTCGCCGACAAGCTCTGCGGCCAGGACGTCCCGACCTGCCCCAAGCTCGAGGCAGGCGGGCTGCGGGTCACGACCACCCTGGACGCCAATCTCCAGAAGATCGCCGAGAAATGGGTCCAGGCGGCCGCGATCGTCCCGAACAGCAAGAACCCGGCTGCCCTCTACAAGTCGCTCGGCCTGCCCGGCGCGCTGCCGCAATGGATCAAGAACCTGCGGGGCAAGGACGTCCACAACGGCGCTCTCGTCGCGATCGACTACCAGACCGGCGAGCTGGTCGCCTACGTCGGCAGCGCGAACTATTACGCGGCCAAGAGCAGCCCCCAGTTCCAGGCGAAGTTCGACGTCGTCGGGAGCGGGCTGCGGCAGCCCGGATCAGCGTTCAAGCCGTTCAACTACCTGACCGGGATCGACTCGCGAGCGATCACCGCCGGTTCGATGCTCATGGACACGGCGACCGACTTCGGCGGGGGCTACACGCCGTCCGACGCCGACAACACCGAACGCGGTCCGGTGCGGGTCCGGACGGCCCTCCAGTTCTCGCTCAACATCCCCTCGGTCAAGACGGCCCAGATCAACAAGGTCGACACCGTCTTCCAGCGGGCCCAGGACTTCGGGATGGTCTTCGCCGACAAGCAGACGAAGGCCGGGCTGTCGATCGCCCTCGGGGTCGAGGAGGTCCGGCCGGTCGACCTCGTGACCGCCTACGCCACGCTCGCCAATGGCGGCAAGAGGCTGGGCCACACGGCGATCCTGTCGGTCCGCGACCAGAGCGGCACCGACGTGATCCCGGCCTACCAGCCGCCGCCCGGCGACCAGGTCGCCACGCCCCAGGCGGCGTTCATCGTCACGGACATCCTGAGCGGGAACACGAATCCGAGCATCAACCCGTTCTGGGGCAAGTTCGAGCTCACCGGCCCGGGCGGCAAGCGCCGACCGGCGACGATCAAGACCGGCACGAACAACGACGCCAAGGACCTCAACGCCTACGGCTTCATCGCCCCGCCCACGAAGCAGGGACGCGACGCGGGCGAGTTCGCGCTCGCAGCCGGCGCGTGGAACGGCAACAGCGACAACTCGGTCGTCACCACGCCTGCGAAGCCAGTCTTCTCGATCGACGTCACGACCTACGTCTGGCAGGGCTTCATGCAGGAAGCCACGAAGAAGTGGTCGATCAACGACTTCAAGGCACCTGACGGCCTGACCCGGACGAAGATCGACCCCTTCACGGGGCTGAAGCCCACCGCGGGCGGTCAGTCGATCGATGAGTGGTTCATCGTCGGGACCGAGCCGAAGGTCGCCGTGCCGGTCGGGACGTGCGGCGAAGCCGTCCTCGACCTTCCCGGCATCTACGAGGGCCAGTTCAAGAACTGGAAGAGCGCCGATCTCGACTGGATCGCCCGCGCGCAGCGCGGCCCCGGCACGAGCGGCGGAGTCAATCGAACCCGGACAGCGTACTTCTACAACCCGCTGTTCCAGCCGTTCGGCCGGTCGTGGGGCGCGCTCGTGGCGGGTCATGGCTGCGCCGCGCCCAGCCCGCAGCTCACCTGCTATCCGGTCCCGACGCCCGACTCGAGCGGCGTGATCCCCTCGTTCACGGTCCCGTCGAGCGATCCGTCGGCCTCGCCGTTCGTGATCTTCGAGCCGTGCAAGACGCCGGTCCCGACCCCGTCGGCTACGCCGTCGATCGAGCCGTCGGCCCCGCCACCGACCCCGGAACCGACGCCAAAGCCGACCCCGGAACCGACGCCGCCGCCCACCCCCGGGCCGTCGGCGGCGGAGGGGTCGCCGGCACCGCCCGAGGGGAGCACCGCTCCCTGACTGCTCGGGGGCTAGCGTCGCGATCGGTCGCCATCGGCCGTGCTGACCGGAGGGTGGCCGTCGTTCGGCGGTAGGATCGCGCCGTGGTGAGCGCGGAGGGCGGCGGCAGCCGACGACAGATCGACCTGAACGCCGACGTCGGCGAGTCGTTCGGGCCGTGGACGATGGGCGACGACGAGCGGCTGATCCCCCTCGTGAGCAGCGTCAACATCGCCTGCGGAGCGCATGCCGGCGACCCGGCCACGATGGCGCGGACGGTCGCGCTCGCCGTTGCCCACGGCGTCGCGATCGGCGCCCATCCCGGCTACCCGGACCTGGCCGGATTCGGTCGGCGCGAGATCGACATGAGCGCGGCCGACCTCGAGGCGTCGCTCATCGCCCAGATCGGAGCGCTCGAGGCGATCGCCCGGAGCCAGGGCGCGGCCCTCCGCCACGTCAAGCCACACGGCGCGCTGTACAACCGGGCCGCCCGGGACGCGATCCTCGCGGCGACGATCGCCGGTGCGATCGCGCGGCTGGATCGCCGGCTCGTTCTCGTCGGGTTGGCCGGGTCGGCGCTGCTCGCGGCGGGCCGGGCAGCCGGCCTCGACGTCCGGGCCGAGGGCTTCGCCGACCGAGCCTACGAGCCCGACGGCACCCTCCGCGACCGGCGCCGGGACGGTGCCGTCCTCGAGCCTGCGGCCGCCGGGGCCCAGGCCGTGACGATCGCCCGCGATGGGCGGGCGGCCGCGGACGGCGCAGCCGTCGCGATTGCCGCCGAGACGATCTGCGTTCACGGTGACGCGCCGGCCGCCGTCGCGACGGCGACGGCCGTCCGGGCCGCCCTGGCCGAGGCCGGCATCGACGTCCGCGCCCCGTGAGGACTCCGGCTTCTGCCGCGCCGCCCGGTTCGGCCGCGCGCATCGTGCCGTTCGGAGATGCGGCGGTCTTCATCGAGCTCGGGGATCGCGCGGATCCCGCGCTCGCCGAACAGGCCCAGGAGATCGCGGCCGAGATCGATGCGATCCGGGGCGACACGCCGGGTCTGGGTCGCCCCGTCCCGGCCCATGCCAGCGTCCTCGTCCCGTTCGACCCGCTGGTCATCGAACTCGCGGCCGTTACGGCGATCGTCTCGGCGCACGCCCGAGGGCGACCCGCTCGGGCGCGCCAGGCGGGTGACGACGCCGCCTCGAC
>DATLVO010000077.1:0-2902 GCA_035577485.1 Verrucomicrobiia bacterium
CCGCCGATCGAGGCCACGTTGTAGCCGAGGGACGACAGCAGCCGGAGCTGGTCGTACTCCTCGATCGCGTGGCTCAGACACAAGAGGATGTTCATCCGGGCAGGTTCGGCCCCGTATCCCGATAGGCGTCCTGCGACTTGCGCTGGTCCTTGGTCAACTGCTCCAGCGCCTCCGCGCTGTGCGGCACGACCTGCTTCGGCTCCGGCTCTTCCTCGGCCGTCTCGTCGGTGTCCTTCTTCTTCGCCATGTCGCTCCTTTCTGGTGTCCCCCGCCGAGCCGTAGCCCGACGGGGGTGATGCGGACGGTCAGGGGTACCGCCGCCTTACGGGATGACCGCCGTGACGAGGAACGCTGCGCCGGTCTCGACGCCGGTTCCTGCGTGGAAGCCGATCTCCTCCTCGCCGCGGTAGCCGACGAGGTTGGTGTCCCAGCGGGTACCGGCCTGATCCGAACTGTCGACGCGGAACTCCATCCCACGGTACAGCTTGAAGGCGTCCCACTGGGCCGCGATCAGGATTTTCGTGGTGGCGTTCGTGCCGAGGTTCGAGTCCCAGAAGACCGGGACGCCCCAGTAGTGGAGCTGCCCGTTCGGCAGCACCTGGAAGCCGGTCGGCCCGCCGGCCGGATTGACCCAGAAGCCGGCCGCGTCCGCGCCTTCACGGATCGACGTGAAGTACGTGATGTGGTCGACCACGATGGCCGTCGGTGCCCGGTTGTTGCCGGCCATGTTCTGCATGGCGGTGGCACAGGCCGAGGCGAACGAGCCCGCGACCGTGGTCACCGAGGCCGAGCCGAAGGCGGTCTTGAAGCCCGGTCGGGCGTTCAGGGCGGTGTAGACGCCGGTCGTCGGATCGCCGGAGCCGACGGAGCCGGTCCCTGCGCCCGCGATGATGTAGAAGTTCTCGCCGAGGCGGAACGCCTTGCCGAGTTCGTCGAGGACATCTTCCTCGGCCGATCCCTGCGAGAAGCGGAGGTACTGCTTGCCGATGTCGTAGACGCGGGCGATCGTGCCGAGGTTGGCGGTGTACGAGCCGTACGCCTCGTTGACGTTCTCCTTCGTCTGACCCCAGTCCTGGAACTGGGCTCGCGCCGGAGCGCCGGTGCGGAACGGCTGGTCGACACCGCGGACGTTCACGCCGTTGCGGACGGTCACGAGGTCGGTGTAGATCGCCGCCATGGTCTTGGGCTTGGCGAGCGTGTCGACGAGGTTGTTGGGCAGGACGAACCCGCCCGTGGCGCCCGTCGCGCCGAGGGTGGCCTTGATGGTCTCTGCGCCGCCGACACCACCGGGTGCCTCGACGACATCGAACATCGTGTAGCTGGACGAGCCGGTCGGGACGTCGCCACGCTGCACGCCGAGGGCGCGCAGGGTGGCCTTGCCGAACGCCTGCTCCTCGGCATCGGATGAGCGCATCAGGCCGATGCTTCGGATGAGATCGCCCGCCACGTAGTCCGATCCGTACGCCTTCGCGAGGAACGGGTGCGCGTCGATCACGAGTTGCAGGTTGCGGGTTGCCTTGACGTCGGCCTTGCCCATCCCGATGGCAGCCGCCATCGACGGGCTGCGAAGCTCGACCAACGCGGCTTTCACCTGCTCGTCGATCTGCGCCTTGACGGCCTTGCGGTTGGCCTCGTCCTGCTCCTGGCTCGCCTTGGCGAGGTCATCGGCAACGGCCTTGGTGCCTTCGACCGTCTTTGCGTCGGGGGTTCGCCCCTCGGCGTAGGCGCGGTCCTTGGCCTCCGCGAGCTTGGTGATGGCCGAAGTCAGATTGTCGATCTGCTCCGGCGTGTATTCGGTCACGGTGTTGCTTCCTCACTGGGAGGGGCATCACGCGCCACGATGGAGTCCAGCTCGGCGACGATCGCCGCAAGGGCCTCATCGAGCACGGCGCGGAGTCGCTCCTCTTTGCTCTTTGCCAACACCCGGCCAGCCTTCACCGCTGTCTCGCCGACCAGATCGGAAGCCATCGCCGCCAGATCGGGTGAGGTCGACAGGAGATCATCTGTCTCCGGTTCGAGCCCGGTCAGGAACGCCTTAACGGCATCCGCCGGAATCTCGTCGAGGTCATCGCTCGCCAGCGCTGCCTTCAGGGCAGGGACGAGGGCCGCCGTGTTCTGCGGCGACGTGGTGATCGTGTGGTAGCGGATCGGCCAGACGTCGATCCGGCCGAAGTCACCCTTGGCGACGGCGCCCTGGACCGGCTGCGACGAACCGAAGAGAGCGGCACCGCGCTTCTCCAGCTGGGCGACGAGCCTGCGTCGGGCCTCCCCGGCGTTGGCCCAGAAGTCCGCCCACAGCCCGTCGTCCTCGGCATCCTCATCGAGGACGATATGACCGAGGATCGCGCCCTTCATCTTGCCGTTCACGGGGTCCTTGCGGGAGCCGGACATGAACGTGGTGTGGTGCCAATCGACCAGCCGGTCGCGCGACGCGCGGAGGGACGGGTAGGCGCCGTAGAAGTCCGTGGCGGGTCCGAGATCGTCTTCGGGGTGGAAGTATTCGCCGTCCACGTCGCGGCCCTTGCCGTCGTCGGGCCAGCCGAACTTGGTCGGATCGGCCGGGCCGAAGTACGGGGCCACGAGGATGCGCCGCGGAATCTTGCCCGCGAGCCAGCGGTCGAGCTTCGATGTCTCCATCGGCTCGGCTTTCAGCTCGACGGCCTTGCCCTCGCCGATGCCCAACTCCTTCGCGGCGGCTTCCACCTTCGGCCGCGCCTTCGCCTCGAAGGGGGAGCCGGAGAGCCGCGCGAGGGCGTTGCGGACGTGCGCCGCGTCGGCCTTGCCGTCGGCACCCCGGATCGGGAAGTGGCAGCGCGTCGACACCGCATCGGTGCCGGGTTCGCAGTAGGCGAACGATGAGGGCGGCAGATCGCTGATCTTCGTTCCGCCGATTGAGCCTTCG
>DATLVO010000078.1:0-5583 GCA_035577485.1 Verrucomicrobiia bacterium
CCGCGACCCATCGGGCCCTCGACGACCTGGTGGATCTTGGCGCCCTTGCCGGGCGGGCCGTCCGGGGCGATCTCCTTGACGTGCGGGCGCCATGACTGGTCCCGGGTCGGGTCGGTGAAGAAGGCGAAGACCTGGTCCGGCGGTCGATCGATGACGATCGTTCGCTGTGCGCTCGGCATGGCGGCTCCTCTCTCTGCTCTATCAGTGTGGAAGGCCCGGCGGCTGCCAGGTCGCGGCGTCCCATTCGGTGTCGGGCTTGGCGAGCTCGACGACGAGATCGTCCAGGGCCCGTTCGAGGCCGTCGACGACCTGACGCTGGACCTCGGGCCGCGTCTGGAGCGCCACACCCAGCATCAGATTGGCGGCGAAGCCCTGCGGCTTGATCGCGACGGCGATCGCGAGGTTCGTCCGCCCATGATCGACAGGGTTGAGATCCGCGCGGGCGTCACCGCGGATCCGTCCCTGGGTTGTCCTCAGCTCGATCCGCTGAGGACCCCGATCGGCGATCTCGACGCCGAGCGGACCCGCGACCCCCAGGAGCGTGGCCGCCTGCGTGCCCGCCTGGATCGGCGGCAGCTCGTCGCGCAGACGGCCGGCGAGCTCCAGGAGGCGGTCGTGGACGACCTCCACCCGCTGGTCGACGATGCGGCTCGACTGGTGCTGGAGGTCTGCCACGTCAGTCGATGATGATCCGGCCGTCGGGTCCGAACGGGAAGTCGCGGTTCCAGCAGACCTCCCAGGGGTGACCATCCGGATCGGCGAAATAGCCGCCGTAGCCGAATGGCAGCTCGGTGCCGGTCTTCAGGAGGCTTCCGCCGGCGGCCACGGCCTCGGCCAGCGCCGAGTCCACGGCTTCCGCCGTCTCGACGTTGATCGCCAGCGTGATCCCGCCGAACGAGCCGCGCGTTGCGTCGAGGAGATTCGCGTCCTCCGCGAGGTCCGTCCAGCCGAAAATCCCGAGATAGCTGTCGGCCGTCCGGAACCAGGCGATCTCGTCCATGGACGAGGCGCAACGCTGCCAGCCCAGCGCCTCGTAGAACGCCACGGACCGGGCGACGTCGCGGACGCCGATCGTGACGATGCTGATCCGGGCAGGGATGGTCATCGGCCGAGTCTACGATGCAGGCGCCGAACGGCGTCCGGCTCCCGCAAGTGAGCCCGCCGCGCTGGCCGCGTCGGCCGCGCCAGGCCGCGCGAGGCCGCGCCGGTTTCTCCGTCCGATATCGAACGCCGCCGAGCGCACTCGAGTGCCGCCGGCGGCGATCAGGTTCCGGACGCCGGCCAAGGAGCCGTCAGCCGGCAGCCACCGGCGACGCCAGCTTCTCGATCCGGATCGCCGTCGCCTTGAACTCGGCCGTGCCGGACTTCGGGTCGGTCGCGTCGATCGTCAGGAGGTTCGTCGCGACGTCGTCCTGGAAGTGGAGCGTCATGAACGTCAGGCCGGGGCGGAGCGATTCGTCGATCCGGATCGGGGCCTCGACCTGGCCGCGCCGGGAGACGACCCGGACCCGCTCGCCGTCCGCAAGCGCGTACGTCGCGGCGTCCTCGGGCGAGATGTCGAGCGACTCTCCGCGGCGGAGCGGCGAGGTGTAGCCGCCGGTCTGGACGCCGGTGTTGTACGAGTCGAGCCGGCGCCCCGTCGTGAGCCGAATCGGGTAGTCGTCGGTGAGCTTGTCGACCGGCGGGTCGTGGTCGACCGCCACGAACGGGACGCGATTGCCCGGCACCGGATCCTCCCACAGCCGGCTGTGGAGGAACAGCTCGCCGGGATGGTTCTCGTCGTAGCACGGCCACTGGATCCCGCCGAGCTCCTCGAGCCGCCGGTACGACATCCCGGCATGGACCGGTGACAGCGCCCGGAGCTCGTTCCACGCATCCTCGGCCGTCTGCCAGCCCCAGTCGGCGCCCATCCGCCGGGCGATCTCCTCGATGATCCAGAGGTCGTCGCGCGCTTCGCCGGGCGGCTCGAGCGCCTTGCGGACGCGCTGGACGCGGCGCTCGGAGTTCGTGACCGTGCCCTCGCTCTCTGCCCAGGACGCGGCCGCCGGCAGGACAACGTCGGCGAGCTCCGCGGTCGCGGTCAGGAAGATGTCCTGGGCGACGAGGAACTCAAGCCCCGTGAGCAGCCGCCGCGCCCGGGCCTGGTCCGCCTCGGACTGGAGCGGGTTCTCGCCGATGCAGTAGACGGCGGTCAAGTCGCCGCGCTCCATCGCGTCGAACATCCCCGAGAGGTGCCAGCCGCGCTTCGGCGGGACGGCCACGCCCCAGCGCTCGTCGAACTTGGCGCGGAGCTCGTCGTTCTCGACATGCTGGAAGCCGGGCAGCCGGTCCGGGAGGGCGCCCATGTCGCCCCCGCCCTGAACGTTGTTCTGGCCTCGGAGTGGGTTGACGCCGCTGCCGTACCGGCCGACGTGACCGGTGAGGAGGACGAGGTCGATCAGGGCGAGGACGTTGTCGACCGCGTTGTGGTGCTCGGTGATCCCGAGGGTCCAGCAGATCATCGCCTTGTCGGCCTTCGCGAAGGCGTGGGCCATCTCCCGGATCGCGTCCGCGGGGATACCGGTTTCCCGTTCCGCGTACTCGAGCGTGTAGCTCTCGACCTTCGCCCGGTAGGCCTCGTAGTCGCTCGTCGCCCGCTCGATGAACGTCTTGTCCTCGAGCCCCGCGGCGATGATCTCGCGGCCGATCGCGTTGGCGAGGGCGATGTCGCTGCCGACGTCGAGACCGAGCCAGACGTCGGCCCACTCGGCGCTGCTCGTCCGGCGCGGGTCGACCGCGTACAGGCGGGCGCCGTTGCGGACGCCGCGGAGGAGGTGGTGGAAGAAGATCGGATGCGTCTCGCGGGCGTTGCTGCCCCAGAGGACGATCAGATCGGTGTCCTCGACCTCACGGTATGAGCTTGTGCCGCCACCGGCACCGAAGACGGTCGCCAGACCGGCGACGCTCGGGGCGTGTCAGGTGCGGTTGCAGCTGTCGATGTTGTTGCTGCCCAGCACGGCCCGGCTGAACTTCTGCGCCGCGAAGTTGACCTCGTTGGTCGCCTTCGAGCACGAGAAGACCCCGAAGGTCGTGGGTCCGTGCTGCTCCTTCGCAGCTCGGAAGCCGGCGACCACCCGGGTGAGGGCCTCGTCCCAGCTCGCGGGGCGCAGCGGGGCGCCCTTCGAGTCGCGGACGAGCGGCTGGATCAGTCGAACGTAGTCCTTCGGCACGATGTGCCTCCTGCGGAACGACGACCGCCCGAGTGTAGCGCCGAGCGCCGTCGCGAGGGCAGGAGCCCATCGGCCTGCTAGGCTGCGGCCGATGCCCGCCCACCGCCAGCGTTCGAGTGCCCAGGAAGCCCGGCTCGCCGGGCTTGCGATCACGCTGAGCGCGCTCGCCTTGATCCTCGTCGTCGTCTACGTCGTCGGCGGGTACGCCCACCGGATCGTTGTCGAGATCGTGCCGGCCGCGCCGCAGGCCTCGATCCGCTAGCCCGCCGACACCTACGGCAAGGGGCGCCGGACGTCGCGGCGGGCCTGGCGGACGATCCGGATGAACTCGCGGAGGTGGGCGACCGGGCGGATGTGCGACGGGGCGCCGGCGTAGATCGTGCGGATCGGGACCCAGGCCATCGGTGCGTCCATCCGGATGCACGTCGTGATCTGCTCGACCTCGAACGCGAAGCCGTGCTCGTCGCTCGCGAGTGTCGCCTCGGCCAGGCGTCGCGACACGAGCCGGTAGCCCGACTGGTTGTCCGCGATCGAGCGACCGACGGCCCACGAGAAGGCGATCCGCCCGAGCTCGTTCGAGAGACGGCGGGCCGGCGGCATCGACCGGAAGTTCCGTCGGCCGATGACGAGGTCCGGCCGCGGGTCGGCCGCCCAGGCGGCGAGGAACCGGGGGATCTCCGACGGGTCGTGCTGGCCGTCGGCATCGAGCGTCAGGATCGCCTCGGCGCCGTCGTCGAGGGCACGGCGGAAGCCGGTCCGCAAAGCCGCGCCTTTGCCCTGGTTCGGGCGCTGCTCGATGACCGTCGCGCCGGCATCGCGGGCCATGGCAGCCGTGTCGTCCGCGGAGCCGTCGTCCACGACGATGACCGGCAGGTGCTCCCGCGCAGCGGAGACGACGGCACCGACCCGGGGCGCCTCGTCATGGGCCGGGACGAGGGCAACGATCACGCCAGACCGATGCCGGCGCCCTCCTCGACCCGGCCGACCCGCCAATGCTCGACGCCGGCCTCCCCGAGCGCCGACTCGACCGCGGCCAGCCGGTCCGCGGGGATCGCGGCAAGCAACCCGCCCGAGGTCTGCGGGTCGTGGGCCAGCGCCACCAGGTCCGACGGGACGCCCTCGCCGACGACGAGCGCCGATGCGACGAACCGGCGGTTGTGGGCGGCGCCCCCGGTCTCGACGCCGGCCGCCGCGACGGCCAGGGCTCCAGGGAGGCCCGGCAGGCACTCGGCCTCGAAGAGGAACCGCGTTTCCGAACCGCGAGCCATCTCCAGCCCGTGGCCGAGGAGCCCAAAACCCGTGACGTCGGTCGCAGCGCGGACGCCGGCCGCGACCAGGACATCGCTGGCGGCGCGGTTGAGCGTCCGCATCTGGTCGATCGCAGCGGCGAGTTCGCCCTCGCCGGCCCGGCCCTCGCGATGGCCGCTGACGAGGAGCCCCGTCCCGAGTCGCTTGGTGAGCAGGAGCGTGTCGCCCGGTCGCGCGCCGCCCTTCCGGAGCAGACGATCGGGATGCGCCGCCCCGATAACCGCCAGTCCGTACTTCGGCTCGGCGTCGCGGATCGTGTGGCCGCCGGCGAGCGTTCCGCCGGCCTCACGGACCTTGGACGCCGCGCCCTCGAACACCGCCGCCATGACGTCCCGCGGCAGCTCCTCGGGGAATGCCGCGATCGAGAGGGCGAAAAGAACGCGGCCACCCATCGCGAACACGTCGCTCAGCGCGTTCGCGGCCGCGATCTCGCCGAACGTCCGCGCGTCGTCCACGAGCGGTGGGAAGAAGTCGAGCGTGCCGATGATCGCGAGCTCGTCGCTGACGCGATAGACGGCTGCGTCGTCTGCCGGCGCGAGCCCCGCGAGAAGCTCCGCCGGCGCGGTCTGGGCACCCAGCCCGCTCAGGGCGTCGGCGAGCAGGTCGGCACCGAGCTTCGCCGCGCAGCCGCCGCAATCCGTCAGCTCGGTCAGGCGGAACGGCGGAAGCAGGACGTCGGTCACGGGCGGAGTCTAGTTGTGATCCCGTCCGGGGATCGTGGTCCCTCTCGACCGCGGCCTGCGGGTGCTCCTCTCGTGCGTCGGGCGCGTCAACCGACGGCCGAGCCGCCCGCGGAGCACCGAGCCCGGGCCGATCCGGGTCCGTCAGCCTTCCATTGATGCACCGAATGCGGCATCTGGTGGCTGGGCGAACCTCCGACCGTCCGTTCATGCGCCGGATGCATGACTGCGGGCCCGCATGCGGGACCGGGACCGGCGACCGGCCCGGTCCACGTCCCGCGCTACCATCGCGCTCGGGGGAGCGGAGGGGTCCCGGTGGGTCCCCCGGTCTTCAAAACCGGTGACGCTGCGCTTGGCGTGGCGTGGTGGGTTCGACTCCCATGCGC
>DATLVO010000079.1:0-15253 GCA_035577485.1 Verrucomicrobiia bacterium
ACGAGTGCCGGCTCACGTCTGCTAGCATCGCCGCCCAGCCATCCGCGCCCGTCCCTGCCACGGCCGGGCCGCCCCATGGAGCTCCCGTGACCGATACCCCCTCGACCACCGATCCGAATGCCGTCGCGCCCGCCGTCGCCAGCCTCGAGACGATCGTGTCGCTCTCGAAGCGGCGGGGGTTCGTCTTCCCGTCCTCCGAGATCTACGGCGGGATCAACGCTGTCTGGGACTACGGGCCGCTCGGCGTCGAGTTGAAGAACAACGTCAAGCGGGCCTGGTGGCGGGCGATGATCCAGGAGCGCGAGGACATCGTCGGGCTCGACGCCGGGATCCTCATGCACCCCAACGTCTGGGTCACGTCGGGCCACGTCGGGAGCTTCAGCGACCCGCTCGTCGAGTGCGGGACCTGTCACCGCCGCTACCGACTCGACGAGCTGCCGGGCGCCGAGCACCTGACGGCGACCGACCTCACCGACCCGACGGTGATCGCCCGCTTCAAGCTCATCTGCCCGAACGACGGCGGGCCGCTCTCGGCGCCGCGTCGCTTCAACCTGATGTTCCAGACGTACATGGGCCCGGTCCAGGACGAATCCTCGATCGTCTACCTCCGCCCCGAGACCGCCCAGGGCTCGTACGTCAACTTCAAGAACGTCCAGCAGTCGTCCCGCAAGAAGATCCCGTTCGGCATCGCCCAGATCGGGAAGAGCTTCCGGAACGAGATCAGCCCGGGCAACTTCGTCTTCCGGATGCGCGAGTTCGAGCAGATGGAGATGCAGTACTTCGTCCGGCCGGACGAGGCGGCCCGGATCTTCGAGGAGTGGCTGCCCCGCCGCTGGGACTGGTACGTGAAGTACGGCGTCACGCCGGAGCGGCTCCGGTTCCGCGAGCACGCGCCGGACGAGCTCGCCCATTACGCGAAGAAGGCGATCGACGTCGAGTACCGCTTCCCGTTCGGCTGGAAGGAGCTCGAGGGGATCCACAACCGGGGCGACTTCGACCTGTCGCGCCACGCCGAGGCGTCCGGCGAGAACCTCGAGTACTTCGATCCCGCGACCGAGGAGCACTTCATCCCGTTCATCGTCGAGACCGCCGGTGGCGCGGATCGGGCGGCCTTCACGTTCCTGATCGATGCCTACCGGGAGGAGGAGGTCCGCGGCGAGAAGCGGGTCGTCCTGGGTCTCCACCCGGACCTCGCGCCCTACAAGGTCGCGGTCCTGCCCCTGCTGAAGAAGCGGCCCGAGATCGTCGAGATCTGCCATCGCCTCCGGGCCGACCTCGCGAAGGACCTCATGGCCGTGTACGACGACACGGCGGCGATCGGGAAGCTCTACCGGCGGCAGGACGAGATCGGGACGCCGTGGTGCGTCACGGTCGACGTGGAGTCACTCGAGGACGGCGCGGTGACGATCCGCGACCGCGACGCGATGACCCAGGAACGGGTGCCCCTCGAGGGCGTGAAGCGCCTGATCGTCGACAGGCTCGCCGCAGCGCGCGGCTGATCCGCTCTCGCGGCTGATCCGCTCTCGCGGCTACGAGCCGAGGTCGGCGGACACGTCCCAGACCGGCGTTGCGCCCGCGTCGACCGAGACCTCGACGACGAGGAGCACCGGACGGTCGCCTGACATCGGGAGCAGGCAGCCGGCACACGTCCAGTCGAACCCAGCCGATCGCGGCGCCGACGCGTCCACCTCGCCCGTCGTCCGCCCGCACACCGGGTCCGTCTCCGGGCCGAGGAGGCCCATCGCCATCGGGACGTCGCGGCAGCCACCGTCGAACACGGCCGATCCCGGCCAGGTGTCGACGATCCGGTAATCGGAGCTGGCGGCGTCCGGGACCGCCCGGATCACGGCCCACCGGACCCCCGACGGCGCCGCGTCGCCGTGGAGCGTCCCGATGACACGGAGGATGTACGTGTCGTGGGCCGAATCGTTCTCGGTCATCAGGCGGCCCACCGTCCAGCACAGGGCGAGCGACCCACCCGGTCGGACCACCGAGTCGAGGCAGGCTCGCCGGACGAGGGGCTCGCGGTCGTACGGCGTGTCGCCGGTGGGATCGGGGAACTCGCCGGCCGTCGCGTTCTTCACGGTCGCGAGCGGCGACGCGGCGGCGCCGGCCGGGATCCGGGGCGAGCCGACCGTGAGCTCGAACCCGCCGACGAGGAGCGCCGCGACCGCCACGACGATCGCGAGCCCGACGGCGATCCGCCGCCCGGGGCGTGCTCGACGCGCGTTCACGCTACTGATCGGCGTTGGCAGCGGCCGCATCCATCGCGGCCGCCACGTCCGCGGCGCCGGCCACGCCCCGCGGCTCCTTGCCCTTCGGCCAGTAGAGCTCCTTCAGCACCTGGTCCTCGGGGTAGCCCCGGCCGAGCAGCGTCTCCTCGGCCGAGACGATCATGTCGGGGTTGCCGCAGATGTAGGCGATCGAGTTCGCCGGCGACAGCCCGAGCTCATCGAGGACGGGTCCGAGGATCGTCTCGACCCGGCCGGTGCGGCCCATCCACGAGGCGTTGAGCGGATCGGCGGGCCGGGACACCGTCGGCACGAATGTCACGGGATACGTGCCCGAGGCCTGCCAGTCCTCGAGCAGCTCGCGATAGCCCAGCTCGTGCGCATGCGAGACACCGTTGAGCAGGACCGCCGGTCGCGGCCGGCCGTCCGCGAGGAGCTGCCGCATCATCGAGATGAACGGGGCGTTGCCCGTCCCCGACGAGATGAACACGTGCGTCCGGTCGTCATCCGGCCGCAGCATGAACTTGCCCTTCGGGCCGATCATCCGCATCCCGTGTCCGACCGGAAGCTCCCAGAGGATCGGGGTGAACGTCCCGCCCTGCACGAGCCGGACGTAGAACTCGTAGCCGTCGTCGCCGGCGACGGACGGTGGGGAGGCCACCGAGTACGGTCGCTGGACGAGCTTGCCGTCGACCATCACCCCGATCGTCATGTACTGGCCGGGCTCGAACGGCGTCGGATCGCCGTCGAAGCGGACCCAGAAGCTGCCGAGCGATTCGGTCGCGTCCTCGCGGCGGACGAGCCGCGCGTTGTAGACGGCGGCCGCGGGATCGATCCCGGCGACGGGCGCCATCGCGGTCTGTTCGGTCATCGGCAGGCGGGACTCCGGCTCGGCGGGCTGTCAGCGTGGATGGTACCGGTCGGGCGCGGGCGCGGGCGGTCCGGGCCGGTCGACGTCAAGCGGGGTGCCCGGCGGGATCACTCCAGGTCCAGAGCGTGTTGGCGATCCGCCACCCGTCCGGGGTCCGGACGAGGTGGATGTATTCGCGGTAGAGGGCCGAGTCGACCCTGGCGGTCGCGATCGTGTCATGGATCTCGTCGACGCTGATGGCGAGCCGTCGGTTGTCGGGATCGGTTTCCCGACCCTCGCCTTCCTCAGTCCAACCGATCATCTGCGTCGCGGTCACGGCCCGCAGCGCCGGCGGCGCCTCGCCGCGAGCCACGTGGCTCCGCTTCGCGAGGTCGGGATGGAGCGCCCGCCGCATCCGTTCCGGATCGGCGTCGTACCACCCGAGGAAATAGTCCTCGACCGTCCGGATCACCGCTGCGGTCGCCTCGTCCGTTGTCCCGTTCGATGCGGTCCCCACCCCGAGTGTTTCGTCCACGGCCACCGGTGCCTCCGTTCCTGGCTGCGTCGCCGCTCCACCGCCCCCTCGGCGCCGCGTCGCACCGCGCACATCATCTCGCCACGGCACCGTTCCGCAACCCGAGTGGAACGGGGGACGCGGGTACAATCGGGCATCGCACGAACGAGCCCTTCTGCGCCGTCCACGGTCGGCGCCACGATCCCAAGGAGCCGCCCCGATGGCCACGACCGCCGAATCGCCGACCGAGCGTCGCCACAAGGCAACGAAGCGCTACATCTACGCCTGGGGTGACGGCACGGCCGAGGGCAACGGCGAGATGAAGGGCCTCCTCGGCGGCAAGGGCGCGGGCCTGGCGGAGATGACGATCGCCGGCCTCCCGACCCCGCCCGGCTTCACGATCACGACCGAGGCCTGCAACGACTACTTCGATGCCGGCGAGCGGCTCCCGGACGGCCTCTGGGACGACGTCCTCGAGGCCATGCGCGAGGTGGAGCGGCGGTCCGGCAAGGGCTTCGGCGACCCGAAGAACCCGCTCCTCGTCAGCGTCCGCTCCGGGGCGAAGTTCTCGATGCCGGGGATGATGGACACCGTCCTCAACCTCGGGCTGAACGACGACACCCTGCACGGCCTGATCGAGCTCACGGGCAACGAGCGCTTCGGTTGGGACGCCTACCGCCGGTTCATCGCGATGTTCGGGCGGATCGTCATGGAGGTCCCGGCGAGCCGCTTCGACGAGCCGCTCGAGGCCCGCAAGGAGCGCCACGGCCACGACGCCAAGGACACCGACCTCGACGTCCCGGACCTGAAGGCGCTCGTCGACGACTACAAGCAGATCGTCCGCAAGGACACCGGTCGGGACTTCCCGACGGACCCGAACGAGCAACTCGACCTCGCGATCAAGGCCGTCTTCGCCAGCTGGTTCGGGAAGCGCGCCAACGACTACCGGAACAGCATGAAGATCGCCCACGACCTCGGAACGGCCGTGAACGTCGTGACGATGGTCTTCGGGAACATGGGCGACGATTCCGGGACCGGTGTCGCGTTCACCCGCGATCCGAACACGGGCGAGCGCGTCCTGTACGGCGAGTACCTGACGAACGCCCAGGGCGAGGACGTCGTCGCCGGCATCCGGACGGCCCCGAAGATCGCCCAGATGGCGACCGACATGCCGGCCGTCTACGACGAGTTCCAGCGGATCGGCCAGAAGCTCGAGACCCACTATCGGGACGTCCAGGACCTCGAGTTCACGATCGAGCGGGGCAAGCTCTACATGCTCCAGACGCGCTCCGCGAAGCGGACCGCGGCGGCTGCCGTGAAGATCGCGGTCGACATGGTCGCGGACGGCACGATCAGCGAGGCGGAGGCGGTGGGCCGGATCGAGCCGGCCCAGGTCGACCAGCTCCTCCGGGCCCAGTTCGACCCGAAGGCCCGCAAGGAAGCGAAGCGCATCGCCAAGGGCCTGAACGCGTCGCCGGGAGCGGCGGTGGGCCGAGCCGTCTTCGACGCGGACGTTGCGGTCGAGTGGGTCGGCCGCGGCGAGAAGGTCGTGCTCGTGCGGATCGAGACCTCGCCGGACGACTTCCACGGGATGGCCGTCGCCCAGGGAATCCTGACGGCCCGCGGTGGCGCCACCTCGCACGCGGCCGTGGTCGCTCGACAGATCGGCAAGCCGTGCGTGGCGGGCTGCGCCGAGCTCATCATCGACTACGGCGCGAAGAGCGCCCGATCGAGCGACAGCGGCGCGAGCTTCACGGAAGGCGACTGGATCAGCGTCGACGGCTCGACCGGCGAGGTCTTCCTCGGCGCGCTGCCGACGGTCGAGGCCCGCTTCGAGGACCAGACCGACCTCCAGACGATCCTCGGCTGGGCCGACGGGATCCGTCGCATGGGCGTCTGGACGAACGCCGACAAGCCCGAGGAAGCCGCGCAGGCCCGCTCCTATGGGGCCCAGGGGATCGGGCTCTGCCGAACCGAGCACATGTTCCGCGAGGGCGAGCGGCTCGAGATCGTCCGCGGTGCGATCCTGGTCGCGGCGCGCGCCACGCGGGCGAAGGCGAAGCGCGATCGACTGGACCTGCTCGCCCACAATCGCGCGGCGGGCGACCGGCTCGGGACGACCGACCGCGAGGCCCTCGACTCCGGGCTCACCAAAGACGAGCAGGCGGACGTCGCGACCTTCGACGCCGCGATGGCGAAGCTCGAGAAGCTCCAGCAGGGCGACTTCGAGGGCATCTTCCAGGCGATGGACGGTCTGCCGGTCGTCATCCGCCTGATCGACCCGCCGCTCCACGAGTTCCTGCCGAACCTCGAGGAGCAGCTGGTCAAGGTCACCCGTGCGGAGATGCAGGGCGGCGCATCGGAGGAGGACAAGGAGCTCCTCGCGACGATCCGCTCCCTCCACGAGCAGAACCCGATGCTCGGGCTGCGCGGCTGCCGTCTCGGGCTGATGATCCCGGACTTCGTGAAGATCCAGACCCGGGCGATCCTCAATGCCCAGATCGCGGTTAAGAAGGCCGGCGGCAATCCGATCGCGAAGATCATGATCCCGCTCGTTGGCCACGTGAACGAGCTGGCGGCGACGCGGGCCCTGCTCGAGGCCGAGGCGACGGCCGTCCGTGAGGCCCACGGCGGTGTCGAGGTCGACTACAAGTTCGGGACGATGATCGAAGTCCCGCGCGGGGCGCTGACGGCGGATGAGATCGCCCGCGAGGCCGATTTCTTCAGCTTCGGCACGAACGATCTGACCCAGATGACGTTCGGGTACAGCCGCGACGACGCCGAGGGTGGCTTCCTTCTGAAGTACGTCGAGGACAAGATCCTGCCGGCCAACCCGTTCCAGACGCTCGACGACGCGGTCGCCGGGCTGATGAAGACGGCCGTCGAGAAGGGCCGCTCGACGAAGCCCGGGATCGAGCTCGGGATCTGCGGCGAGCACGGCGGCGACGCCGAGTCGATCCACAAGTGCGAGCAGATCGGGCTCGACTACGTCTCGTGCTCCCCGTTCCGGGTCCCGGTGGCACGTCTCGCGGCGGCCCAGGCGGTGCTCGCCAACGCGGCCGCGCGCGACCGCTAGCACGACGCAGGGTTCGGGAACACCGACGACCGCGTGACCGCGCCCGGCCGGCGGTCACGCGGCCGCGTGCTCCGCGGCGTCTTCCTCGACGTCGCTCCGCTCCGGCTCGACCGGGACTACCGCTGGCTGTGGGCCGGTCAGGCGGTGAGCGGGATCGGCAACCAGGTGACGCGCCTGGCGCTGCCGTATCAGGTCTACGTCCTGACCGGCTCGACCCTGGCGATCGCCGCGCTCACCCTTTTCCAGCTCATCCCGATCCTCGTGTTCTCGCTCGGGGCCGGATCGGTCGCGGACGCCGTCGATCGCCGCCGTCTCCTGATCGTGACCCAGATCGGCCTGATGGCGACGAGCGCCGCCCTCGTCTGGCTCGCGCTCCTCCCCGCGCCGCCTCTGATCGCCCTCTTCCTCGTGGCGTTCGTCGCGGCGGGTCTCGGGTCGATCGACCAGCCCGCCCGCTCCTCCGCCGTGCCGCGGCTCGTCCCGCCGGAGCGCCTCCCGGCGGCGATCGCGCTCGGCCAGCTCAACTTCCAGATCGCGTCGGTCGTCGGCCCGGCGATCGCCGGCCTCGTGATCGCCACGCTCGGGCTGCCTGCGGCCTATGGACTCGACGTCGCCACGTTCGCGGCGTCGTTCGTCGGCCTGATCGCGATCGCCCCGTTGCCGCCGCACGCGACGGCCGCCCGCCCCGGGCTCGGCGCCGTGCGCGAGGGCCTGCGGTTCGCGCTCAGCCGGCGGGTGATCCTCTCGACGTTCGTGATCGACCTCGACGCGATGATCTTCGGGATGCCGACATCGCTGTTCCCGGCGCTCGCGCTCGATGTGTTCCACGCAGGCCCGACCGGGCTCGGGCTGCTGGCCGCGGCGCCGGCCGTCGGGGCGCTCCTCGGGGCGCTCCTGTCGGGCTGGGTCTCGAGCGTCCGCCGGGTGGGCCAGGCGGTGATCGTCGCGGTCCTGATCTGGGGCGTCGCGATCGTCCTCTTCGGCCTCTCGACGTTCTCCTTCCTGCTCGCGCTCGTCTTCCTGGCGGTCGCCGGCGCCGCCGACGTCCTGTCCGCGGTGTTCCGCTCGACGATCGTCCAGCTGGCGACGCCGGACCAGCTCCGCGGCCGAGTCTCCTCGATCCACATCCTCGTCGTGACGAGCGGGCCACGGCTGGGCGACATCGAGGCGGCCGCCGCGGCTGCCGTCATCGGCGCCCAGGCGTCGGTGATCTCGGGCGGGATCCTGTGCGTGCTCGGCGTGGCCGTCGTGGCCCGGATGTTCCCCGAGCTCGGTCGCCACGTCCTCGAGACCGGCAGCCGACCCTAGGCCTGTTCGGCGGGGTCCACCGGCAGGTAGGGGACGTAGTCCGGCCACCACATCGCCGCGTCGATCGCGGTCTCGACGTCCGTTCCCGGTGCGATCCCGGCCAGACCCGCCGCGACGGCCGCCTCGGCCACCGCGAGCGCCACGGCCCGGGTCACCCGCCGGAGGTCGTCGACCGCGGGGTACAGCGCGCCCGCGGCGAGTCGCTCGGCCGAGACCTCGGCGGCGAGCGCCCGGGCGGCGACGAGGAACACCTCATCGGGCATCGACCGGGCCTCGGTGACGATCGCCCCAAGCCCGAGTCCCGGGAACACGAACACGTTGTTCGCCTGGCCGATCTCGTGGCGCCGGCCGTCCAGCTCGATGGGTGGGAAGGGCGACCCGGTCGCGACGATCGCCCGGCCGCCCGACCAGCGGAGGACGTCGGCCGGATGGGCCTCCGAAGACGTCGTCGGGTTCGACAGGGGCATGACGATCGGGCGCGGCACGCCCGCGGCGAGGGTGGAGATCAGTGGCTCGTCGAAGCTACCCGGCGCGCCCGTGGCGGCGAGGAGGATCGTCGGGCGGAAGCCGGCGACGACGTCGACCAGGCTCGGGACGCCCCCGGCGTCCGGTTCGATCGTCGCAGCTCGATCGGCTGTCCAGGCGAGCTCCGCCTTGTTCGCGTCGAGATCCGCCCGGCCGGCGTGGACGAGCCCGTGGGAGTCGACGATGGCGATGGGACTCGCCGCATGGGAGGGCGGCGCCCCGTCCTCGATCATGGCCATCCGGAGCAGCCGTGCGATGCCGATCCCGGCCGCCCCCGCTCCGGCGATGACGATCCGCTGGTCCACAAGCCGCTCCCCGAGGAGCCGCATCGCGGCGAGGAGACCGCCGAGGACGACGGCCGCGGTGCCCTGGATGTCGTCGTTGAACGAGCAGACCCGATCGCGGTACCGATCGAGGATCCGCAGCGCGTTGTGCTGCTTGAAGTCCTCCCACTGGATCACGCAGCCCGGCCACGTCTCGCTGACCCCGACGACGAACGCCTCGACAAGGGCGTCGTACTCCGCCCCCCGAAGCCGCGGCTCGCGGTGTCCGAGGTACAGCGGATCGGCGAGGAGCAGCGGGTTGTCGGTGCCCACGTCGAGCGAGACGGGCAGCGTCAGCGCCGGGTGGATGCCCGACGCGGCGGTGTAGAGCGCAAGCTTGCCGACCGGGATTGCCATCCCGCCGGCGCCCTGGTCGCCGAGCCCGAGGATCCGCTCGTTATCGGTGACGACGATCAGCCGGACATCGTCGTACGGGCTGTTCCGGAGGAGCTCCGGCACCCGGTCGATGTCTTCCGGGGTGATCCAGAGACCGCGGGTCCGGCGGAGGATGTGACTGAACTCCTGGCATGCTCGGCCGACGGTCGGCGTGTAGACGATCGGCAGGAACTCGGCCGCGTGCTCGGCCAGGAGCCGGTAATAGAGCGTCGCGTTCCGGTCCTGGAGCGCGACGAGCCCGATGTACTGCTCGAGCGGATCGTGCTTGCGACGGAGGTGCTCGAGCTCCAGCTCGATCTGCTCCTCGATCGTGAGGATTCGATCGGGAAGGAGGCCCGCCAGGCCGAACGCCGCACGCTCCTCGGTCGGGAAGGCGAGGTCCTTCGTCAGCAACCGGGCCCCCAGGAGAGCGGAGGAGCGGAGGCCGATCCGGGCTGGACGGCCGGCGGCGATGTCGTCGAACGGGTGGGGGAGGGGTCGCATCCGAACGACGAGTCTAGAGCGCGGCGATCACCCGCACCCGGCCACCCCCGAGGTCCGGCTAGACTCGGCGGACGATGACCGAGATGCGCCACCGGGTGCTGATCGTGGGCGGCGGGTTCGGCGGCCTGTACGCGGCCCGTGAGCTCGGCAAGGACGAGCGCGTCGAGGTGACGCTGGTCGACCGCCGGAACCACCACCTCTTCACGCCGCTCCTGTACCAGGTCGCGACCGGGGCCGTCTCGCCCGGCGACATCGCCCAGCCACTCCGCTCGATCCTGCGGCGCCAGCGGAACACGACCGTGCTCCTCGGGGAGGCGAGCGAGATCGACCCGGCGCGGCGGATCGTCACCCTGTCCGACGGTGGCCCGATCCCCTACGACAGCCTGATCGTCGCCGTCGGCGCCCGGTTCTCGTACTTCGGCCACGACGAGTGGGCACCGGCGGCGCCCGGCCTCAAGTCGATCGACGACGCGATCGAGGTCCGGCGGCGGATCCTCATCGCCTTCGAGGCGGCCGAGCGGGAGCACGACCCGGAGCGCCGGGCGGAGTGGCTGACGTTCGTGATCGTCGGCGGCGGTCCGACAGGCGTCGAGCTGGCGGGGGCGCTCGGGGAGATCGCCCGTGACACGCTCCGGCGCGACTACCGGTCGATCGACACCGGCGCGGCCAGGATCCTCCTGGTCGAGGCGATGGAGCGGATCCTGCCGACCTACCCGGCCGATCGGTCCGCCTCGGCGCGTCGTCAGCTCGAGCGCCTCGGCGCGACCGTTCGAACCGGGACCCGGGTCGTCGACCTCGACGGCCAATCCGTGACCGTCGAGATGGCCGGCGACGTGCGCGAGCGGATCCCGGCGCGGACGGTCCTGTGGGCCGCGGGGATCCTCGTCGCGCCGTTCGTGGAAACGGTCGCCCGGGCCACGGGCGCCCCGACCGATCGCAACGGCCGGATCATCGTCGAACAGGACCTGACGGTCCCCGGTCACCCGGAGATCTTCGCGATCGGCGACGCCGCCGTGCAGCCGTGGAAGACGGACCGGCCCGTTCCGGGCGTCGCACAAGGTGGGATCCAGTCCGGTCGTCACGCCGCCCGGACGATCCGCCGGAGGCTCGCGGGCGAGGCGACACCCCCGTTCCGGTACCGGAATCGCGGCGACGTCGCCGTCATCGGCCGGCTCGCCGGTGTCACCGACATCCCGTGGCTCGGTCCCTTCGGGCGTCAGTCGGGCATCGCCGCGTGGGTCCTCTGGCTGACGATCCACCTTGTGTACCTGATCGGCTTCGCGAACCGGATCGTCGTCACCGTCCGGTGGGCCTGGAGCTTCATGACCCACGGCCGCGGCTCGCGCCTGATCACCGGTGACCCGCTCCTGCCGCCGATCGCGGAGCCCGAGCCCCCGTCGACGGCCGCTCCACCGTCGGGCGAGCCACCACCGTCGGGCGAGCCACCACCGTCGGGCGAGCCACCGCCGCCAACGGCGTGAGTCGCCCCGCGACTCGAATCGACGGCCTGCACGCTCGTCCCGGTTCGAATCGGGACCTGGCGGAGCGCGCCAGCGTGTGATCTGAGTCGGCGCGCGACTCAGCGGCCGTCAGCGACCGTCAACGACCCGCATCGAACCCGATCACCGACCGGACACCCTCCCCCCGCCGCATCGCGGCGAACGCGTTCTCGAGCTCATCGAGCCCGATCCGGCGAGTGATGAGCCGCTCGGCCGGCAGGCGACCCGCAAGGTGCAGCGCCGCGTACCGCGGGAAGTCGACCGCCGGGATGGCCGAGCCGTAGTTCGACCCGACGATCCGCCGCCCGCCGTCGACGAACGGGAACGCCTCGAACGAGGCCCGGACCCCGAACGGCGTCATCCCGACGAGGAGGGCCGTCCCGCCGGTCGGCAGGCTGGCAATCGCGAGCTCGATCGTCCGCGGCAACCCGATCGCCTCGGCGCAGACGTCGGGGCCGCCGTCGGTCAGGTCACGGATCGCCTCGAGCGTCGTCGTGTCGTCGTCGCCGGCCAGGACCGTCGCCGTCGCCCCGAGCGCACGAGCGAGCTCGAGCTTCGCCGGGATCCGGTCGACCGCCACGATCGTGGCGGCGTTCGCGAGTGCGGCGCCGATCACACACGATAGCCCGACCCCGCCGAGCCCGATCACGACGACGCGCGCGCCGGGCCGGAGGTCGGCGGTCTTCGTCAAGGCGCCGACGCCGGTCGTGACGCAGCAGCCGATCAGCGCCGCGACCTCCGGCGGCGTCGCCGGATCGACCGGGATCGCCGCCACCGCGGGCACGTTCTGCCGCTCCGCGAACGTGCCGATGGCGCTGTACGTCAGGACGTCGCCACCCTCGCCGGGGACGCTCGGCCGGTGGAGCGCGGCTCGTCCGTTCGGCATCCGATGGGTGTAGGACGGGCTGGCCGAGCAGAGCCACGGGTCGCCGGCCAGGCAGGCCCGGCATCGGCCGCACGGCGTCAGCCAGGCAAGCGCGACGAGCGTTCCCGGTCGGAGTTCCGGATGGCGCTCGGCGACCCCAGCCCCGAGCTCCTCGACGAGCCCGGCGCCCTCGTGACCGAGGACGATTGGACCCGCCCGCTCCCATTCGCCGTCCCGGACGTGGAGGTCGGAGTGGCAGACGCCCGACGCGAGCATCCGGACCCGCACCTCGCCTTCGCCCGGCGAGTCGAGCTCGAGCTCCTCGATCCGCGTCGGCACGCCGGGCCGGTCGAGGACCGCCGCCCGAATCATCGTCCGGCCGCGCAGTGCCGTCTCGCGGTCCGCGATCCCGCTCATCGCAGCAGGATCGCACGTTGCGCCTCCCCCGTGGCCCTCTAGACTTCGACGGTGCCCCGTTATGTCCCCGAGGATTCCCTCCAGAGCCCGCGCTTCACCGGGCCATCGACCTTCGCCCGGCTGCCCCACGTCCGGACTCTCGAGGAGGTCGACGTCGCGATCGTCGGCGTTCCCTTCGACACCGGTGTGACCTACCGGGTCGGCGGGCGGTTCGGACCGAACGCCGTGCGGGCGGCCAGCGTGATGCTCCGCCAGTACAACGCGAACCTGGACGTCAAGCCGTTCGACGTCCTGTCCTGCGTCGACTACGGCGACGTCTCGATCGTGCCCGGCTACACCGAGCGCAGCTACGCGGCGATCGAGGCGGCCGTCGGGCCGATCGTCGTCGGCGGCGTCGTGCCGCTCCTGATCGGCGGTGATCACGCCTGCACCCTGCCCCATCTCCGGGCCACCAAATCTCGCGGGCCGGTAGCGGTCATCGACTTCGACTCGCACACCGACGCCTGGGACTCGTACTTCGGCGAGAGGTACAACCATGGGACGTGGATGCGACGGGCGATCGAGGAGGGCCTCGTCGACGTCGGGCACTCGATCGAGGTCGGGCTCCGGGGCTCGATCTACGAGGCGGGCGACTGGACGGGCCTCCGATCCGAGCTCGGGCTCGAGTACCTCACGACCGAGGATGTCTTTCGGCTCGGGCCGGCGGCGGTCGCCGCGGCGATCCGCGAGCGGGTCGGCGACCGGCCGGCGTTCATCAGCTTCGACATCGACGTCGTCGATCCGGCGTACGCGCCGGGCACCGGGACGCCCGAGGCCGGTGGGCCGTCGGCCCGCGACCTGCTGGCGATCCTCCGTGGCCTGACGGGCATCGACTTCGTCGGGTTCGACGTCGTCGAGGTCATCCCGGCGTACGATCCGGCCGGCCAGACGGCGACGTTGGCGGCGAACCTGGCCTACGAGATGCTGTCGCTCGTCGCACTTCGGCGATCCGCTTGAGCGGCGGGGCCGAGTGGCGGAGCCCGCTGCCCGCGGGCTTCCGCTGGCCGGAGGGCGTCCGGGCGGCCGCCTGCGTCACGTTCGACGCCGACGCCGAGAGCCCGCTCCTGTTCGACGATCCGGGCACCGCGGACTGGCTCGACACGATGAGCCACCAGGCGTACGGCCCCCGGACCGGGATCGCCCGCATCCTCCGGGTCCTCGACCGTCAGCGGGTCGCCGCGACCTTCTTCATCCCGGGCTACACGGCCGAGCGCTGGCCCGCGATCTGTCGCTCGATCCGGGACGCGGGCCACGAGATCGCCCATCACGGCTATCTCCACGAGGGCGCCCACAGCGCCGACGCGGACCAGGACGCGTGGATCGTCCGGGGGTTCGCCGCGCTCGACGAGGTCCTCGGTGTCCGGCCGATCGGCTACCGGGCCCCGAACTGGGAGCTGACGTACGAGACGCCGGCGATCCTCGCCCGCCACGGCTTCCTCTACGACTCGGGGCTGATGGACGCCGACTATCCGTACCTGCTGGCGACGACGGAGGCGCCCGGTGCGCCGACGATCGTCGAGCTGCCGGGTCACTGGGCGCTCGACGACTGGGAGGCCTACAACTACCTGCCGGGGATCACCGGCTCGGGCGTGATCTCGAGCCCGGCCGACGTCCTCGCCCGCTGGACGCTCGAACTCGAGGCCCTGGTCAAGGAGGGCGGGCTGTTCATGCTGACGAACCACCCCTTCGTCTCGGGCCGGGCGTCGCGCGCGGTCGCCCTCGAGCAGCTGATCGCACGGGCCTGCGAGATCGACGGGCTGTGGGTCGCAACGGCCGCCGAGATCGCGGCGCACGTGGCGACGCTCGGGCTCGAGCCGGTCGTCCATCGCCGCCCGATCCTGCCCTGATCGCGTCCGTGACATAGACCCGCCCCGGCGTTCGCCGGGGCGGGATGTCGGCCCTGGGGACGCCTCAATCCTGGGCGACGGACGTGGACGATCGGTTTTCGAGGAACCAATAGATGATCCCGGCCACGACGAAGCCGACGAGGTAGGCGATATCGGCGCCTCCCAGCGCGCTCACGAAGGGACCGATGAACAACGTCTGGTTCATGAACGGGATCGAGGCCCCAAATCCGAAGATCAGGGCCAGGAGGGCGTTCAGGCCGGATGGCAGCATCGAGAACTCGACCGCCTTGCTTCCGTCGTCCGAGCCACGTCGTCGGCGCCAGTCCACGATGACGATCGCGGCCCAGGGCCCGATCCAGTACGTGATCACGAGGAGGTAGTTCTCGACCGTGGATGAGAAGTTGTTGTAGTAGAGGTAGAGCGTGGCAAGGAAGCTGAGGACGGCCACGATGCCGGCCGAGACCGGCCGCGGGACCCGAATCCCGGCTGCCAGAAGCGAAAGCGATCCCGTGTAGTCGTTCATCGAGTTCACCGCGACCGTTCCGAAGAAGATCGCCACCATGGCGAGGATCCCGACGATCCCGCCGCCGATGAGGCCGTTGATCTGATGGACGGTGTCCGTCTCGGTCCCGAGGGCTCCCACGACCGCAAGCCCGAGGGCCTCGATCCAGATCGCCGACAGCGCAAGGCCCAGGAACGTCCGACTGAAGATCTGCGTTCGCGGCGTGTTCGCCGGCAGGTAGCGTGAATAGTCGGAGGCGTACAGGGCCCAGGCCAGGTTGAAGCTCCCGGCAATCGTGGTCATGAGGATGAACGAGCCAATTCCGCCTGCCTCGCCGTTTTCGAGGCTGAAGTTCATCTTCCCGAGGACCGCGACCGT
>DATLVO010000080.1:0-7103 GCA_035577485.1 Verrucomicrobiia bacterium
ACGTCACGGTCCACTGGAGGCGCCCTGCCCTGGAGTCGAACGAGCCGGTCCCGTTGAGGGGCAGCGCGCCGACGATCGCGCAATCGCGGAACGACACATCCGCGTTGCCGGGCGTCGTCGGGCTGATCCCGATGAAGCCGCCATGCCGGCAACCGAGCCGGAGCTCGCTGGTCCCGTCCCAGAACAGGTACGCGGGATCCGCGAACAGCTCATCTTCCGTGCTGACCATCGCGTCCAGCGCGTCGCGGTAGCCGCCGGCACTCGACGGGGTCAATGGGACGTACGGCTCCGTGAGCCGGCCGGGGCAATCGATCGAGCGTTCCGACGGTCGCCGACCCTCCAGCAGGTAGCCGAGGACTGGCTCATCGACGCACCGCTCGCCGCGCCCGAAGGTCACATGCGGTCCGCCTTCGGTGACCACGAGGTAGCCGTCCCCGAGACGCCCGGCGATCTCCCGAGCCGGGCCGACGGGGGTGATCGGGTCATCGGTCGCAGCAAGGACGAACACGGGGAAGGGCGTCGCGGTGAGGGGCTGCGGCCGGTCGCCGTTGGCGGGTTGATACGGCCAGAACAGGCACGGGTACTGGCTCCAGAAGACCTCGTCGGTGCGGAGTCGATCGATGCCGGCCTGCTTTGCGTAGGCCATCACGGCGGCGACGTCGGACGGGTTCGCCGTCGGCGACACGCGGTAGTCCGCGCAGAGCACCGCGTGGTACGTGAACGAGGACGACCCCGGCCCGTCGCCGGAGGATCCCAGGGCGTCGGTGAGCCGGGCGATCGGGACGTCGTCGAGGTGGGAAGCGGCGGCGACGGCCCGTTGCACCAGCTCCCGGCCGGCCGGGTCGTACAGGAGCGTGTCGACCGCGTCCTCGATCCCGGCGGCATCGACCGTGTGCGACCGGACCTCGCCGTCGGGATCCCCGTATTCGACCTCCTGTGGCTGGGCGAACCGGTCGAGGATCGCGTTGTAGGCGCCGGCGGGATCAGCGACATCGTCGTGACAACCGCTGTCGTCGACGCACGCCTGGAGGGTGGCCCGCAGCACCTCGTTGAAGGCGGTGGCCGCATCGGCCCAGAACGCGTTGGCGGACCGCGTCAGGTCGACCGGCCCGTCGATGATCAGGGCGGTCAGGCGATCGGGATGGGCGGCCGCGTACACCTGGGCGAGCTGCGTGCCATAGCTCTCGCCGTATAGCGCGAACCGATCGAGCCCGAGCCGGTTGCGGATCGCCTCGAGATCCTCGGCGGCCTGGTGCGTGGAGTAACGGACCGCATTGGCCGGCGCGACGCCTGCTTCGGTGAAGCACGCGTCGACGAACCGCCGGCCGTTGTCGGGATCCGGCGATGCAAAGACGTACTCGTACTCCGACTGCGGGCAATCCTTGCCCTCGGAGGCGCCGACGCCGCGCGCGTCCCAGAACAGCAGGTCGTAGCGCCGGACGAGCTCGGGATCGAGCGATTCCAGGATCGGCGCCGCCTCGTCGAGCCCGCTCACGCCGGGCCCGCCCACCGCGATCGCGAGCGTGCCCACGCGATCGGACGTGGCCGCGTGGATCCCGTACGCGATGCGGACCGTGGCGTCCGAGCCGCCGTCGTGGTCGGCCGCGACGACCAGCGTCTGGCACACGAGCGTGTCCGGCTTGCAGCCGATCGCCGGCGCCTCCGCCCGTCCGACGACGACGAAGACACCCGCCGCGAACATCAGGGCTGGCGGCAGGAGGCGCAAGAGCGGCGAGCCCGGAGCGTCGACGATCGGCACGAACACACCGAGCGCTCGGGCCGCAACCGCTTCTCGCCAGCGGACCTGGTCGAATGCGGCTCCAACGAGGACCGCGCCAAGCAGCCACAGGACGCCGTCGGCTCCCGCGAGCACGTCCATCGCCTGGGCGGTCGGGCCATCGCGGGCGACCAGCTTCCCGAGCGTCGTGGCAACGCCGATCGCCGTGGCGAGCAGCACGAGCCCCACCGCGACGCGGGCCGACCGGCTCGAGGCGGACACCCGGAGGTCCGCCCATGACGCCACCTGCCCCGGCGGGACGCCGGCGCCCCGCCAGAACACCCCGAGTCGCCCCCGACCGGGTCCGGCCGGGGGCCCGTCGATCGCGCCCCGACGCTGCAGCTCCTCGAAGGCCGGCAGGGCCGCCCGGGCCCAGCGGACGATCCCGACGACCGCCGCGACGGTCGCGAGGACCAGGACGACCCGGAGCCAGTCGAAGGCGCTCCCCGCCAGCCGGACGTCCTGCGTCGTGACGAGCCGCGGGTCGACGCCGGCGAGTAGGACGGCCTGGCGGATCGCCACGAGGCCGAGGACGAGATGGGCGACGGCCGTAACCCAGGTCAGGCGGACGACGAACCGTCCGCGCCGGAGGTCGCGATCGATCGCCCGCTCGAGCTCGGGCGGTAGCGGTTCCGGGGCGAGTGGCGACGGGCCGGTGAGCGGCGCCGGGGCAGCCGGGAGCGGTGAGGGGGCCGGGAGCGGCGTATCCGGTTGCTCCGCCCCCGACGGAGGGTCGCCCGCGTCGGCCTCTGGTTCGTCGGACGAGGCGGTCACGGGTCGTGACCCGGGCTCAGTGCCCGCCGTGGGCGCCGACCGCCTCGGCTTCCTTCTTGTGCGACTCGATCACCTTTTCAGCGACGTGCTGCGGCACTTCCTCGTAATGGTCAAGGGTCGAGCTGAACGTGCCCCGGCCACGGGTCATGGATCGCAGCTCCGTGGCATAGGAGAACAGCTCCGACTGCGGCACGTGGGCCTGGACGAGCTGCGTCCCGTCGCCGGCGGTGTCCATGCCCAGGACCCGGCCGCGGCGCGTGTTCAGGTCCCGGTTCACGTCGCCCATGTACTCCTCGGGAACGCGAACCTCGACCGCCATGATGGGCTCGAGGAGGGCGGGCTTGCAGTCCATGACGCCCTTCTTCAGGGCCATCGAGGCGGCGATCTTGAACGAGAGCTCGTTCGAGTCGACGGTGTGGAACGACCCGTCGTAGAGCGTCGCCCGGAAGTCCGAGAGGGGATAGCCGGCGAGCACGCCCTCGGCCGCCGCCTCGCGGATGCCCTTCTCGATGCCCGGAAAGAAGCCCTTCGGGACCGATCCGCCCACGATCTTCTCGGCGAACTCGACGCCGCCGCCGGGGTTCGGCTCGATCTCCAGCCAGACATGGCCGAACATCCCGTGGCCGCCCGTCTGCTTCTTGTACTTGCCCTCGACCTGGGTCTTGCCGCGGATCGTCTCCCGGTAGGGGACCTTGGGCTGCTTCGTGAGGATCGCGGCACCGAACTTCCGCTTCAGCCGCTCACCGATGACGGCGATGTGAGCGTCGCCCATCGCGCGGAGGAGCTGCTCCCCCGTCGCCGACCGCTCGACCCGGGCCGACGGCTCCTCCTCGAGCATCCGCTGCAGCGCGGCGCCCATCTTGTCGAGGTCGGCCTTCGTCTGGGGCTCGATCGCGACGGCGAGCGACGGCTGGGGGAACTCGAGGGGCGGCAGGATGACCGGATGCTCGCGCGACGAGAGCGTGTCGCCGGTCTCGGTCGCCGCGAGCTTGGCCACCGCCCCGATCTCGCCCGCCTGGAGCTCGCCGATCGCTTCCTGGTCCTTCCCGTGCAGCAGGAGCAGGCCGCCGATCCGCTCGTCCTCGTCGCGGTTGGCGTTCCACGCGTGCGCCTGGGCGTGGAGCGTGCCGCTCAGGACGCGCAGGTAGGTCAGCCGGCCGACGAACGGGTCCGCGGCGGTCTTGAACACCCGGGCGACGAGCGGGCCCTGCGGGTCCGGGGTGATCGTCACCGGTAGACCGTTCTTCGCATCCTTCGCCTCGACTGGCGGTTCCTCGGCGGCCGTCGGCATGTACCGCAGGAACGCATCGAGCAGCGCGTTCATGCCGATGCCCTTCGTCGCGCTGCCGACGAGGACTGGGGCCAGGATCGAGTCCCGGACCCCGCGATGGAGGCAGGTGTCGAGCTCGGCGTCGCTGATCTCCTCGCCGTCGAGGTACTTCGCCATCACGTCGTCGTCGGCCTCGGCCGCGGCCTCGAGGAGCTGATCCCGCCGGGTGGCGATCTCGCCGGCCAGCTCGTCGGGCACGGGGACCTCGGTCTCCGAGTTGCCGTCGAAGCGATACGCCTTGCGATGGACGAGGTCGACGTAGCCGCTGAAGGCCTCGGCCTTGCCGATCGCGAGGTGGAGCGGCGCGATCTTGTTGCCGAATCGGGCCCGCAACGCGTCCAGGGCCGCCAGCGGATCGGCGTTCTCCCGGTCGCACTTGTTCAGGAAGAAGCAGGCGGCCCGGCCCGTCGAGCGGCCGAGGGCGACGGCCGTCTCCAACCCGGCCTCGACCCCGCCCGAGGCGTCCATCACGAACAGCGCACCGTCGGCCGCCGCGAAGCCGGACACGACCTCGGACACGAAGTCGGGGTAGCCGGGCGTGTCGACGAGGGTGATGCGGGTGGCCTCGTGCTCGAAGGTGGCGACGGCCAGGCTCAGCGACTCCCGGCGCTTCTGCTCCTCGGGCTCGTGATCGAGGTGGGCCGTCCCGTCGTCGACCCGGCCGAGGCGCTGGACGGCGCCGGCGCGAAAGAGGAGCTGCTCGGCGAGCGTCGTCTTGCCGCCGCCGGCGTGGCCGGCCAGGACGACGCTCCGGAGGTGGGCAGGGTCGACGCTCTTCATCGTCATCGGCGGAGAGGACCTCACGACTGCACGACAGGCGGACGATGGCGCTCGGAGCCGGGCCGGAAACGGGCCCCTCCGGGCACGGTCGAGCCATCTTAGTCGGGCGGGGCCATGATCGTCGGCTATACTCCGGCCCGCGATGTCCGGTCATTCCAAATGGTCCACGATCAAGCGGCAGAAGGGCGTCACGGACGCCAAGCGCGGCGCCCTCTTCACGAAGGTCGCCCGCGAGATCAGCGTCGCGGCCCGCCAGGGCGGCGGCGACCCGGACGCCAACTACCGGCTCCGACTGGCCGTCGAGAAGGCCCGCTCGGTCAACATGCCGTCCGACAACATCAAGCGGACGATCGAGAAGGCGACCGGCGGCGGCGAGGCGGACCAGTTCGAGGAGATCGTCTACGAGGGTTACGGCCCGGGCGGGGTGGCGGTCCTCGTCGAGGCGGCGACCGACAACCGCAACCGCACTGCGGCGGAGGTCCGCTCGATCTTCACGAAGACCGGCGGCCAGCTTGCGGGCAGCGGCGCGGTGGCCTGGCAGTTCGAGCCGCGCGGCCTGATCGCGGTGACCCGCGGGGCGCAGATCGATCCCGACGAGGTCGAGCTGGCGGCGATCGACGCCGGGGCCGAGGACGTCGAGAGCGACGACGTCACGATCGAGATCTACACCTCGCCGGGCGAGCTCGAGGCGGTCCGGAAGGCCCTCGAGGGGGCCGGCGTGCCGGTCGACTCAGCGGAGAACACGATGGTCGCGAAGCAGACCGTCGAGCTCGACTCGAACAAGGCGCGCCAGGCGCTCCGGCTCGTCGAGCTGCTCGAGGACCTCGACGACGTCCAGCGGGTGACGGCCAACTTCGATATCCCCGAGGACGTCTTCGCCGAGGTCGCCGGGTGACCTCCGCCTCGGCGCGGGCCGTCGTCCGCGGCATGGGATCGGTGGTCGCGTGATCATCCTCGGGATCGACCCGGGGACGGCCGCGCTCGGCTACGGCATCGTCGAACAGAGCGGCGGCCGGCTGCGCGAGGTCGACCACGGCTGCCTGACGACCTCGCCCGACCTGACGCTCGGCGAGCGGCTGATGGCGATCCACGAGCTCGTCTCGGACCTGATCACGCTCCACGAGCCGGCGGTGGTCGCCGTCGAGCGGCTGTTCTTCTCGCGCAACGCCCAGACCGCGATGGCGGTGGGCCACGCCCGTGGCGTTGTGCTCCTCGCCGCCGCGACGCACGGCCGGCCGGTCCGCGAGGCGACCCCGAACGAGGTAAAGTCGGCAATCGCCGGCTACGGCGCCGCCGACAAGGAGCAGGTCCAGCGGATGGTCCAGCTCGTGCTCGGGATGACGACGCGGCCGACGCCCGACGACGCGGCCGACGCGCTCGCGGTCGCGGTCTGCATCGCCAACCGGATCGGCCAGCCGTCACGATCCGGTGCCGGCGTCCTGGATCGCGGCGCATCGGCGCCGATCGAGCGCGGCTCGACGCCCTATGAGCGGGCCGTGCGCGAGGCGCTCGCTCGGGAGAAGCGACCCGCAAAGGCCTCGGCATCCTGACCCTGACCCGGATCGTGCCACCCACCATCCCCCGTAGTTCGAGTCCGAGGTTCGCGGGGATCGGTAGGTCCATCCGTCCCTCGGTTAGCCACCGGCGGCTGACGGCAGGCCCTTCAGACGCCCTCCCGGCCCGGTTTCTCGGACAGCGACCACCCGGGATGGTCCACGGCAGCGGTGGAGGGCGAGTCCGATGATCGCCTCGGTCGAGGGCCGCGTGGGCGCGGTCGCGTTCGATTCGGTCGTCCTGGAGGTCGGTGGGATCGGCTACCGGATCTTCACGGCGCCGGCGATCCTCGTGACGGCTGTGCCCGGGTCGATCGTCAAGCTCTACACCTACCACCTGGTCCGCGAGGACCAGCAGGCGCTGTTCGGCTTCCGGTCGGCCGAGGATCTCGGCTTCTTCACGCTCCTCCTGACCGTGACCGGCGTCGGTCCGAAGGTCGCCCTCGCGATCGTCGGGTCGCGCCCGACGCCGGACCTCCAGCTCGCGATCATGGCCCAGGACCAGGCGGTCCTCGTGTCGATCCCGGGCATCGGCAAGAAGCTGGCCGACCGGATCATCTTCGAACTCAAGGAGAAGGTCGCGGCCGCGGGGATCGCGGCGTCGAGCGTCGCCGGGGGGGCCGGGATCGGTGCCGCAGAGAGCGAGGTCGTCGGCGCGCTCCAGGCCCTGGGCTACTCGTTGTCCGAGGCGCGCGAGGCGTCGCGGATCGCGCTCGCCGACGCGACGATCGGGGGCACCCTCGAGGATCGGGTCAAGGCGGCGCTCCGGAGCCTGCTCAGGGACTAGGATCCGGTTAGAACATGCGTGCGAAACAGCCCCCAGCGTGGTAGATTCGCGCGGATGACGGACGACCTCTCGCGGATCCTCGCGCCAGACCTGCTCGACGAC
>DATLVO010000081.1:0-10062 GCA_035577485.1 Verrucomicrobiia bacterium
GCGAGGTTATCGGCGGCGGTCGGGTCGGTCGTCGCGGCGAGGTCGCTCATCCGGGGAAGGATGCCGTCTCGGCGCCCGGTTCGCCGTGGACGTCCGTCGCGTCGCCCGCTACATTGCCCGCCATGACGATCGAGACTCCCGATCCACGCGTCGCCGCCCATTCGTCGACCGGTACCGGCCGCATCGAGGCGATCCATCTGGCCGCGATCGGCGGCGGCCCGATGCGCCCGGTCGACCGCGTCCGGGCGGTGGCCGGCGTCGGCCTGGACGGCGACCGCTACGCCGCGGGCACCGGGACCTGGTCGCCCGAACCGCGATCCGATCGCCAGCTGACGCTGATCGAGGCCGAGGAGATCGAGGCGCTCGCCGCCCGCGACGGGATCGTCCTGGAGCCGGGAGAGACCCGCCGCAACGTGACGACGCGGGGCATCCGCCTCAACGACCTCGTCGGCCGGCGGTTCCGGGTCGGTGCGATCGAGTGCGAGGCGATCCGGCTCTGCGAGCCGTGCCAGGGCCTCACGGACCGGATCGGCAAGCCGATCCTCAAGCCCCTCGCCCACCGGGCCGGTCTTCGCGCCGTGATCCTGACCGACGGCGAGATCGCGGTCGGCGACGAGGTCGTCGCTCTCGACTGACCGGCCATCCTAGGTCCCAGTCAGGCGCTCCACCACCGGGCCGAACTCCTCGAGACCGCCGACGAGGAACGAGTTGATGCCGAGGCGCTCGCGGAGCTCGGCGAACTTCTCGACGAACCGGTCGACCGAGCCGATGAAGATGTGGGGCGAGTCGATGATGTCCTGCTCGGTCAGCTCGACGCCCGTCTTCTCTCGCATCCGGTCGATCACCTTCCGCGCCTCCGCGTGCAGGTCGTCGGTGACGACGGCTGGCCACTGCGACGGGTAGACGTTGAACTCGAGGTCGGCGAACCGCTCGCCGGAGGCCGCCCGGACCCAGCCGATCTTCTCCTCGGTCGCGGCCCACGTGATCGAGAGCGGATCGCCGCGCTGCCCTGACAGGATCCGCGGCGCGAGCCCGACGATATCCGCCTCGCGGGCCGCCAGCTCCAGCGTCTTCCGGCCGCCGCCACCGATGAACATGGGCGGGTGGGGCTTCTGGACGGGCTTCGGATAGGCGTCGTACTCGGTGATCGTGTAGTGGTCACCGGAGAAGGAGAACGGACCCTCCGCGAAGCAGCCCTTGAGCACCGTGACCGCCTCGGCGAGGCGGGCCTGCCGGACCCGCACCGGATCGAACGGAATGCCGATGGCCAGGTATTCCGGCTCGTTCCAGCCGGCCCCGATCGCGACGTCAAGGCGGCCGTCCGATAGGACGTCAAGCGTCGCGAGGTCCTGGGCGAGCACCGCGGGGTGGCGCAGGTCGTTGTTGTGGACGAAGGCGCTGATGCGGAGGCGTTCGGTGGCCGCGGCGACGGTGGCGAGGTACGGGATCGGGGCGAGCTGGGGCACGAGATGGTCCGGGAGGACGAACGTCGTGACGCCGATCGCCTCGGCCGCCCGGGCGCGCTCGCCCAGCTCCCGGGCCGTGGTTGCCTCGAAGGCGTCGGCGAGAAAGCGGTAGGGCTTCATGTCGTGGAGGCTGCCTCGCTTCGGGCGCGGCGCTCCCGCGCCGTGGGAGTGGTATGCAAATCCGGGTTGCACAAACGATGCCCGGCCGCGGTCTGACCGGCAGATTCGAGGCTAATGCAAGCAGTGATGGCGTTCGATGTCGGTTCCGCGGCCGCGACGACCGAGGCCGTTGATTGTGCTACCCGGGCTTGCATTGCGGACTCGCGTGGGGGTCGAGAGCGTCTTCAGAAGTCGCCCCGGGTGTCCTCGAGCTCGGGTCCGATCGGCAGGGCGAAGCCGACGTCGGCGCCGCCGCCTTCGCGCGGACCCGCCCAGACCCGCCCGCCCTGGGCCTCGACGATCCGCTTGCACACGGCGAGACCGACGCCCATCCCACTCGCGGCGCGCCGTGCCTCGTCGCTCCGGAAGAAGGCGTTGAACACGTCGCCGGCGCTTTCGGTCGAGATGCCGATGCCCCGATCGAGGACGTGGAGACGCGCCTCGCCGTCCACGCACTCGACGACGACGTCGATCGGCTCGTCGGGCGGGCTGTACTTGTCGGCATTGCTGACGAGGTTCTCGACGAGCAGCTCGATCGCCGTCTTGTCGGCGTCGACGACCGCCGACGGCGGGGTCGTCGTGAGCCGGACGTCGCGGTTCGGGTGCCGGCGCCGGTAGGACGACAACGCCTGGTGAACGACGTGATCGAGCACCTGCGGCTCGAGATCGAGCTCGGTCCCCGCCCCGAGCCGGGTCAGCTGCAACAGGTTCTCGACGATCCGCAGCAGCCGATCGGAGTCGCCGACGATGTCATGGATCATCGCCTGCTCGCGATCGCCGATCTCGTCGCGACCCGAGAGCAGGGTCGCGTTCCCGAAGATCGTGGTCACCGGCGTTCGGAGCTCGTGCGAAATCAGCCCGAGGAACTCGTCCTTGACCGCGTTCGAGGCGCGGAGGGCCTCGGCCGTCGTCCGGAGCGCCTGCTCGGCGGCAATCCGGTCGGTGACGTCGACGAGGACGTTGACGGCGCCGATCATCACGCCGTCGGCGTCCCGCAGCGGCGTCGGGTAGGGCGTGAAGGCAACGCGCCGGCCGTCGGGCCGTTCGGCCATCGCGGTCTCGCCGCGGACCGGCCGGTGCTCCTTGAGGGCGATCGCCATTGGGCACTCGTCGTGGCGCATCGGCGTTCCGTCGAGGTGGAAGAGCTTCAGGGAGCCGCACCACTCCTCGCCGAGCTCCGGCCGACGACCCCAGAGATCGACGGCGGCCTCGTTGAAGAACGTGATGCGGCCGTCGGCGTCGGTCGTGTAGATCGCCACCGCGACCGCGTCGAGGAAGGCCCGATATGGGACCTCCGCCGCCTGGGCATCGGCGCCGGTCTCGAGGAGGTGATCCCGGACGGCCCCGAAGAGACGAACGAGCGTGGAGCCCGGGTCGTCGACCTCGGCGGGCGCGTTGACTCGGCGGGCGGGCCGTTGGAGGGTGGTCATCGGTCTGGTTCTAGCACGCCGGGATTGAACCAGAGGCTCACCGCCGAAGCGAGCGTTTCGGCTTCATTGCAAGCGGACTGCAAGAACGCGGCAGCCCTCGGGCCGCGGCGTGGGACATGGCCGCCACAATGCGACGACCGGCTAGCTCTGTCGGAGGCCCAGGAAGTTGCCGTCCGGATCCCGGAACCAGGCGGCACGGGCCGGCCCGAGCTGGGCGATGTGGCCGGTGGTCGTGAGCGGTCCCTCCGTGTAATCCACGAACTGCACACCCTTCGACTCGAGGTCGCGGACGGTCGCCTCGATGTCGGCCACCTCGAAGTGGGCGAGCGTGTGATCGGTGACGAGCCCGGGGCGGCGGAAGGTCGACAGCTCGCTGATGTCGCCGCAGCGGAACCGGATCGAGGCCGGGTTCTCCCAGAGCTGCGTCAGACCGAGCGTCTCGCCGTAGAACGTCCGGGCCTGTTCGAGATCGCTGACCGGCAGCGTCGCGACGACCATGGTTGCGCCAAGCATTGTCTGTCCTCCTGTGGCCCATCAGTATCGAGGCAGGCGCCGCGCCCTGACCTGGTCCCGATGATCAGCTGCTCGGGACGCGTTCGCGGCAGGAATCCCCGCTTGGGCGCACGATCGCTGCGGCTCGGCCGCCTATCGCTATGAACCTCAGGAGGTCATCGTGCCCGGAAACGATCCAATCGGCTGGCGAGGCGTCATCTACGGCACCCCGGTGACGGCCGCCGAGGGGGTCCGGGTGGGCGCAGTTCGGGAAGTGCTCGGCTCCGACGCGGAGGACATCTTCCACGGGCTCCGGGTTCGACTCTCGACGGGAAACCGCGACGTGATGGTGCCGTCCGACGACGTGACGGGTCTCTCGGAGAGCAAGATCGAGACGGACCTCTCGCGTGCTGCGATCGAGGCGCTTCCCTCGTACGACGAGGCCGCCACCTATCACCTGGCCTCGGTCGGATGGCTCCGGAAGCATCTCGGCTGGAAGAAGGACTCGGCCAGCGACGAGGAGCCCGGCTGAAGGAAGCCAATCGGCGGCGGGGCATACGCTGGAGCCTGAACTCGATCCCAGGCGGTTACCTGGCGGAGACGTTCTGCGTCGAGTAGCAGGGCCCGCGACACCAGTTCATGGAGGAGATGCGGCTTCGTGATGTCGTCGCGACCGCGACATCGCCGATTTGCCGGCGCGTTTCGCGATCGGTAGGCGATGCTCGCGCCGCTACCGCAAGGAGGTGGGGCTCAGGATGTGGGGTCGAGCTTCAGCGCCGCGGAATTGATGCAATACCGCAGACCCGTCGGATTTGGACCATCGTCGAAGACGTGACCGAGATGCCCGCCACAGCTCGCGCAGGTCGCCTCCGTACGGGTCATGAAGAGGGAACGGTCGGTCTCGGTGGCGACCGCGGCCGGATCGGCCGGTGCGAAAAAACTCGGCCAGCCGGTCCCAGACTCGAACTTCGCGTCGGATCGGAAGAGCTCTGCGTCGCAGCCCGCACAGCGATACACGCCGGCCTGGTGCTCGTCCCAGAGCTGACCGCTGAAGGCTCGCTCGGTTCCCTTCTGTCGCAGGACGCGATATTGCTCAGGAGTCAGCTCTGCCCGCCACTCGGCGTCCGATTTGGCATCTGGGGTCATGGACTTCGTATCAGTCATGCCGACAGGATAGGACCGCTGCGTGACGGATCGATGTCGTCGGACTCCGCGGATCACGAGAGTGCAGACCCAGCTCAGTCAGCGTGCGCGAATGTCACCCGACAATGACGCCAAGGTCACCATCGCCTTTCCGCCTTCCGGCGTGCCAATTGCCGGTTCGCCGTCCCGTCGCCCTCCGAAGCTCGTTGGACAACCGACGATGGCCGAGCCGTCTTTGGAACGTCATACCTTGCGTAGGTATCGACGACAGGAGACGATCTCGGCGAGTGGGAGGACTCCTCACATGTCCGGCACACCGCCCAAGAGCACGCGACTCCCTCCGCCATGGTTCATCCATGCCGCTTGGGCCATCCACCGAGCGATCCATCGCGTCACGGGTGGACGGCTGGGCCTGTGGCGGCCAAGGCCCGGCAAATGGGGAACGATGCGCCTCGTGACAATCGGCCGCCGGACCGGCAAGCAACGCGTTGCAATTCTCGGCTACTACGAGGACGGTCCGAACCTCGTAACGATGGCGATGAACGGCTGGATGCAGGGCGAGCCCGCTTGGTGGCTGAACCTCCAGCAGGATCCGGACACGATGGTCTACCTCGCCGACGGTGGACGGCCGGTCCACGCTCGCGCAGCGGAAGGAGACGAGCGCTCACGCCTCTGGGCCAAATGGCGCGAGATGGGGGCTGACCTCGACGCATACGCGACGCGCCGATCGACCGGAACGGCTGTCGTCGTGTTGGAACCCCGGAGTCGGTAACGGCCTGGGCCGCCGGGTCGGCGCCGCGCCCACGAGCCACGCCAACCTGGCGTACATCTGCCTTTGAGCAACACGTCCGACTCGGCGGATCCGCCCGGTAATCGGACCCTCTGACCCCGCTGCTCCAACGGAGGCAGGCCATGCGACTCGAGCCCCTCTACCGGATTCGGTTCACCTACCCAGAGAGCTGGTCGATCACCCTCGAAGGCGGCTGGGAACAGCACCTGTACCTCGCCGAAGGCCGTTGCGAGGGCGCGATCAGCGGCCGCTTCCGGGGTGCGAACTTCCCGCTTCGCCACGGTCAAGGCGGACCCTTCCGACCGGATTTCCGGGCGGCGATCGAGACCGACGATGGCGCGACGATCCTCCTCGAGTGGCACGGCTACGGACGCGCCTATCCCGTCGGTCGACGCCAGATCGTCGGCGCCGTCTTCCACCTGGCCGAGGCCGAGCCATACCGGCGCCTCAACGACGTCGTCTGCGTCTGCGTTGGTGAGGTCCGTCGACCCGATCCCGCGCAGGCGGAGCCCGACCTCGTTCTCGACGTTGCCGAGCTGGTGTGGGAGCCGATGGCCGAGTAGTGGGATGCCGCGTTGATCTGCCGCGACGTTCCTCCGGCAGCTCGACATCCGTCTCGGTCGCTCAGCGTTCGCGAATGTCACCTGGTCAGGGAACCGCGTTGGCGCGTTCCCGGTTAGCGGTTGAGGACCTCGCGCAGCTTCGCCGCGAAGGCGTCGGGATCGCCTGATGGGTCCCGCTCGCTCTTGTTGAAGCCGGTGTGTCCGCCGGGGAAGATGACCGGCTTCGTGCCGAGGCGCTCCGCGACCCCGAAGGCGCCGCGGTATTCGAACTGGCCCTCGGAGGCCGCCCCGGCCGCGACGACGATCCGGGTCGGCGCCGCCTTGAGGGCGTCGAAGTCAGGCTCGTAGGTGACCGTCGTTTGGAGGTTCTGGGCGAGCAGCGGGTCGTCGCGCCGACCGTCGTCCGCGGTCGGCATCCCGAACATCGCGGGATCCGGGGCCGGGCGGCTCGCGAAGTCCGCGGGGATCGGACCCTTGTGGCTCGTGAACGCGATGAACTTCGCCATCCCGGCGCCGAACCCGCTGCGCTGGTACATCTCGCCCAGGTCGCGCACCGCGGCCAGCACCGCCTCGCGATCGGGCAGGACCGTGGCCGCCGGCGGCTCGTGGGCGACGAGCGTCCGGACGTCGCCGGGGTACCGAGCGACGAGCGCGAGGGCGTTCACCGCGCCGCCGCTGCTGGCGAATAGGTCGACCGGGCCGCCACCGACCGCCTCGATCACGGCATGGACGTCGGCGGCGTGCTGCTCGCGGGTGACCTCGATCGTGCCGTCAGTCTTCCGGCTCCGCTCGACGCCGCGCGGGTCGTAGGTGACGATCATGCGATCCGGGAAGCGCTCCGCGAGCTGCGCGAAGCCGCTCGCTCCCCTGGGCGAGCCGATCAGGAACAGGGGTGGCTCGTCGGTCGTGGCGTTGCGCCGGACGTCGTAGGTCAGGACGGCGCCGGGGACGTCGAGGGTCCGGGTCGTGAGGTCAGGAGTGGTCGACGTGGCGATCTCCTTTCAGGCGAGTGTTCCGGTGGGCGAACCTCCAGGCGACGAACTTCGAGGTGACGCACGAACTGAAGGAGAAGCTCGCTCGAGTGAGACGCTACCCAACGTTAGGTGTCGCCAGAGGCGCCTTCAAGTGTCCAGCCGGGCCGCGCTCGAAGTCCCGTCCGTCAGCTCGCTCAGCGTGTTGTCACAGGACCTCAACGATCGTTCTCGACTCGCGCCGTCTTGGGCGCGTCGTGCCGATCGGATGAGCCAGAGATCAGATCGCGGATTCGGCGTCGAGTGCCCTCAGGCGCACGCCGACGGCCTCCAGGATGGCCGTCCGAACCGGAGGTGAGGAGTCGAGCAGCTGATGGAACCGCTTGAACGTCAGCGACAGGAGGCGACAGGGGGATTCCGTCGTAGCTGTCGCGGTCCGCGGACCGCCATCCAGCAGGGCGATCTCGCCGAGGAAGTCGCCAGCTCCAATGGTGTTGATCGTCCGGCCACCCCGCTCGATCCGAACGGTTCCGCTCACGATGACGAAGAAGTAGCCCTCCTGCCGACCCTCGTGGGTCAGGGCCGTACCGGCCGGAACCTCGACTTCGTCAACGATCCGACCGATCTCATCGAGCTCGTTGGGCCCAACCCCGGCAAACAGCGGCACCCGCTCCAACAGCTCCAGCTTCGGGTCCATCGCCCACCACCCCTCGAACCGACGGGCAGTGGCCACCTTGGCCCGATCCCGCACGAAGAGCATAGCGGCCGCCTGGTGGTGCGCAGCGCCCGAGCCCTCGAGCCAGAACTCGAGAATCCCGGGATTGCTCACGCATTCTCTGCTGTGGGCGCCTCATCGAGGGCGGCGAGCAGCCGATCCAGCATCTCCCATCGGCGGCGCCGGTCCGCGACCTCGTCGGTCATCGTTTCGCGGGCGGCGTCGCTGCCGTAGCCGAACGTATGCCGCGCGCCGCGGCGCTGAATCTCGCTGAGCTCGCTCGCCCGCGCGGCCAGGAGGGCGCTGCGCAGGGCCTGCCGATCGGCCTCGTCGTCGATCGGGACCTCCAGGCGCAGGCTCCGCCGCGGCGCCCCCGGGTCGCCGCTCACGAGACCGGCTCCGGCTCGGCCGACAGGCGCGCCACCACCGCCTGGGTCAGGCCCCACGCCCGCGACGCGTCGCGCGGCAACCGGATCCGGACCTGGTTCGAGGCGAACGTCACGTCCGACGGCTTCACGCCCGGCAGCCCACCGCCGGCCAGCAGCCGCATCGCCGTCGCCCGCGACAATCCCTCGCCGAACCGGACGACGAGCAACCCCTCCTCGCGCGCCATCGAGGCGACACCCGCGGCCTCGGCGGTCAGCCGGAGCTCGGCGACCTCCACGAGGCGGACGACCGGCGGCGGCATCGGCCCGAACCGGTCGGTCATCTCCTGGCGGAACGCGGCGAGGTCGCCCGCGGACCGGGCCCGCGCCAGCCTGCGGTAGAGCTCGAGCTTCTGGGCCTCCTCCGGCACGTAGGTGTCGGGGAGATGCGCCTCGACCGGCAGGTCGATGACCGCCTGCGGCTTCTCGACCCGGATCGGGCGGTCCTCGCGCCGCGCCTTCCGCTCCTCGACGGCCTCCGCGAGCAGCCGCGAGTACAGGTCGAAGCCCACCGCCGCCATGTGCCCCGACTGCTCCCCGCCGAGGATGTTGCCGGCGCCCCGGATCTCGAGGTCCGCCAGCGCGATCTGGAACCCGGCCCCCAGCTCCGACGCATTGAAGATCGCCTGGAGTCGCTTGCGCGCCTCCTCGCTCATCCGCTCGCGGCGCCGGTACAGCAGGTACGCGTAGGCCCGTCGCGACGACCGCCCGACGCGTCCTCGGAGCTGGTAGAGCTGGGCGAGCCCTAGCGTGTCGGCCCGGTCGATGACGATCGTGTTCACGTTCGGGATGTCCAGCCCCGACTCGATGATCGTCGTGCAGACCAGGACGTCGGCCTCGCCGCCGGCGAACTTGATCATCACGCTCTCGAGATGGCCCTCGGGCATCTGGCCGTGACCGACGACGAACCGGGCGTCGGGCAGCATCCGCCGGAGCTGCTCGGTCTGGGCCTCGATCGTCTCGACCCGGTTGTGGACGTAGAACACCTGGCCGCCGCGGTCGAGCTCGCGCAGGATCGCGTCGCGGACGAGCCCGGCCGACGCCTCCGCGACCCGCGTCTGGATCGGCAGCCGGTCCTCCGGCGGGGTCTCGATGACGGACATGTCGCGGACGCCGGCGAGGGCCAGATTCAGGGTGCGCGGGATCGGCGTGGCCGACAGAGTGAGGACGTCGACCTCGCGGCGGAGCTGCTTCAACCGCTCCTTCGCGGCGACCCCGAAGCGCTGCTCTTCGTCGACGACGACGAGCCCGAGATCGCGGAACCCGACGTCTTTCGAGAGCAGCCGATGGGTCCCGATGACGAGGTCGACCGAGCCGTCCTTGAGGCCGGCCAGGGTCCGCTGCTGATCCGCGGCCGACACGAACCGGGACAGAAGGCGGACCCGCATCGGGAAGGCGGCGAACCGCTGTCCGAACGTCTGGTGGTGCTGCGCCGCGAGCACGGTCGTCGGGACGAGGACCGCCACCTGCTTGCCGTCCTGGATCGCCTTGAACGCTCCACGGAGGGCGACCTCGGTCTTGCCGTAGCCGACGTCGCCGACGACGAGCCGGTCCATCGGCCGGCCGGCCTCCATGTCGAGCTTGACCTCGGCGACCGCCCGCAGCTGGTCGGGCGTCTCCTCGTACGGAAAGCTCGCCTCCATCTCCGACTGCCACGGCGTGTCCGGCGCGTAGGCGTGGCCCGCCGAGTTCGCTCGCGAGGCGTACAGCTCGAGGAGCTCCTCGGCCAGGTCGGCCACGGCCTTCCGGACGCGCTGCTTTGTCCGTAGCCACTCGGTCCCGCCGAGCTTGCTGAGCTGGGGATGCTCGGCGCCGCTGTAGCGCGAGACCCGGATGATCTGCTCGACCGGGACGAAGATCTTGTCGCCGGCCGCGAAGCTCAGCTCGAGGTAGTCGCGGTCCTCGCCC
>DATLVO010000082.1:0-8107 GCA_035577485.1 Verrucomicrobiia bacterium
GCTGGCCGGAGTGATGGGCGGCAAGCGGACGAGCGACCTGATCCCGCTCTGTCATCCGCTGGCGCTGACCGATCTCGTTGTCGCGGTGACGCCGGACCGTGCCGCCGGCGTCCTCCGGATCCGGGCCGAGGCGGCGACGACCGGTCCGACCGGCGTCGAGATGGAGGCGCTGACCGCTGCGTCCGTCGCGGCTCTGACGATCTACGACATGGTCAAGGGCGTCGAGCGGGGCGTCGAGATCCGGGCGGTCCGGCTCCTCTCGAAGACCGGCGGCAAGAGCGGCGAGTGGCACCGACCCGTCGATGAGCGACCGGCCGGCGGGCCCGACCTCCGACGGCCCGGCGATCGGGTCGCCGGACGTGTCGGCGGCAAGCGACGGGGACCGATCGGGTGAGCGCGTCGGCCGAGACAGCCGGCTCGCGAACCGCGCCCCGTGCACCAGCCCCCCGGACGGCGCTCGTCCTGACCGCGAGCGATCGGAGCGCCGCGGGGACGCGCGAGGACGTCAGCGGGGACGGCGTCGCGGCGCGCCTCGAGGCGCTCGGCTTCGTCGTGGAGCGGTCGGTCGTCGCGGACGATCGCGCGACGATCGAGGCCGCCCTCCGGGCCGCGGCCGAACGGCACCCGCTCGTCGTCACGACCGGCGGCACGGGCCTGACGCCGCGGGACGTGACGCCGCAGGCGACGCTCGCCATCGTCGACTACGAGGTCCCGGGCCTGGCCGAGGCGATTCGTGCCGACGGCCGGTTGAAGACGCCGTTCGCGGCGCTGAGCCGGGCGGTCGTCGGGGTCCGCGGCCGATCGCTGATCGTCAACCTGCCGGGAAGCCCGCGCGGAGCCCTCGAGTCGATCGAGGCGATCGTCCCGGTCCTCGACCACGCGCTCGAGACCCTCGCCGGCCCGTTCGACCACACGGAGGATGGCGACTGATGTTCCCGGTGTTCAGCCACGTCCCGGGCTATCCGATCGTGTTCGCCCTCTTCTGGGGAGCGGCCGCGATCTTCCTGCTCGCGATGGCCCGGCACCTCCGCGTCTTCGAGGCGACACGTCCGGCCACCGAGCAGCCGAGGCCGTTCGCGCAGATCGGCCGGCGCTTCGTCGGCCTCATCGAGTACGCGTTCGTCCAGACGAAGATGTTCAAGGACTGGCGAGCCGGGCTGATGCATGCCGGCATCTTCTGGGGATTCGTCCTGCTCACGATCGGGACGGCGAACATCGTCACGGGCGGCTTGATCCAGACCGTGCTCTCGGCGCCGCTCGGCGGCGCGATCTGGACCGCGATCGCGGCGATGCAGAACGTCGTCGCGGTGATCGTGATCCTCGCGATCCTGTGGGCCTTCGAGCGCCGCCTGATCTCGCGGCCCCGCCGCCTGACGTACAACCGCGACGCGCTCACGATCCTCGCGATGATCGGCGGGGTCGTCGCGACCGAGCTGTTCGCCCAGGTCGTCGAGTTCGCCCGGTATGAGGACCAGCCCGGCGCGTTCGTGGCCGCGGCGCTCGCCGGCCCGCTGCGTTCGGCCGTGAGCCCGGACGCGCTTGGCGTCCTCTTCGCGGTCCTGTGGTGGGCGCACATCGCGCTCGTCGCGGCCTTCCTCGTGTACCTGCCGTTCAGCAAGCACCTCCACATCGCGACCGCGTTCCCGAACATCTGGTTCCGCAAGCTCGCCCCGCGCGGCGAGCTGCCGAAGATGGACCTCGAGCGCGAGGACGCGACCTTCGGGCTGAAGACGCTCCAGGACCTCGGCTGGAAGGACCTGCTCGACGGCTTCACCTGCACCGAGTGCGGCCGCTGCCAGGAGGCGTGCCCGGCCCATTTCACGGGCAAGCCGCTGAACCCGAAGGCGCTGATCATGGGGATCCGGGAGATGTCGGTCGAGGCGGAGCACGGGCTCGACCTGATCCCGAACAACCCGATCGTCCGCGAGACGTACGGCCTCCAGGGGGCGGGCCCGGCCCCCGCCCGCATGGCGACCGCGATCGTCGACGACGCGATCCCATACGACGCGGTCTGGGACTGCGTGACGTGTGGTGCCTGTGTCGAGGCCTGCCCGGTCCTGATCGAGCACGTCGACAAGATCGTCGGGCTGCGCAGGAACCTCGTGCTGGAGGAGTCCCGCTTCCCGGCCGAGCTCGCCGGCGCCTTCCGCGGCATGGAGGGCCAGGGCAACCCGTGGGCGCAGCCGGCCTCGACACGGCTCGATTGGACCAAAGGCCTGCCATTCGAGGTGCCTACCGTCGCTGCGGTCGCGGCCGAGGGACGGCTCGGCGAGCTCGAGGTCCTGTACTGGGTCGGCTGCGCCGCGGCCTTCGACGAGCGGAACCGGCGCGTCGCGCGCGCGTTCGCGACGTGTCTCCACGCGGCGGGCGTCTCGTTCGCGGTCCTCGGCCAGGAGGAGTCCTGCACGGGCGACCCGGCCCGGCGGATGGGCAACGACTACGTCTTCCAGATCCTCGCGTCGGGCAATGTCGAGACGTTGAACCGCTACGGGATGGGCGAGCGGACGATCGTCACGGCCTGCCCGCACTGCTTCAACACGATCGGCAACGAGTACGGCCAGCTCGGCGGGTCGTACTCGGTGGTCCATCACTCCGTCTTCCTGCAGGGCCTGCTCCGGGACGGGCGGCTCCGGATCGGCGACGACGGTGCCGCGGCCGCCGGCGCGGTGACCTTCCACGACTCCTGCTACATGGCCCGCTACAACGGCGTCGTGGCCGCGCCGCGGGACGTCCTGGGCGCGGTGCCGGGTCTCGAGCTGCGCGAGATGGAGAAGAGCGGCCGGAACACGTTCTGCTGCGGCGCGGGCGGCGGTCGGATGTGGATGGAGGAGACCCGAGGTACGCGGATCAACGCCGAGCGGACGCGTCAGGCGCTCGAGACGGGCGCCGGCACGGTGGCGACGAGCTGCCCGTTCTGCATGACGATGCTGAAGGACGGCCTGGCCGATGCGGCCGCCGCCGCCCCAGCGTCGGGGGTCGTCAGCGCCCGCGACATCTCGGAGATCCTCGCCGACGTGATCGTGCCCGAGCCGGTCCCGGCGGGTCGCCGATTGCCGGTGCTCCAGTAGGCCGACACTTCCCCCATACGCTCTCCGGGAGCGCGTTCGGGAGCGGCTCGAGCTCGGCGGTGGCCTCAGGGAACCGGATTTCGGCCGTTCGTTAGCTCTCGAAAGCTAACCCCGGCCGAGGACGGCGGCCAGCTCGCCCGAATGCGCGTGTCGTGATCGTATGGACACGTTCCCGGGCGTGGCACGCGCGCACCGACGCATACGGCAGCCACGTGATCATTCGACCGAGCGGGTCGTCGGATCCGCCCGATCCGAGGCCATCGGTTAGCGCCTGGCGGCTAATTCGGATCGATCAGGCGACGAGCGGCCTGGATTGTGCCCCCGTGGCTGTCATATGAACGCTCGGGCGCCGGGCCTGAGTGGCGAGTCCGCGCCGATCTGGCCCGCGCCGCGGCCACCGTCAGCCGGGGAGGCGCCGCTTGCAGCTCACGCAATTGCGCGCCTGGGCCGTGTTGAACATCCCGCAGTTCGGGCAGCGCTTCTCGCCCTCGGTCGAGGTCGCGAATGGCGTCTCCCGGCCAAGCCGGTCGCGATCCTCGCGCTGGCGGCGCCGCATGATGGTCACCGAGATGGCCAGGACGGCCAGGGCGGCGATCAGGACGAGAAGCTGGGTCGTCTGATCCATGGGGTGTGGTCCTTCGACGACTGGAACGCCGCCCCCGCCGCGCTCGTCGTGCAGCGAACAGCCTAGCCGGTCCCCCTGACCCGTGTCCGGGAACGGCAGACCGCTGGTAGGATCGTGGCAATGGCCAGCTCGTCGCCTGCCCCCGAGCCACGCCCGAGCCCGACCTACCGCCTGACCGAGGATCAGGCGGCCCTGCGTGACGCCGTGCGGATCCTCGCCGACGAGCGGATCGCGCCGCGGGCGGCCGAGATCGACCGGACGGCCGAGTTCCCGTGGGACGTCAAGGAGCTGCTGGCGAGCCACGACATCCTCGGGCTGCCGTTCAGCGAAGCGTACGGCGGGCTCGGCGGCGAGCTCCTCACCGTGTGCCTGGCGATCGAGCAGATCAGCCGCGCCTGCGCCACGAGCGGGCTGATCCTCGCCGTCCAGGAGCTCGGCTCGCTGCCATTGATCCTGGCCGGCAGCGACGAGCAGCGCCAGCGCTGGTTCCCGGACCTGGCCGCCGGGAAGACGCTGATCGCGTTCGCCCTGACCGAAGCGGAGGCGGGCAGCGACGTCGCCGCGGCCCGGACGCGCGCTCGCCGGGACGGCGACGACTGGGTCCTCGACGGCGCCAAGCGGTTCATCAGCCAGGGCAGCGTCGCGGACCTGATCACGGTCTTCGCGGCCACGAACGAGGACCCGGAAACGCCGCGCCACGACCGGCTGACCTGCTTCGTGGTCGAAAAGGACATGGCGGGCTTCAACGTCGAGCGGATCGAGCACAAGATGGGGATCCGGGGCTCACCGACCGCGGAGCTCAGCTTCCGCGGCGTTCGGGTGCCCGACGCAAATCGGGTCGGGGACGAGGGCGAAGGCTTCGCGATCGCGATGCGGACGCTCGACCGGAGCCGGCCGGCGATCGCCGCCCAGGCAGTCGGCATCGCCCAGGGTGCACTGGAGGTCGCCGCCGCCTACGCCCGCGACCGCAAGCAGTTCGGCAAGCCGATCGCCGAGTTCCAGATGATCGCCGCGATGCTCGCCGACATGGACGCCCAGACCGAGGCCGCGCGGCAGCTCCTGTACAAGGCCTGCGTCGAGATCGACGCCGGAGCGCCCGACGCGGGACGGTGGTCGGCGATGTGTAAACTCGTCGCCGGCGACACGGCGATGCGGGTCACGACCGACGCGGTCCAGGTGCTCGGCGGATACGGTTACATCGACGAGTTCCCGGTCGAGCGGATGATGCGCGACGCCAAGATCACCCAGCTCTACGAAGGGACCCAGCAGATCCAGCGACTCGTGATCGCCCGGGCGTTGACCGCGCGAGCGTGATCATCCGAACCCCAGCGTCCGCGCCCTGACCCGCCCGACCAGCCGACGAGCTCGGCCCGCGCCGAACCGCCGAAGGAGACCGCCCGCCCGTGCGTATCGTCGTCCTCGTCAAGCCGGTCCCGGATACCGCCTCGAGCGGCGAGCGCCTCCGTCCGGACGACTGGCGTCTCGATCGGGCGGCCGTGCCGGCGGTCGTCAACGCCAACGACGAGTACGCGCTCGAAGCGGCCCTCAAGCTGACCGAGGCCCACGGCGGCGAGGTCGTCCTCCTGTCGATGGCGCCGCCGTCGGCGCCCGAGACGATGCGCAAGGCCCTCGCCATGGGCGCCGCGAGCGGGATGCTCGTCACGGATCCGGCGCTCGGCGGCGCCGACGTCCCGACGACCGTCGGTGTCCTCTCGGCGGCGCTCCGGGACATGGAATACGACCTGCTGTTGGCGGGCGCCGACACGTCGGACGGTGGAGGCGGCGTCGTCCCGGCCGGTGTCGCGGCGCAGCTCGGACTGCCGTACCTCTCCTACGCGGCGAAGATCGAGCCGGACGAGGCGGCCCGGACCGTCCGCGTCCGGCGGATCAGCCCGACCGGCTTCGATGTCCTCGAGGCGCCGATGCCGGCGCTCGTCGTCTGCACCCAGGCCCTCGGGGAGCCGCGCTATCCGTCCCTCAAGGGGATCATGTCGGCCCGTGGGAAGGAGCTCACGACGAAGGCGCTGGGCGACGTCGCGGGGGCCGAGGCCGGTGCGCCGACGACCGCCGTCCTTGCGGCCACCGCGCCGCCGCCGCGGGCCGCGACCCGCGTGATCCGGGGGCCGGCGGACGAGGCGGCCCGCGAGGTCGTCGCGTTCCTGGTCGAGCGGAGGATCGTCTGATGCCCGGGCCGATCTGGGTCCACGGGGAGCTGGCGCCCGACGGGAGCCTGGCGAAGATCAGCACCGAGGTCGCGACGCTCGCGCGCGATGTCGGCGCGACGTCGAAGCGCGACGTGGTCGGAGTCATCGTCGGCAGCGACCCGAAGGGGGCGGCAACCGAGCTCGCCCGGTACGTGCCGCGCGTCCTCGCGATCACCGAGCCGGCGACGGCGGACCACGCCGCCGCGACGATCGTCGGCGAGCGCCTCGCCGAGCTGATCGAGCGGGAGCAGCCGGATTACGTGTTCACGGGCGCTGGGCCGGAGGGCCGTGATGTCGCGGGCGTGGTCGGCGCTCTGACCGGCTGGGGGGTCCTCGTCAACGCGATCGCGGTCCGCTGGGAGGACGGGCCCGTCGTCGACATGAGCGTGTTCGGTGGCAAGCTCACGACCACGAGCCGGTTCGCCGGGGAGCGGGGGATCGTGACCGTCCGCCCGAACGTCGTGACGGCCGAGCCGGCATCGGCGACCGGCAAGGTCGAAGCGGCCGCGGTCTCGGGCGCGCTCAAGCTGCCGCTCGTCAAGGTCGTCGACCGGATCGCGGCCGACGACGTCGCCGCCCCCATCGAGGAGGCGCGGATCATCGTCTCCGGCGGCCGCGGCGTCGGCGGACCCGACGGCTTCGGGGTCGTCCAGGAGCTGGCCGCAGCGCTCGGCGGCGCCGTCGGGGCGACCCGCGCGGCCGTCGACGCGGGATGGATCCCGTACGCGCAGCAGATCGGCCAGACCGGCAAGATCGTGAAGCCTGCGCTGTACCTCGCCCTCGGCATCTCCGGCGCGATCCAGCACAAGGTCGGGATGCAGACGGCCGACACGATCGTCGCCGTGAATCGTGACCCGGACGCGCCAATCGCCGAGTTCGCCGACCTGTTCGTGGTCGGCGACCTGTTCGAGGTGGCCCCGGCGATCCTCGCCGAGCTCCGCGCCCGGGCCGGCTGAAACCGGCCGGCGGGGTCGACACGGAACCGGACCGATGCAGCCCCTGCTGATCCTGCCCCTGCTCGCGTTCCTGATTCTGCTCGTCCTGTTTGCGCTCGTCCTCCGCCGGGCCGGCCGGTTCCTCGCCCAGACCCGCGACGTCGAGCGCTTCCGTCGCCAGGTCGGCGACCTCGCGAGCCGCGTGGAGACCTCGCTCGGGGAGATCAGCTCGAGGATCGATGCCGTCCGGCGCGGCCAGATCGGTGCCGACGCGCTCGGTGACGACCTCAAGGCATCGCTCGACGCCGTCGCGCAGTACGCGGATGAGGCTCGGGCCCTGCGGCCGCCGGCCAGCGCGGCGGCGATCCGCGACGAGGTCATCGGCGAGCTCGAGCGGACGGCCCGCGCCCTCGAGATGGTCGAGCACGGCCGGTCGATCCAGACGTCGGCCCGGTTGGGCGGCCGCGAGCTCGAGGCGCAGACCTCGATCAAGCGCGGCTATCTGAACATCCTCCACGCCCGCGAGGCGATCGCGCACCAGCGCCAGGTCGCCGCCGAGCTCCCGGTCGGCGAGGGCCCGGAGCCGTACCAGCGTCGCGGCGCCTGAGCCCGACCAGGCCGGTGGGCCGGCGGCGTCGCCGGGTCGCCGCGTCCCCGCAGGACGTCGCCCGGACCCGGATCGAACCCTGTATGTAGTGGTATCATCGATCGACACCACAAGCGGTAGTGGTGCGAGCGCCAGGAGGGCCGGATGCGCTGTCCCCATTGCGGTGAACGTGAGACGCGGGTCGTCGACTCGCGGGATCTCGACGACTCCGCGACGATCCGGCGACGCCGCGAGTGCTCCGCGTGCGCGACCCGCTTCACGACCTACGAACGCGTCGAAGCCGCCCGCCTCGTGATCGTCAAGCGCGACGGCGCCCGCCAGGAGTTCGACCGGGAGAAGCTGGCGTCCGGTCTGCGCAAGGCCCTGACCCGGCGACCCGTCGCGGAGGACTCCGCCGAGAAGGCCGCCGACGAGATCGAGGCCGAGCTCCGCTCGCAGGGCGCGACGGAGGTCGACTCGTCCCGCGTCGGCGCCCTGGCCATGGCCAAGCTGCGCGAGCTTGACCAGATCGCCTATATCCGGTTCGCGAGCGTCTACCAGAGCTTCGACGACCTCGAGGATCTCAAGCGGGAGGTCGACAGCCTCTTCGCCCAGCGAGACGAGGGAGCCGCCCCGCAGTGAGCGTCCTCTCAGATCGCGATATCCGGGCGGCGCTGGATGCTGGCGAG
>DATLVO010000083.1:0-12735 GCA_035577485.1 Verrucomicrobiia bacterium
CGCGATCGGCAGCGGGGCTGACGCGCCGTCCGACGGGCCCGTTGACGGCGTGACATCGGCGCCGCAGGCGGTCAGGAGAACGGTCGCGAGCAGGATCGGGACGAGGCGAGCGGCCGATGCGGACCGGTGACGTGTCATCGCCGCCATCTTGCCCCGCGGACCCTCGGCGTGTTCCAGCGGGGTACCGGATCCGGTCCGATCTAGGACGTCACGATGTTCGCGAGGATGACGAGGCCCCCCACCAGCAGGCCGATCACGACGCCGCCGAGAACCAGTCTCAGCAGGGCGTATCGATCCTCTCGGGCGCTTGGTTCGCTGCGGGCGCTCCCGCTGGGCGTCTCGAAGACGCGATCCGAGACCTGACCGGGCTCGGCGGCGGCGGCGATCGATGAGGACGCGACGCGGGTGGACGCGAGGCGCGCGGAGGCGACCGGCGCGGCGGTGATGCGTGGGGACATCACGGGGGTGGACGTGAAGAGGGACGTGGTGGCGGGCAAGGCCGTCACGGGTGCGGAGGCGACCGGCGTCGTCGGCGGGACGGACGTGGACGGGACGGGCGTCGTCGCCCGCTCGGAGACACGAATGGGTTCGAAGTCCTGCCCGCACGATCGGCAGAAGCGAAGGGCTCCGACGCGGGGCGTGCCGCAGACCGGGCAGGGCTCCCTGGGCACCTCACCCGCTGCACCGACCGGAGGCTTGACTTCGCGCTGCCGGATCACCCACCAGAGCCGCGTCTTCAGCTCATCGAGGTCGGGGGCGACGACCAGCGATTCGCCGGTCTCGCCGTCGAGCACGCTGTAGGAACGTTGGCTCGATCCTCGGGAAACCTGACGGGCACGGATCTTGAGGCCGTGCGTACGCGCCAGCAATCGGATGCGGGCCATCTGCTGAGACGCGTCGTTTGTCAACACATACCCCGAGGAACAGTCAGCAAACAAGGCGCCAAGCGCGGACCGTCGAAGTCGATGTCGAGGAGATTGGTCGGGGCGGCCGGATTTGAACCGACGACCACCAGTCCCCCAGACTGGTGCGCTACCAGACTGCGCCACGCCCCGAGTTCGGGGAGTCTAGCACCGCCCCGGATCGAGGCTCGTCGAAGCCGGTGAGTCGCGCCTCGCCTCGGAACCGGCGCGAGCACGCTCACCCATGTTGACATCCAGACACGGCCACGCTCGCACGAGGCCGGATTGAGTCGCGCGGCGACTCGGGCGCCCGTCGTCGTCCCTCAGCCGGCGACCACCGGCAGGCTCGCCAGCGCCTTGTCGACCGCGGCGTCGGGATACTCGTAGTCCTCGAGCGTGCCCGCGAGATAGCTCTCGTACGCCGACAGGTCGAAATGGCCGTGGCCGCACAGGTTGAAGAGGATCACCTTCGGCTGGCCCGTCGCCTTCGCCTCGAGCGCCTCGTCGATCGCGACCTTCAGCGCGTGAGTGGGCTCGGGTGCAGGCAGGATGCCCTCGGCCCGGGCGAACTGGACGCCCGCTTCGAAGCACGCCAGCTGGTGGACGCTCTTCGCCTCGATGGCGCCGAGCTCCTTGAGGTGCGACACGAGCGGCGCCATCCCGTGGTAGCGCAGCCCGCCGGCGTGGATCGGCTCGGGGATGAAGTCCGAGCCGAGGGTGTGCATCTTCACGAGCGGCGTCATCTTCGCGGTGTCGCCGAAGTCGTAGGCGTAGACACCGCGGGTGAGCGACGGCGCCGCCTCGGGCTCGGCCGCGATGACCTTGTACTTGCGTCCGCCACGGAACGTCTGGCCGAGCCACGGGAAGGTCAGCCCGGCGAAGTTCGAGCCGCCGCCCGCGCAGCCGATGATCACGTCGGGCTCCTCGCCCGCCATCGCCATCTGCTCGATCGACTCCTGGCCGATCACGGTCTGGTGGAGGAGCACGAAGTCGAAGACCGAGCCGAGCGAGTACTTCGTCCCCGGGTGGGTGACCGTATCCTCGATCGCCTCGCTGATCGCGACCCCGAGCGAGCCGGTATGTCGGGGGTTGTCCGCGAGGACCGACGCGCCGTACTTCGTGTCGAGGCTCGGGCTGGCGACGATCTGCGCCCCGTAGGTCTCCATGAGGATCCGGCGGTACGGCTTCTGGTCGTAGCTCGCCCGGACCATGAACACCTTGATGTCGAGCCCGAACACCGCCCCGGCGAACGCGAGCGCGCTCCCCCACTGGCCGGCGCCCGTCTCGGTCGCGAGCCGGGTCACGCCCTCGGCCTTGTTGTAGTACGCCTGGGCGAGCGCCGTGTTCGGCTTGTGGCTGCCCGACGGGCTGCCGCCCTCGTACTTGTAGTAGATGTGGGCCGGCGTATCGAGAATCTGCTCGAGCCGGCGCGCCCGATGCAGCGGCGACGGTCGGTACAGCTTGTAGGCCTCCCGGACCGGGTCCGGGATCCCGATCTCGCGATCCTGGCTGACGACCTGCTTGATCAGCTCCATCGGAAAGAGCGGGGCGAGATCGCCGGGCCCGATCGGCTGGCCCGTGCCCGGATGAAGGGGCGGAGGCGGCGGCGACGGCAGGTCGGCCGCGATGTTGTACCAGGCCCGCGGGATGCGGTCCTCGTCGAGCAGATAGCGAGTGCGGTCGGGTGCGGCGATCGCCATGGCGGGTGTCCTCCTCTGGATCGGCGCGAGCCGGAACCGTGAGCCTACGTCGAACGCGCAGGCGCGGCAACGGCGTCGCGCGAACCGCGGTTGCGGATGATTCGTGCTTCCACCTGACCAGCTCCGCGCCAGGCGGCGTCGACCGTCTCGTCGAGCTCGGACCTCACCTCCGGAGCCGGGCCGCCCACGCGCCGGCGTCGGCGAGCTCGTCCTTCGATTCGCGGGCGAGCAGGTCGATCAGGCAACGCTGGACGCTCTTGCCCTCGAAGAGCGCGTTGTGGACTTCCTGGGCAATCGGCATCTCGACCTGGTAGCGGGCCGCCAGCGCGAGCGCCGCGTCGACCGTGTAGGCGCCCTCGGCGACGCCCGGCAGGGCGGCCTCGATCTCCGACCAGGAACGGCCCTTCGCCAGCTCCGTGCCGAGCCGGTGGTTGCGCGACAGGGTCGAGCCGCACGTCGCGATCAGGTCGCCGAGCCCGGCCAGGCCGGCGAACGTCACCGGGTTCGCCCCGGCCGCGACCCCGAGGCGCGTCATCTCGGCGAGGCCGCGGGTCATCAGCCCAGCTTTCCCGTTGTCGCCGAACCCGAGCTCGTCGACCGCCCCGGCGGCGATCGCGAGGACGTTCTTGAGGGCGCCGCACAGCTCGACCCCGAGGACATCGCTGTTCACGTACAGCCGGAACTCGCGGCGGCCGAGCCGCGCCACGATCCGATCGGCGAGCTGGGGGTCTTCCGCCGCGACGACCGCCGAGGCCGGCAGGCCGCGGGCGATCTCACCGGCGAGGTTCGGCCCCGACAGGGCGGCGACGCGCCGCAACGAGAACCCGCCAGCCGCCGAGATCACCTCCGTCATCCGCGACAGCGTCCCCGGCTCCAGGCCCTTCACGACGGACAGCAGATCTGAGGACGCGGCAACGTGCGACGTCACCCGCTCCACGGTCTCGCGGAGGTGGGCCGACGGCGTCGCGAAGACGACGAGGTCGATCGCGTCGACGAGCGCAGCCGGGTCGGACGTCACGCGGACGGCCCGCGGCAGCGCGATCCCGGGCAGCCGCCGCGTGTTCTCGCGGGCCGCCTCGATCGCCCCTGCCGTCTCCGGATCGCGGGCGAGGAGGGTCACCGGCTCCTGCCGGCCGATGAGGACCGCGAGCGTCGTTCCCCAGGCCCCGGCACCCACGACCGCGACGCGTGCCTGGCTCGCCTCGGGCGCTACGGCCGCCGCGCCCGCGCCCGATCGCGACCCGGGCTTCGCTCGGGGCGTCGCCCCGCTGGGGGTCATCGCTTCGGGCGCCGCCCGCCCGCGGGTCGACCGCCGGCGGAGGGCCGCCCGCCCGTCGGCGGACGCGCGCCGCTGGCGGGTCGCCTCGCGCCGGGCACCGTGGTCGCCCGACCCGTCGCCCCCCGCGCCGCTCGACGCCGCGGCAGCTTGATCGAGGAACGATCGCGGAAGATCAGGCGGATCGGCGTGCCATGGAATCCGAACTCGTCGCGGAGGCGGTTCTCGAGGTAGCGGCGGTAGCTGAAGTGGATCGAGGCCGCGTCGTTCGCGAAGAAGACGAACGTGGGCGGCGCGACCGCGGCCTGGGTCCCGTAGAAGAGCTTCGGACGGCGGCCCTTGACGACCGGCGGCGCCTGGCGATCCGCCGCGGCCCGGAGGACCCGGTTCAGCTCGCCGGTCGCGATCCGCTTGCGGCGCTCGCCCCAGATGTCGATCGCGAGCTCGAGCACGCGACCCACCCGCTGGCCGGTCTTCGCGCTGATCGAGACGACCGGCGCGAAGTCGAGGAACGGCACCTCGTTCTGGATCCACTCGACGTACTGGTCGAAGGTCCGACCCGTCTTCTCCTCGACGAGGTCCCACTTGTTGACCGCGATGACGAGGCCCTTGCCCTCCTCGACGATGTAGCCCGCGACGTGGGCGTCCTGCGCTGTCAGGCCCTCGACCGCGTCGATGACGAGGACCGCGACGTCGGCCCGGCCGATCGCCTTCAGGGAGCGGAGCGTCGAGAACCGTTCCGCGGCAGGCCCCGACGCCACCTTCCCACGACGACGGATGCCGGCGGTGTCGATGAGGACGACCTCGCTCCTTCCCCACGCCAGGCTCGTGTCGATCGCGTCGCGGGTCGTCCCCGGGACCTCCGACACGATCGCGCGGTCCTCGCCGAGGAGGCTGTTGAGCAGCGAGGACTTGCCCACGTTCGGGCGGCCGACGAACGCGATCGCGGCCGGGCTGTCGTCGGCCTCCGCTTCGATCGCGGCGTCCCACTTGGCCTCGATCTCGGCCGGTCCCGTCCCGACGCCGACGCCATCGAATGCGTCGAGGGCCTCGGCGGCCTCGTCGTCGGCTTCGCTCTCCGGTCCGACCACATACGGCTCGAGTCGACCGGCGGCAACGTCGCGAGCCCACTCGTCGGCCTCGCGTTCCCGCGTCTTCCGCGCGAGCTCCCCTTCCGTCTCCGGCGGCAGGGCCCACACGATCGCGTCCAGGAGGTCGCCCGTCCCGCGGCCATGGGATGCGGACACGGAGTACGTCTCCTCCCAGCCCATCGACCAGAACTCGGCCGCGTCGGCCTCGCGCTGGGTGTTGTCGACCTTGTTGACGGCCACCAGGATCGGCTTCGTCGACCGCCGGAGGAGCTCCGCGGCCTCGAGGTCGGCCGGTGTCAGGCCGCTCACCGCGTCGACGAGGAACACGATCACGTCGGCCTCGCGGATGGCGAGCCGCGCCTGCTCCTGGACCTTCAGCTCGATCGGGTCGGCCGGGTCGACCTCCAGGCCGCCCGTGTCCACGAGGACGAACCGCCGGCCGTTCCACTCGGCGTCGCCGTACATCCGGTCACGCGTCGTGCGCGCTCGATCCTCGACGATCGCCTGGCGCCTGCCGACGAAGCGGTTGAAGAGGGTGCTCTTCCCGACGTTCGGCCGGCCCACGACGGCGACGACGGGCAGGCCCGTCTGGGCGCGGGAAGGCATCGGAGCGGCCTACGCCGCGCCGGAGGTATGCGCGGCGCCCTCGTTGTGGACAAAGGTCGGGAGCGAGGTCGTGCGACCTGCCGGGGTCGCCGCGTCGGCGAGGGCCTCGGCGGCCAGCTCGGGGGCGCGGCCGGCGACGTCGGGCGTGCCGGCGATCTCGAGGACCCGCTCCGCGACGTCGCGGAGGTCCTCGATCGGGGTCGACGTCCCGCCGGTGATCCCGATGACCTCGCGGCCGTCGAAGACCGAGGCGTCGGTCAGGTCCGACGCGCCTTCGATCTGGATCGCGGGCTTGCCGGCGATTCCCACGAGGCGCGTCAGCTCCTTCGTGTTCGCGCTCGATCGGCCGCCGACGACGACCATCAGGTCGACCCCGCGGGCCGCCTCGACCGTGTCCTCCTGGCGACGGATCGTCACCGGGCAGACCGTGTTCACGATCTTGAGCTCGTGGCTCCGGCTGACCATGAACGCGGCGAGCTTCTCGAACTTCCAGGGCGGCTGCGTCGACTGGGAGATCAGCGCCATCCGCTTCTTGCGCGGGATCTGCGCCTCCCACTCGTCCTCTTCGTCGACCACGATCGCATCCGGCGCGAAGCCGAGCATCCCGACGACCTCGGCGTGGTTCGGCGTGCCGAGGAGGACGATCGTGTAGCCCTCATCGACGAGCTTCACGAGCTCGCGGTGCTCCTGGATCACCCAGGTGCAGGTGCCGTCGATGACCTCGAGGCCGCGCTCCGTCGCCCGTTCCATGACGTCCGGCCGCACGCCGTGGGCCCGGATCACGACCGCCGCGCCGTGATCGACGTCGTCGAGCGTGTCGACCGTCTCGATCCCAAGGCGCTCGAGATCGGCGATCACGCCCTCGTTGTGGACGACCTGGCCGAGGGTATGGGTCGACTTGCCCGCCGCGCGGGCCTCCTTCGCCTTGTCGATCGCCTCTCGCACGCCGTAGCAGAAGCCGGTGCGGCGGGCGATGTGGATCTCACGGACGGTTCCCATACGCGTGAATTATCGCATGGGCCCTGTTCGGGCCCTCCTGCGCGCCGAAGGACGCGCGCATCCGCTCACCCCAGGAGCGTGATGCGGGCCCGGTCGCTGAGGATCGAGGCTGCGGGGGCTCAGTTAGCCGCCAGCGGCAAACTGCGGCCGGCTCATCCCCGATTCGGCCAACGATCGCCGCCGAACGCTCCCCGAGGGAGCGGATGAGAACCCCGGGGTGCTTGCGGCTACCCCTCGTCCGCGGCGTACGGGCCGCGATGCCTCGGGTCCAGGAGGGCCGCGATCCGCCGCATGATCAGCGTCGTCGCGAGGCGCTTGGCCGCCTTCCGATCGAGCTCCGGGGGCAGCAGGTCGGCCACCTTGAAGGGTGCGCCGACCCGCAGGGTGGCGTGGCCGCCGAGGTGCGGGATCGGGCGGCCCTTCGGCCAGACCCGGTCGGTGTTCGAGACCCCGATCGGGACGATCGTCGCCCCGGTCCGAAGGGCGAGCATCGCGAGACCGTCCTTGGGCGGCTGGAGCTCGCCGGTCGGGCTTCGCGTGCCCTCGGGGAACACCATCAGGACGTGACCCGCCTCCAGCACCCGGCTGGCCATCCGGAACGCCTCGACGTCCGCGGCCGCCCGGTCCACGGGCACGACACCGCCGTTGCGGGCCATCCAGCCGACGATCGGCCAGTCGAACATCTCCTTCTTGCCGAGCCAGTGGATCCGCCGCCCGAGGCGCGGCGTCAGCCACGCCCCGACGATCACCGGATCGGCATTCGAGATGTGGTTCGCCGCGAGGATCAGCGGTCCCTCGCGGGGGATGGCGTCGAGATCCCCCTCGATCCGGACGCGGGTGAACGAACGAGCGACCTGGCGAGCCCCGAAGGCCATCACCCGGATCAGGGGACTGATGTGGCTCTTCAGGAGGTCCGCCTCGTCGATCGCCGGCTTGACCGGACGTCGGCCCGTCGCCGCGGTCATCGGCCGCTCGAGGGAACGGCCGACACCCCGGTTCCCGGCGCGGCGGCCGCCTCGGCGGCCCGGATCGTCGCGACGACCGCGTCCACCGTCTGCTCGAACGCGTTGCCGTCGGTCACGATGTGGACCGCGTCTTCGGCCGGCCGGAGCGGGGCGACCGTGCGCCGGCTGTCGAGCTCGTCGCGCCGCCGGAGCTGGGCGAGGATGTAGCGGGCCTCCTGGCTGTCCGGGCTCAGGTCCCGCTCCTCGGTCCGGCGACGGGCCCGCTCCTCGACCGACGCATCGAGGAAGATCTTCAAGTCGGCGTCGGGCAGGACGACCGTTCCGATGTCGCGGCCGGCCATGATGATCCCGCCCGGCTGCGCCGCGAGCGACCGCTGGCGCTCGAGGAGCGCCGCACGTAGATCCGGGACCCGGGAGACCGCCGACACAGCCTCGTCGACGCGCGGCGTATGGACCTCCTCGGTGACGTCCTGTCCGTCAACGCTGACGTGAGCAAGGCGGCCGTTCTCGTCGGGCACGAGCTCGATCTCCTGAACCAGCTCCACGAGGGCGGCCGGATCGGCGCCGTCGCCCTCCACGCGGAGGTGACGCTTGAGGGCGAGCCACGTTGCGGCCCGATAGAGCAGACCCGTGTCGCAGAAGCGGTAGCCGACTCGCAATGCGGCGGCCGAGCCGACGCTCGACTTGCCCGACGAGCCGGGTCCGTCGAGGGCGACGACGAGACCGGAAGCGTTCGAGGCCGTCACGCCACCGAGGATACCGGCCCGCGCGTCATCCGCCCGCGTCGGGACCCTCGCTGAGAACCATCGCGCTCATCGCGACCGGCCGCCGCCACTCGCCAGGCCGCGGACTTCGGGCGCCTTCAGGGGACGCACGCGCCCGCTGCGGAGCCCGTCGATGCGGACCGGGCCGATCCGGACCCGGACGAGCCGCTCGATCGGCGCGTCCACCGCACCGAACATCCGCCGGAGCTGGCGCTTCCACCCCTGGCGGAGCGTCGCCCGGTACCACGTGAGCCCGGCCGGCGGTCGCGGATCGAGGAGCTCGGCGAGCCGCTCGGTCTCGATCTCGGTCATCGCCCGGAGATGGTGGAGTGTCGCCTCCCCCTCGTCGAGCTCGATCCCCTCGCTCAACGCGGCCGCCTGGTCGTGGTCGAGCGGACGGGCCAGCGCCAATGCGTACTCACGCTCGACGCCGAACCGCGGATGGAGGACGCGCTCCGACCAGCCGCCGTCGTTCGTGAGGATCAGCAGCCCCTCGCTGTCCTGGTCGAGTCGCCCCACCGGGTAGAGCCGCGCACCATCGGGAACGAGCGCGGTGGGCACGAGGTCGATGACGGTCGTCGCCGCGTGGCGGTCCTGGGTGGTCGAGGTCACGCCGGCCGGCTTATGGAGAAGCAGGTACGTGGTTCGGGCCGCCGCCCCGATCGGCAGTCCGTCGACGAGGATGTGGGCCTTGGCGGCGTCCACCTGCTGACCGAGCGTCGCGCGCTTACCGTCGACCTGGACCCGGCCGGCGGCGATCAGCCCTTCGCTCGCGCGACGCGATGCGACGCCGGCGGCTGCCAGGACCTTCTGGAGGCGCTCGGGCGGCATCAGCCGGGTGCCGCGCCGTCGAGCGGCTCGGCGGCGGAGATGCCGTTGTCCGAATCGAGCGCCGGCCGGCCGTCCTCCTGGTCCTCGACCAACCGGGCGGCAATTTCCACGTCGAGCGGCGGCAGCTCCTCCAGGCTCGTCAGCCCGAATCGCTCGAGGAACTCGAACCCCGTGCCGTACAGGTATGGTCGCCCCGGCCCGTCGGACCGACCGAGCTCCACGACCAGCCTGCGGTGCAGGAGCGAGCGGATCGTGTAGTCGGAGTCGACGCCTCGGATCCGCTCCACGGCCGCCTTCGTGACGGGTTGGCGGTAGGCGACGATCGCGAGCGTCTCGAGGGAGGCCGGCGAGAGCCGGACCGCGTCCGCGCCGACGTAGCGGGCGATCAGCGCCCCGGCGTCGGGGGCCGTCACGAGCTCCACCCGGTCGCCGGACAGCACGAGCCGGATCCCGCGTCCTGCCAGGGAGACCTCCAGATCGCCCAGGCGCGCATCCACGGTCGCCCGATCGACGCCGGCGAGCGTCGCGATCTCCCGTCGCGAGAGGGGTCGCTCGGCGACGAACAGGAGCGCCTCGAGCTGGACCTCGGACAGCTGCTCGGCGGGCGGCGCGGTATCGATGTCGAGAACGGCTTCCGGGGCCGCCTCGGCCGATTCGTCGGCGCGCTCCTCGGATCGCTCCTCGATCACGAGTACGACTCCAGGGTCTCGTCGATGGGGGCGTCGACATCGACCGGTGCCCCGGCACGCTCGTCCGGTGTCGTCGCCCGGGCGAAGATCGGGCCCCACGGCACGTCCTGGCTTACGACGATCTCGCGCCGCTTCATCAGCTCGAGCAGGGCGAGGAACGTCACCGCGACGACGACCCGGTCGCGAACGCCCGTCAACAGGTCCTGCAGGACGATCGAACCGGCGCCCCGGATCGCGGCGCGGATGATCGCCGCCCGCTCGGCGAGCGTGATCGTCCGGGCGAGCGCCTCCGGCGGTGGCGCGGGCGGCGGGGCCAGCCGCACGAGGCCCGCCAGGGCGCGACCGAGGATGGACGGGTCGAGCGGAGGGGCGTCGACCGGTCGCGCGCCGGCGATCGCGGCCGCGACCGCGGCGGCCGGCTCCCGGCGGAACAGCCCGATCCGTTCGAGCGCCTCCTCCTGGAGACGGCGACCCGCGTCGCGGTGCGCTCGGTAGACGAGGAGCCGGGCGCGCAGCTCGGCCTCCGGATCGGGTTCCTCCTCGGGCAGGACGCCAGGCGGCAAGTCGACGCGCCGGGGCAGGATCGCCCGGCTCTTGATCAGGATCAGCTGGCTGGCGACGGCCACGAACGAGCTGACGTTGCCGAGGCGATCGGTCTCGAGGGTGGCGAGCGCGTCGAGGTAGGCATCGGCGAGGGCGCCAAGCGCGACCGTCGTGACATCGAGCTGGCGCGCCTCGATCAGGGCGAGGAGCAGCGCGAGCGGCCCGTCGAAGGCCTCGAGGCTGATCTGGGTGGACGCTTCGGGCCGGCGGCCCGCCCCGAACACGACGGCGGCCGAGCGTCGCTCCGTCACGTCGAGCGCCATCACCTCAACCCGACGAGCGCGCCGCGACGCGTCCGATCAAAAGAACACCTCGCGCCCGATCAGGAGATTGACGATCGGGATCCCGATCCGCTCGAAGATGAAGCCGAAGATCGTCTGCTGTCCGGGCAGCAACGGCACGAACGCGACGACGATCAGGAGCAGGAAGCCGTACTGCTGGAGGACGGGGCGCCATTGATATTCCTGGCGGGCGCTCATCATCGAGAACATCACCTTCGAGCCGTCGAGCGGCGGGATCGGCACGAGGTTGAAGAGCAGCAGCGCGACGTTGATCAGGACGAAGAACGCCAGGACGTTCAGGACGATCACGGGCACCTGCGTCCCCGTGTCCTCCGCGGCGAGGAGGAGACGAAGCGGGATCGCGCCGAGGGCGGCGAGGATGAGGTTCGAGGCCGGTCCGGCGAAGGCGACGATCCCCTCGCTGTCCCGTCCGCCGCGGAGGTTCGACGGGTTGACGGGCGTCGGCTTGGCCCAGCCGATCCCGAAGCCGATCAGTCCCGAGGCGACGAGCATCAGACCGCCGATCGGGTCGAAATGGGCGATCGGGTTCAGCGTCAGGCGCCCGAACAGCTTCGCCGTTCCGTCGCCAAGGCGGTAGGCGGCCCAGGCGTGGGCGAACTCGTGGACCGGGAAGGAGATCGCGAGGATCATCCCGATCGCGAGCAGGCGCGGGAGAATCTGGTCGAATGTCACGCTGACCTCGGTCGAGTGGGCTGGCGCACGTATCGTAGCCGGGCGACGAGGCCCGGCTGGGCCCGGCCCCTCGGATCGGTCAGAGCCGCTTCAGCAGGTCGGCCTTCTTGGCGTCGTAGTCGTCCGCGCTGATCGCGCCGCGATCCCGGAGGTCGGCGAGGTTGGCCAGGGTCCGCGTGACCTCGTCGGCCGACATCGTGCTCTGGATCGACGCCGGGGCGGCCGGAGCCGCGGCCGGTGCGGCGGCGGATGCGGGGGCCGGTGCGGCGGCCCGGATCGCGGGCGACGGCAGCGGCCGCGCACCCGACAGCTCCATCTCGAGGTCGTGCTTCGCGTCGAGCATCGCGCGCTTGAAGTCGTCCGGCTTGGGCAGCATCCGCAGCAGCGAGATCCCGCTCTCCGACGCGGTCAGGATCTCCAGGTCGCCGAACCCGAAGACGCGACCGAAGATCGATTCCGACAGGATCGCGTCGTTGATCTTCTCGAGCGAGCTGTCGACCACGCGCTTGTTGACGACGCCCTCCATCTGCAGGACGCGCCGCGACGTCACCACGAACTCCTCGTTCTGCCAGCGCAGGACCTGCCAGCCGAAATAGAGCAGGCCACCTACGACGAGCACCACGATGACCCATCCGAGCACGGGGCGGATCGTGTCCGGAAGCGAGCCCGAGACGACGTACAGGAGCACGGCCGCGATCCAGGCGAGGATCGCGTACCGGGCGTCGGCGACGAGAACGAACCAGTGCTGATGCGTCCGGCGGATCGGCTGCTCGCCCGAGGCCAGGAGATTGTCCAGGTAGGCCATCGACTGCGTTCTCCCGTCAGGCCCGTGGATGGGCTCGTGCGTAGACCTCCCGGACGCGCTCGCCCGTGAGGTGGGTGTAGAGCTGGGTCGTGCTGATACTCGCATGACCGAGCAACTCCTGGACGATCCGCAGGTCCGCCCCGCCCTCGAGGAGGTGCGTGGCGAACGAATGCCGGAGCGTGTGCGGGCTGACGGACTCGGGAAGACCGGCCCGGCGGGCGGCGCCCCGCACGATCGCGAAGGCCTGCTGCCGGGCCAGGCGCCGCCCTCGGTCGCCGAGGAACAATGGACCGCCTCGGGCCGGCTCGACGTCGTGGAGGGCGAGGAGGCCGGGCCGCTCCTCGGCGAGCCATCGGCCGAGCCAGTCGAGGGCGATGTCGCCGACCGGGACGAGCCGCTCCTTGTCGCCCTTGCCGATCACCCGGACGAAGCCGCCGTCGGTCGAGAGGTCCTCGCGGTCGAGGCCCAGGCCCTCGCTGACCCGGAGCCCGGCCGCGTAGAGGAGCTCCAGCAGCGCTCGCCCGCGGAGG
>DATLVO010000084.1:0-5858 GCA_035577485.1 Verrucomicrobiia bacterium
CGTGGTCTCGTGCTCGGGGCCGCCGTGGGCGGGATCGCCCGCCTCGACCCGGACGCGGATGATCGCCGAGCCGAGGATGTGGCCGGCGTCGAGGAAGGTGGCGTGGACGCCCGGCGCAACCTCGATCTCCTGCTCGTAGTCGATCCCGTCGAAGTGCTCGACGGCGCGTTCGGCGTCCCGCGCCGTGTAGATCGGCTCGTCCAGGTCGACCTGGACGTGCGGCGGCTGGGCGCGCAGGTCGGCCTCGACGTTGAGGTCGGGGTCCCCGCCGCCGCGGATCGGGGGCAGTTGCGTCGCGGTCGCGACGGGGACCTCCTCGGACACGGCCGCCGACGTGATCGTCGCGGCGTCGGGCGCCACGGGCGTGGCAGGCGGCGTCTCTGGCGTTGCCTGCGTCGGTGGCGTCGCCAGCGTGGGGGCGGTTGCCGAGGTCGGCGGCGGTGGTGCGTCGTCGACGTGCTCATGGAGTACCGGTGCCGGGATCTTGCCGGCGGCGACGTCGAGCGCCTCCTGGTACGCCGCTTCCTCCTTCGCATCGTCGGCCGCGACGCGGTCCGGGTGACGCTTCTCCCAACGGGCCTCGCGCTTCGCGAACTCCTCCTGGAGCTTGCCGGAGTCGAGCAGGACGAGCTCCGCGAGCTCGCAGGTGCCCCGCGTGGCGATGATCCGGCCCCCGTAGCCCTCGTTCACGAGGTGCGGGATCAGCCCGCAGTGGTCGAGGTGGGCGTGGGTCAGGAGCATCACGTCGATCGTCGCGGGGTCGTAGGCAAGGGGGATCCGGTTCCGCATCGCCTCGTTCGGACTGCCCTGGAACATGCCGCAATCGATGAGGACGCGGGCCCGGCCCGTCTCCAGGAGGTATTGCGAACCGGTGACGGTGGTGGCACCGCCGAGGAAGTGGAGGTCCATCTGCGGAGTGTGCCAGTCCGGACCGTTCCCGGCCCGCGCCGTTCGAGCGGCGCCGGTTTGCACCGTGATTGCGACCGGGCCTCAATGCCGGTCGTCCGCCGGCGGCTCCGTCGCTGGCACGGGGGCGCATTCGATGTCCGATATCGAACGCTGTCGCGGAGCGGCCTCAGCCGAGCGCCGACATCACCAGCGCGTCGATCGCGATCGCCGCGAACAGCAGCGTCAGGTACGAGATCGAGAACCGGTACAGCCGGATCGCGCCGGCGGTCGACTCCACCTCGGACGAGCCCCGCCGCCAGAGCTGCCACGCCTGGCGCAGGAACAGCCCGCCGAGGACGAGCGCGGCGACGAGATAGATCGGGCCCATGCGGGCGACCGCGAAGAGGACCAGCGAGATCGCGACCATGAGGATTGTGTAGAGGCCGATCTGGCGAGTGGTCTCGGGCACGCCCCGGACGACCGGCAGCATCGGCACGCCGGCCGCCGCGTAGTCCTTGCGGATCCGAAGCGACAGCGCCCAGAAATGGGGCGGCGTCCAGTAGAAAACGAGCGCGAAGAGCAGGAGCGCGGGAATGCCCACGTTGCCCGTGACCGCCACCCAGCCGATGACCGGCGGCAGGGCCCCCGCGGCCCCGCCGATCACGATGTTCTGGGGGGTCGAGCGCTTGAGCAGGATCGTGTACACGACGACGTAGAAGGCGATCGCGAGCATCCCGAGGAAGGCCGCGAGGAGGTTGACGAAGAACGCCAGGACCCCGAACGCGATCGCACCGAGGGCGAGGCCGAAGACGACCGCCCGTTCCGGATCGACCTCGTGCGCCGGCAATGGGCGGCGGCGGGTCCGGGCCATCAGCTCGTCGATGTCGCGGTCGAGATAGCAGTTGATCGCGTTAGCGCTGCCGGCGGCGAGGGTCCCGCCGGCGAGCGTCCAGACGGTCAGCCAGGCCCAATGGCCGAGCTGGATCCCCGGCACCTGCCGGGTCGCGAGGACCATCGCCGGGACCGTGGTCACGAGCAGCAGCTCGATGATCCGGGGCTTCGTGAGGGCGATGTACGCGCGGACGCTGTCGCGGCGGGTCCGTGGTTCGACGCCGTCACGGGTGCCAGCCCGATCCGGCTCGTCGACCCGTGCCGCGGTCCGCGCCTCGAGATACGAGACCGAGACCAGTGCCACGAGGAGCGACCAGATCACCGCCCCGAGGGCGAGGTGGAGCGTTTGGGTCCAGCCGCTGAGACCGGTCAGGATCTGCAGCCCGCCGACGACCGCCTGGATCGGGAACAGGATCGCCGCGATCGCCGCGAGCCGGATGATCGGCCGCGTCCGGGGTCGCGTCCGCCACGCCGCGACGAACACGGCCGCGACGATCAGCCCGACGACGATCGCGATCCAGCGGTGGAGGACGTGCGCCGAGTTGGAGTCGGTGACCGTCGGGAACAGGGTCCCGTTCATCAGCGGCCAGTCCGGGAAGACGTACCACTGCGAGGTCGCCGTCACGTGCGAGCCGAACAGCAGCAGGGCGAACACGGAGCCGGCACCCAACGCCGCGACCAGCGTGAACCGCTGGCTCGCGCCGCCGCTGTCGAGGCGGGCCGGGTAGAGCGACCGGACGAGGATCCAGACGAGCAGCCCGACCAGGGTCATCGCGGACGCGAGATGGGCCGTCACCGACTCGCCGGAATTCCCCAGCCGAACCGTCTCCTTGCCGAGCCAGGCCTGGAACCCGACGAGCAGCACGGAGACGACCGCCGCCGCGAGCACGACGCGGCGATCGCGATGGTCGACGAACGCGAGGATCGCGAGGCCGATCACCTCGAACCCGATGATCACCGCAACCGTCCGGTGGACCCACTCGATCCAGGCCTTCGGATCGTCCAGCGCCGGGATGAGCTGGCCGTGGCAGAGCGGCCAGTCCGGGCAGCCGAGGCCCGACCCGGTGGCCCGGACGATGACGCCGATCGTGACGAGCAGGATCGACGTCACCACGGTCGCCGCGGCGAGCTTCTGGAAGCGGGTCACGGGCCTCCTCGGGGCGAGAGACGGGGATGCGGGTGTGGTGGCGTGATTCACCGGACGACGGTCGCTGGCGAGCCACGGCGACCCGGCCGACATTCTAGCGCCGAGAGGAGGTTTCGAGCCCGACCCGACGGCCGAAAGCGCAGGTGAGCGCCTGCCTCTAGGCTAGGCGGCGTGAAGCACCGGTTTCCCCTTGCGGCGCTCGCCGCCGCCGTCGTCCTGGTCACCGCCTGCGGCTCGAACGTCGCGCCGTCGCCATCGCCGTCCGGATCGGGACCCGGCCGCTCCCCGGCGACGTCCGGCGGCAGCGGAGCCCCCGTCGTCCTGCCGACGATCGTCTCGTCCGAGCTCGGAGTCGGGGCCAATCGCGTGCTCGTCTCGCTGACCGACGCTTCGGGCCAGAAGCCGGCCGGCAGCCCGGACCGGAAGGTCGCAGTCGGCTTCCGCGGCCCGAGTGGCGAGACGATCGCTCCGCAACCGGCGACGTTCATCTGGGCGATCGAGGGCTTCAGCGGCGTGTATATCCTCCACGCGACCTTCGCGTCGGCCGGGCATTGGACGGCCGACTTCACGACATCGGCGCCCGGCGCGCCGGAGCAGACGGTCCCGTTTGCGTTCGACGTCCAACCGAAAACCCAGGTGCTCGGTCCGGGCGATCCGGCGCCGTCGGTGGTGACGCCCACGATCGCGAGCGCCGGCGACGTCTCGAAGGTGTCGACCGACACCAAGCCGGTCGCGCGGTTCTACGAGACCTCGGAGGCCGATGCGCTGGCAGCGAAGAAGGCCTTCGTCCTGATCTTCGCAACCCCGAAGTTCTGCCAGACCTCGACCTGCGGCCCGACGCTCGACAAGCTGAAGCCGGTCGCGGCCGCGCACCCCGAAATGACGTTCATCAACGTCGAGCCGTACCTGCTGAAGGACGACCAGGGCCAGCTCCAGCCGGATCTCGACGCCGCGGGCAACTTCCAGCCCGCGCCGGCGACCGTGGCATTCCACCTCCAGAGCGAGCCGTTCGTCTTCGTCGTCGGCGCGGATGGCACGATCCGCTCGACGTTCGAGCTCGTCTTCGCGCCGGACGAGATCGAGGCCGCGATCCAGGCGGTCGAGAAGGCCGGTTAGGGCGCGTCCTCGAGCCGGACGGCGACATGGCCGCCGGACTCGTCAATGTACGTTACCCGGATCGGGACGAGGGTGACCTTGTGCTCGGCGAGATGACCCGGCGGAAACGCAGCGCCGTTCTCGAGGGCCCCGAGCCGGAAGTCGACGGTTCGGCCGTCGGTCGTCCGGATCGAGAAGCCCTGGATCGACGTCAGCCCCGTCCCCTGGACCGCCACGACGATCCCGGTCTCCACGCGTCGCCCCGGCCCGCCGACGACCATCGATGCAGCGACCGCGACGAGGACGACCGCGAGCGCGGCCGCCGCGAGAACCGCGAGACGTCGGGTGCCGCTCAGGCCCGACGGCTTCGCCCCGGGAGTCGAGGGTCGAGCTGGAGCCTCGGCCGGTCGATCGGACGCTTCGGTCACGCTCCGGTCCCGCTGCTCCCGGGTGTGTGAAGCGGGCTGCCGTCAGCGCACCCCGGGCAGGTTGCGGTCCCGGGCTCGTAGGTCGGCAGATCGAGCGGCCAGAGGGCGCGGAGCGGGTAGACCCGGCCGGTGGTGGGCGAAGTGAGCGTGCGCTTGCCGCCGCTGCGGTCCACGAGCACGACGCACTCGACGACCTCGCCGCCCATCGCCTCCACGGCGGGCAGCATCGCGAGGAGCGATCCGCCGGTCGTCAGGATGTCGTCGACGAGGAGGACGCGCTCGCCCGGCTCGATCCGGAAGCCGCGCCGGAAGGCTCGATGAGTCGTGCCGTCGGCGTCGCGGACCTCCTCGGCGAAGATCGCCCGCACGCCGAGCTGGCGGCCGGTCTCGAAGGCGAGGATGACGCCGCCGGTCGTCGGTCCGGCGACGAGGTCGACGCGCGCATGACCGCGTTCATCGCGCTGGGCCGCGGCCCAGAACCCGCAGAGCTCGCTCGTGGCGGCCGGGTCCGACAGGACCGCGAACTTCTCGATGTAGGCGTCCCCGTGCCGGCCGCTCTTCAGCTGGAAATGGCCCTCGCGGAGCGCGCCCGAGGAACGGAAGATCGCCTCGGTCCGTCGCGCGACGGCGGCTCGCGCGCCGATCTCGATGGCGGGCTTGATCGTGGTCATGACGCCGAAGTCTACCGGCGATCGAGACGACGCCGACCCGCCGATGGCGGACCGTTCGATCGATCTTCGGGCGACGCGACTAGGGCCGGTACTCGACCCCCTTCGACGAGGGTGCGCCGGGCTTCCGCGGCAGGGCCGTTCCGATCAGCTCGGCGTACGTGGCCAGGCCGCGACGGCGGCACTCCGCCTCGAGCTCGTCGACCAGCCGCACGGGGAGCGTCGGGTCGGCGAAGATCGCCGTGCCAACCTGAACCGCGGCCGCGCCGACGGCGAGGAAGTCCAGCACGTCGGCGAGCTCGGTCACGCCCCCGATCGCGACGACCGGGATGTCGACGATCTGGCTGACCTCGTACACGATCCGGAGCGCGATCGGCTTGATCGCCGGGCCTGACAGCCCGCCGTAGATGTTGCCGAGGAGCGGCTTCGTTCGGGACGGTGCGACGGCGATCCCGCTGAGGGTGTTGACCGCGGTCAGGGCGTCGGCGCCGGCATCGGCGATGGCCCGAGCGATCGGGCGGACGTCGGCGACGTTCGGCGAGAGCTTGGCGAAGAGCGGCAGGTCGGTCTGCTCGCGGACCAGGCGCACGCACTCGCGCGCGAGCTCGGGGCTCTTCGCGAAGGGGAAGCCCGACTCGACGTTGGGGCAGGAGAGATTGAGCTCGACCGCCTGGAAGTCGTCCGGATGCGCGCGGTGCGCGGCGGCGAGCTTCGCGCCGATGACGCCGAACTCGGGGAGGC
>DATLVO010000085.1:0-34113 GCA_035577485.1 Verrucomicrobiia bacterium
AGAGCTGGGACCAGGAGCGGCCCCGACGCCGATCCCGGTCCCGATGACCGAACGAATCAATCGATGATGGGAGAGATGGAACACCACGAGGTGCGAGACCTCCTCGCAGATGCGGCCGTCGAGCCGGACGGGCTCGATCGACTGATGGCCGGCGACACGCCGCCGGCGGCGCTCGTCGCCGGTCATCTCGCCGGCTGCCCCGATTGCGCCGACGAGCTCGAGCGGCTGCGTCGCTCGATCGGGATCATCCGGCCGACCGTCCAGGCGGTCCCGCCGCCGGAGCTCCGCGAGCGGACGCTCGCGTACGTCCGTGCCGTCGGACGGCCGCGGGGCACCGGGGCGTCTGCCGCGCCGTCCAGCCCGGCCACGGCGTCGAGCCCGGCCACGGCGTCGAGCTCGGCCACGCCGGTCGTCGCCGAGCCAACCGCCGCCCAGCCGATCCCCATCACGACGGACCGCCGGGCCCGACGCGTGGCGCGCCTGCCGGTCCTTGCGGGGCTGGCGGCCGCCATCGCCCTCGCCGTCGCCGGCACGGCGCTGTTCGTCAACGGCGGACGCGACGCGGAGGTCCGCGGCCAGGCGTCCGAGATCGAGGCGCTCGGCGAGGTCGCCGTCTGGACCCTCCGAGTCGACGCGCAGCCGGATGTCCGGAGGATCCGCCTCGCCAACACCAGCGACGGCGCGACGAGCGGGACGCTCGTCTACTCGCCGTCCTCGACCGAGCTCGTCGTGGTCGCCGACCAGCTGGCGCCCGCCCCGGCCGGCAAGGAATACCGCTGCTGGGTCGAGACGGCCGGGCGCCGTGCGCCGATCGGGAAGATGTTCTTCGGCGGTCAGCTCGCCTACTGGGTCGGCGACGTCCCGAAGATCGCCGGGATCGGCCCGGGCGCCAAGTTCGGGGTCTCCCTCGTCGACCTCGCCGCGAGCGACCAGCCCGGCCAACCCGTCCTCGTCAGCGCCGACTGATCCGGCGCCGCGTCCCTCAGGGCCGGATGCCCGGCGCCCGAGTCAGACCGCGCCGTGGTCGGCGCGCCCCGGATCTCCGGGGACCGGGTGGACAACCGGCGCTCGACCCGCTTGCTCGGCCGGGAAGACCTCGTCGCCGTCGGGCGCGAGCCACGACTCGTCGACCTCGTCCGGCGGGGCCGCGCCGCGATAGGCGCGGTGGAGGCGGAGGACCTCGAGGACGCGCTCGTCGTCGACCGGGCGGCCGGAGGCCGCCAGCTCGTCCGCGATCCAGCGGGCTTCGCTGCTCAGCTCGCGCTCCTCGATGTCCACCTCGCGGCGGCTCGAGTCGGCGAGGACGAGCCACGCGAGACCGGCCCCCACGACCAGGCCGACGATGAGCAGCCACCAGTTGAACTCCGCGTTCACCGGGCGAGAGTACAGGCAAGCGACCCGATGACGCCCACGGCCGCGCCGGGCCACCCTGCCGCCTACACTCCGCAGTCATGATCGACATCACCCCGGACCCGATCTTCCTGCGCGTGCTCGGCTTCCCGATCTACTGGTACGGGATCGCCTACGCCGTCGGCCTGGCTGCGGTCTACTGGGTCCTCGTTCGGGAGGCGCGCTTCCGAGGCCTGGACGACGAGGAGATCGGGACCGGGCTGATCGTCATTGCCGTGGCGGCCCTCATCGGTGGCCGGCTCTACCACGTGATCGACCAGTGGGCGCTCTACAAGGACCACCCGCTCACGGCGTTCCTGCCGTTGACGGTCCAGCCGGACGGGTCGTACGGGTTCTCGGGGTTCACGGGCCTCGGTGTGCCGGGTGGGATCATCTCGGGCTCCATCGCGGGCTGGGCCTACGTCCGCTGGCGGCACCAGGATTTCTTCCGCTGGGCCGACGTCGTCGCGCCCGGCCTGTTCGTGATGCAGGCCATCGGTCGCTGGGGCAACTTCTTCAACCAGGAGCTGTACGGCCCGCCGACGAACCTCCCGTGGGGGATCAAGATCGACTGTGCCCATCGGATCGTGCAGTACGCCTGCTCCCCGGAGTTCCCGGAGTCGACCCATTTCCACCCGCTGTTCCTGTACGAGTCGATCTCGGGCATCGTCGGCGCCCTCGTGCTCCTGTGGCTCGCCCGGCGCCGGACCTCGCGCCTGGTCCCGGGCGACCTGCTCTGGATCTTCTTCATCTGGTACGGCGTGACCCGGTTCGTCCTCGAGGGGCTCCGGAGCGGCAACTGGACGTTCTTCGGGGTCCCGACGGCGTCGATCGTGACGCTCGGCTTCATCCTCCTCGGCGCGGCGGCGCTGCTCTACCGGCACGGCCGCGGCTTCCCAGGCGTCCGCGCCGCGGAGCTCCTGCCCGCGCCCGAGTCCGAGCGCCTGACGGCGGAGGACGAGGAGGACGACTTCTGGGCCGACGACGACGAGGCCGACGACGACGAGGCCGACGACGACGAGGCCGACGACGAAGACGGCGAAGAGCTGGACGACGACGATCTCGAGGACGGCGAAGAGTTGGACGACGACGATCTCGAGGACGCCGAGGCGGGCGGCGCAGACGCCGCAGACGAGCCGCGCCCGACGGACCCGCCACCCACCGGCTGACGTGACCGCACCGGAGTCCTCGGGGTCGCGACGCCGACGGCCCCCACCGGGTCGGGTCGCGCCGCAGGCGCTGGCGGATGCGCGGGGCGGCGCGGTGGAGGGCCTCGCCTGGCTCGGCCGGGTGCCCGAGAGTCGGGCGTCGCTGCTGTACCGGGCGACCCGTCTCCTGGCCCGGTTCGTCCTGTTCGGGCTGTTCCGCTTCCGGATCGAGGCGACCGGCCGGGAGCATCTGCCGCGCGGCGGCTACCTCCTCGTTGCGGCGGCCCATCGCGGCTGGATGGACCCGTTCGTCGTCGCCCACGCGCTCCCGGTCGAGCCGCGCGTCTGGTTCCTCGGCAGCGCACCATCGACCTTCACGACCCGCTGGCGGGAAGCGCTCGTCCACCGGCTCGGCGGCCTCCTGCCGGTCTGGCGCGGTGGCATCGGGGCGGATCAGCACGTCGCGGCGGCCCGGGCCGTGATCGGCAACGGTGGGGTCTTCGCCCAGATGCCAGAGGGGACCGTCAGCGGTCCGCCGGGCCGCATCGGCCCGTTCCGTGCCGGCTGGGCACTGATCGCGATCCGGACCCGCGCGCCGATCGTCCCCTTTGCGATGGCGGGCACGGAGGAGCTTTACATCGGGCGGCGGATGGCCTCGCGCGTCCTGCCGGTCACCTCGGTCGCCGAGCTGCTCGGCCCGTCCTGGGACGGCGTCGCGCCGGAGGAAGGGTCGCGGGCCGAGCTCGACCTGGCCAAGCGCCTCAGCGAGGCCCTCGCCATCCGTCTCGGCCCGGTCGTCGAGGAGCTCCAACCGCTGACCGTCGACCCGCCCGATCGGCCTCGGCGGCTGCGTCACCGGCTGACCTGGCTGCTCCTCCGCCCGGGGCGTCTCGACCGCGACGAGGCGCCGCGGGCCTGACGCCGGCCGACGCGCCGGGCCCTGACGCCGGGGTGATCCCTGCATGCCATGCTGCCCGGCATGTTCGGTCGACTCGGCGTCATCGCAGCCGTGTTCCGGAGCCCGGTCCTGCGCCGGCTCGAAGCGGCCTACCTGATCTTCGCATTCGGGGAGTGGTCGACCTGGGTCGCGGTCATCGTCTACGCCTACGAGCGAGGCGGGGCGACCGAGGCGGGCGTCGTCGCCTTCGTCGAGCTGGCTCCGTCGGTCGTCGGCGCGCCGGCCGTCGCGGGACTCGGCGATCGGTTCCCGCGGGCCCGGGTGCTGCTCGGGACCTACGCGTTGCAGGCGGGGTTCATGGCGGCCACGGCGGCGGCCCTGGGCCTCGCGCCGCCCCTGGTGATCTATGCGCTCGCGACCCTGTCGGCGACGGCGGTCTCGCTGACGCGCCCGATCCACGCGTCGCTGCTCCCCGAGGTCGTCGCCGCGCCCGATGATCTGACCGCGGCGAACGTCGTCTCGGGGATGGCCGAGAGCATCGGGATGCTCATCGGGCCGCTCGGCGCCGCGGCTCTGATCGGGATCGGCGGGCCGGCCGCGGTCTTCGTGGTCTCCGCTGCGGGCGCGGTGGCCGCTGTGGCCGCGGTCGTCGGGATCGCTCGCTCGGCCCATCCGCGTCCGGGGTGGACCGCGGATGGCGGGAGCGACCTGGGACGTGCGATGGGCAGCGGCGATCGACGCGCGCCTTCCGGCACCCGGCACCTCCTGGGCGGCCTCGAGGCGATCTGGTCCGACCCGCGTCTCCGCGCCGTCGTCGCGATCGCATCCTGGGCGACGTTCCTCGTCGGCGCGCTGGACATCCTGTACGCGGTCCTCGCCCTGGACCTGCTCGGTCTGGAGGGCGGCGGCGTCGGGCTCGTCGGAGCGCTCGGCGGGGCCGGGGCGATCCTCGGGTCGGCAGCCGCGCTGATCCTCGTCGGGCGGGAGCGGCTAGGAGTGGCCCTCGCCGCAAGCGGGCTCCTCTTCGGCGGGGGGATCGCCGGGATCGCCGTCGCCCCCGGAGCCCTCCCGGCGGCCATCCTCCTCGTCGTCGCCGGGATCGGATCCGGCCTGACTGCCGTCGGCGCCCAGACGCTGATCCAGCGGCTTGCCGGAGACGACGTGATGAGCCGGGTCTTCGGCGTCCTCCAGGGCGTGATGATGGGTGCCGTTGCGCTCGGGGCCCTGGCGGTCCCGGTGCTCATCGCCCTGTTCGGCAATCGGGCAGCCTTCGCGGTGGCCGGGCTGTCGCTCCCGGTCGCGATCGCGCTCCTCGGCCGGGCCGTCATCAGCGGCGACCGGCTCGCGGTCGGCCGGGCTGCGGAGCTCCGGCTCCTGCGTGGCGTGCCGATGCTGTCGCCGCTGTCCGCACCCGTCCTCGAGCGTCTCGCCACGAGCGTCGTCCCGATCGCGGCGGCGGCCGGCACCACGATCGTCAGGGAAGGCGATGGCGGAGACCGGTTCTACGTCGTGGCGGAGGGCCGTCTCGACGTGACGGTCGACGGCCGCCCCGTCCGGACCCTCGGCCCGGGTGACGGGTTCGGCGAAATCGCCCTGATCCGTGACGTGCCGCGGACTGCGACCGTGACCGCCGTCGAGCCGGCGACGCTGCTCGGGATCGACCGGGCGGCGTTCATCGAGGCCCTCACCGGCCAGCCACGGAGCCGGGCGATCGCCTCCGACCTCGTCGACGACCGGCTGGCGGCCGACGCGTCCGTCTCCTGAGCGGCGGCCGCCCGGCTATCCTCGAGCGCATGCAGTACGCCGAAACGATCCTCGACCTCGTCGGGAATACGCCGCTCGTCCGGCTGAGCCGGGTCACTCGCGATCTCGGACCGATCGAGCGCCAGCCGCTCGTGCTCGCCAAGCTCGAGATGCTGAACCCCGGCGGCTCGGTGAAGGACCGGATCGGGCTGCCGATGATCGAGGCGGCCGAACGGGCCGGCCTTCTCAAGCCCGGCGGGACGATCATCGAGCCGACGTCCGGCAACACCGGTCACGGCCTCGCGATCGCCGCGGCGCTGAAGGGCTACCGATGCATCTTCGTGATGGCCGACAAGCAGTCCGCCGAGAAGCAGGCCCTGCTCCGGGCGTACGGCGCCCAGGTCGTGCTCTGTCCGACGAACGTCGCCCCGGAGTCGCCCGAGTCGTACTACTCCGTGGCCGCCCGCCTGGCCCGCGACATCCCCGGCGCGTTCAAGCCCGACCAGTACTGGAACCTCGAGAACCCGACGGCCCACGAGCAGACGACGGGGCCCGAGATCTGGACGCAGACCAATGGTCGGATCACCCACTTCGTCGCGAGCGTCGGCACCGGCGGCACGATCTCGGGGGCGGGCCATTACCTCCGCGGCCAACGCCCCGACGTCGTGGTGGTCGGCGCCGACCCGGAGGGCAGCGTCCTCTCGGGCGACACCGCCCGACCGTACCTGACCGAGGGCGTCGGCGAGGACTTCATGCCCGGCACGTACGACCCCGCCGTCGTCGACCGCTGGGTCCGCGTCAGCGATCGCGACGCGTTTGCGGCCGCGCGGCGGCTGACCCGCGAGGAGGGGATCCTTGCCGGCGGGTCGTGCGGCACGGCCCTCGTGGCGGCCTTGACCGTGGCCCGTGAGCTGACCGCGACCGACGACGGCGCCGAGAAGGTCGTCGTGGTCCTGCTGCCCGACGGCGGCCGGAACTACCTCTCGAAGCTGTACAACGACGAGTGGATGCGGGTGAACGGCCTCCTCGCCACGACCGGCGCGATCGTCCGGGTGTCGGAGCTCCTCGCGGATCGCCACCACGAGGTCGATCGGCCCGCCGTGATCGTGGCCCGGACGACCGAGCGTGTTGGGGCGGCGATCGAGCGGCTCCAGGAATACGGGATCTCGCAACTGCCCGTGTCCGAGGATCCCGAGGGCGACGCGATCGCCGGGCTCGTCGGCTCGATCAACGAGAAGGGGCTGCTCGACCGGGCGTTCCGCGATCCGACGATCGTCGAGCGGACGGTCGGCGAGGTCATGGATGCGCCGTTGCCGCTGGTCGACGCGTCGGCGACTCTCGACGAGGCGTTCCTCCTGCTGAGCGGCGGCTCACCCGCCGTGGTCGCGATCCGCGGCGAGCAGCCTGCCGGTGTGGTCACGAAGCTCGATCTCCTGGAGTTCCTGTCGCACCTGCCACGGCCTTGACCGCGCTCGACGTCCCGCCGATTCGGACCGAGCGGCTCGAGCTCGTCTCGTTCTCGACGGCAGCAATGCAGGCCGCCGTCGCGGGCGATGAAGCCCTGGCGGAAGAGCTGCTCGGCGCGTCGATCGTCGGCGGCTTCGACGACCAGCTCCGCCAGTTCTTCGAGGTCCGACTGGCCGATCTCGCCTCGGATCCGGACATGCAGCCGTGGCTCGGCCGGGCGGTCGTCCACGAATTCACGCCCGAGGGCCGCCGCATCATCGGGTCCGTGGGGTTCCATGGCCGGCCGGACGCGACCGGCCGGGCCGAGGTCGGCTACCAGATCGAGCCGGCCAGCCGCGGTCGAGGCTTCGCGACCGAGGCGGTGCGCGGTCTGCTCGACTGGGCTGCCACCGAGCACGGCGTTCGCTCGTTCCGCGCGTCGATCGAGCCCGACAACGCTGCCTCGCTCGCGCTGGCGGCCCGCCTCGGCTTCGTCGTCGTCGGGCGGCGGACGGACGACGTCGACGGCGAGGAGCTCATCCTCGAGCGCGACGATTGGCTGGTCGGACCGCCGGCCTGAGCGATTCGCCAGGGGCCCGCCTCGAGCCGGGGTCAGAGGATCTTCGGGATCGAGATCGGGAAGAGCGCGTTCAGCAGCAGGCCGAGGACGAGCAGGCCACCGGCCCGCCGAGTGTGGACGAACGCCGCTCCGACGAACCAGAGGGGCCATCCGACGTAGCTGTGGGGCGGCGTCTCCGGCCGGGGCGACGCAAACGTCCGGAGCGAGGACGCGAGGCGCGGCAGGCCGAGGAGGACGAGCGCCACCCACGGCCCGATCCAGCCGGCGAGCACGGCCCCGACCACGATCGGATAGAACGAGATCATCAGGATCCGGGCGACATCCCGGGCGCGTCGCTCGCCGAGGATGACCGGCAGCGTCCGGACGCCCTTCTTCGTGTCCGCGTCGATCTTGTCGATGTGCTTCCCGAAGAGGACGCTCGTCACGAGGATCGCGTACGGCAGCGATGCGATCCAGACCCAGGCCGGGATCTGCCCGGTCGCGACGAAGAACGTCCCGACGACCATCAGCGGGCCCCAGACGATGAACACGCCGGGCTCGCCAAGACCGTGATGCTTGAGGCGGATCGGCGGCGCGACGTAGAACACCGAGATGAACAGGCCGGCGAGCGCGAAGGCGATGACGAGCGGCCCGCGGACCGACGTGAGGTACAGCATGATCGCGAGATCGACGAGGTTCGCGATCAGGATCGCCGTCCCGAGCTGGCGCTTCGTCACCCAGCCCGACAGGATCGGATGGGGTGCATAGAGGGCCCGGACATAGTCGTCCGTGTCGACGCCGCCCTCGAGGTCGAAGTAGTCGTTGATCATGTTGTTGCCGGCGTGGGCGACCACGAGCCCGACGACCGCGAGGACGAGCAGCAGCCAGTCGATGCTGACGGCGCCGGTCAATCGGGCCGCGCCGACGGCGAGCAGCGCGCCGATCAACCCGGATGTCGCCGTCATCGAGAAGACCGCCGCGCGGGTGATCACGAGCCACTTGCTGACCGCGTCCGGGCGGGTCATCCCCTCGGGCAGGTTGGCCGTGTTCAGCACGTAGCGCCAGGTGGCGAAGCGACCGACCGGCGGCGGCGCCGTGGTGGCGGCGGCCGCGGTCGGGGTGGGGGCGACGACAGGAGTGGTGGCCATGGCGGGCTCCGGATCGAACGAGTCGTGAGGTCGGTGGGGAAACGTGCCACTGGACGTTAGCACGAAATAGGTTCGGCGGCGCCCGGCGGATGGATGACATCATGCGCTCCATGAGCGCCGACGAGCCCGCGACGGACGACGCCTTCGAGACGATCGCCGTGCATGCCGGAGCCGAGCCCGACGAGGTGACGGGGGCCGTCTCCCCGCCGATCTACCAGACCTCGACCTATGCCCAGGACGGCGTCAACCGGCCGCGTCGCGGGTACGACTACGCGCGCAGCGCCAACCCGACCCGGGAGCGGCTCGAGCGCGCGATGGCCGCGCTCGAACGGGGCAGCCAAGGGATCGCCTTTGCGAGCGGATCGGCGGCGACCGCGGCGATCGCCCAGCTCGCGGCCGGCGGCGAGGAGATCGTCGTCGGCGACGACGTGTACGGCGGGACGTTTCGCTATCTCGAGAAGGTCCATCGGCCGAGCGGCGCCGGGCAGGCCACGTACGCCGATCTCGCCTCGGGGCCCGACGAGCTGTGGGAGCGGCTGACGGACCGGACCCGGCTCGTCTGGTTCGAAACCCCGTCCAACCCGAACCTCAAGCTGACCGACATCGCCGCCGCCGCGAAGGCCATCCGCGACCGCGCCGCGCAATCGGGGACAGCGCGGCCCTGGCTCGTCGTCGACAACACGTTCGCGTCGCCGGCCGTCCAGAACCCACTCGCGCTCGGTGCCGACATCGTGTTCCACTCGGCGACCAAGTACCTCGGCGGCCACTCCGACACGATCCTCGGGATCGCCGTGACCCGGGACGACGCGATCGCGGAGCGGCTGCGGTTCCTCCAGAACGCGATGGGGGCGGTGCCCGGACCGCTCGACTGCTTCCTCGTCCTGCGCGGGCTGCGGACGCTCCACCTCCGCGTCGAGCGGCACGCCGCGAACGCCGCCGCGGTTGCCCGCTTCCTCGGGGAGCGGGACGACGTCGCGCAGGTGATGTACCCCGGCCTGACCGCCGGTCCGAACGCCCACCCGCGCGCGGATGTGCTCGTCGGGTCGGGCCGTCAGATGCGGAACGGCGGCGGGATGGTCTCGTTCATCCCCCGGGCGGGCGGGCGCCACGGCCGGTCGGCCGAGGAGCGGGCGATCGCGGTCGCCGAGGGGACCCGCCTCTTCACCCTGGCCGAGTCGCTGGGCGGAGTGGAGTCGCTCGTCGAGATCCCGGCCACGATGACCCACGCCTCGGTCGCGGGCTCGAAGCTCGAGGTGCCCGAGTCCCTGGTCCGCCTCTCGGTCGGCATCGAGGCCGTCGACGACCTGATCGCCGATCTCCGAGGCGCCCTGGACCGCGCCTAGCCGAGTACCCGCGCCAATCCACAAATCTGCGATCGTCGCGCCCGAGTGTCGAGGGCAAGGCGCCGGGGAGGACCGGAGCGAGCGGGCTTGAAGGCCCGTGAGCAAGGACCGCAGCCGGCAACGCAGCCATCGGCGCTCAGGCGCGACAGCCGCTGCAAGGCGGCTGTTACCCCGGACTATTGGGTTGCGGTTCGGTTGCGCCCCGGTTGCGGTAGGATGGCCGCCAACAGCGACTGCGGAAGCCGACTCCCTCGCGCCGCGGCGGCCCCGAGCCCCGCCCGTGAGTCACGCGCGGCCGGTCGATCGGACGAGATCGCCCGCGCGCAGGAGTTGGAGCTCATGACACAGTCCACCACCCGGCCGACCACGGCGTCGAAGACGCCGACCCCGAAGGCCACTGCGCCGGCAACCGGCGATCGCCAGCGGATCGGCCGGATCGTCCGGACCAACCTCTCGACGGCCGAGCTGTACGAGGACGCGGTCCGCGCGGGCGAGGGCCTGATCGCAGCCGAGGGCCCGCTCGTCGTCCGGACCGGGAAGCACACCGGCCGGTCGCCGCAGGACAAGTTCATCGTCCGCGAGCCCGGCTCGGCCGGGAAGATCTGGTGGGGCGAGGTCAACCGCCCGATCGCCCTCGAACACTACGACCGCCTCCGGGCCCGGCTCATGGCCTACCTCGCCGATCGCCCGGTCTACGCCCAGGACTGCTTCATCGGGGCCCATCCCGACCACCGCCGCAGCCTTCGCGTCTACACGGAGACCGCCTGGGCCAGCATCTTCGCCCGGAATCTGTTCCGCCGGCCGTCGAGCGACGACCTCGCGGGCTTCGCGCCGAACTTCACGATCGTCGACGTCCCGTCGTTCCAGGCGGACCCCGCGACCGAGGGCACCCGGACCGGCACCGCGATCCTCGTCAACCTCGCCCGGATGGAGGTCCTCATCGTCGGCACGGAGTACGCCGGCGAGATCAAGAAATCGGCGTTCACCGTGATGAACTACCTGATGCCCGACGAGGGCGTCCTGCCGATGCACTCCGCCGCGAACGTCGGCAAGGACGGCGACACGGTCGTCTTCTTCGGCCTGTCGGGGACCGGGAAGACGACACTGTCGGCCGATCCGCTGCGGAGCCTGATCGGCGACGACGAGCACGGCTGGGGCGCCGACGGCGTTTTCAACTTCGAGGGTGGCTGCTACGCCAAGACGATCCGTCTCTCGCCGATGTACGAGCCGGACATCTTCCAGACGACCCGCCGTTTCGGGACGATCCTCGAGAACGTCGACCTCGACCCGATCACCCGCGAGCTCGATCTCGACTCCGACCGCTTCACCGAGAACACCCGCGGCGCCTACCCGCTGCACTTCATCGGCAACGCCGATCCGACGGGGATGGCCGGCCGGCCGACGAACGTCGTCCTCCTGACGGCCGACGCGTTCGGGGTCCTGCCGCCGATCAGCCGCCTCACCGCCGACCAGGCCCAGTACCACTTCATCAGCGGCTACACCGCGAAGCTCGCCGGCACCGAGATCGGCGTCAAGGAGCCCGTCGCGACGTTCTCGGCCTGCTTCGGCGCCCCGTTCATGCCCCGTCACCCCGGCGAGTACGCCGCGATGCTCGCGGAGCGGCTCGAGGGGCACGGCGTCCGCGCCTGGCTGGTGAACACCGGCTGGACGGGCGGGCCGTACGGCACCGGGGAGCGGATGGACATCAACCACACCCGCTCGATGGTTCGCGCCGCCCTCGACGGCCGGCTCGACGGCGTCCCGACCGTCACCGATCCGATCTTCGGCGTCGAGGTCCCGACCGCCTGCCCGGACGTCCCGGCCGCGTTCCTCCAGCCGCGCTCGACGTGGCCGGATCCCGAGGCCTACGACCGCCAGGCGCGCGCGCTGGCCCACATGTTCGCGGACAACTTCGCGGCCTATGCGGACGGCGTCACGGAGTCCGTGCGCAAGGCCGGCCCGCGCGTCGTCGACGACGGCGCGCCGGACCTCAAGGTCGCGGGCCCGGGCGAGGGCTGATTCCGAGGTCGTCGCCAGGGCGTCAAGCGGGCCGCGAGGAACGCGCCGGATCCGCTCCGTAGAATGGTCGCAACCACCCCGACTCCTGCTCCCCACGAGGTCTCCACGCCCATGACCAGGAACAAGGTCACCGTCATCGGCGCCGGCAACGTCGGCGCGACGACCGCCCAGCGGATCGCCGAGGCCGGACTTGCCGACGTCGTCCTCGTCGACATCGTCGAGGGCCTCCCCCAGGGCAAGGGCCTTGACCTTGCGGAGGCCGCCCCCGTTGTCGGCCACGACTCGCGCGTTACCGGCACGAACGACTACGCCGACACCGCGGGCTCGGACATCGTCGTCGTCACCTCGGGTCTCGCCCGTCAGCCGGGGATGAGCCGCGACGACCTCCTCGCCAAGAACGCCGGGATCGTCCGGGCGGTCGTCGAGCAGGCGGCAAGGCATTCGCCGGACGCGATCCTGATCGTCGTCACGAACCCGCTCGACGCGATGTGCCACGTCGCCTTGAAGGCGTCCGGCTTCCCCCGCGAGCGCGTCCTCGGGATGGCCGGCGTCCTCGATTCGGCCCGGTTCCGGACGTTCATCGCGCAGGAGCTCGGGGTGTCGGTCGAGGACACCCACGCCTTCGTCCTGGGTGGCCACGGCGACACGATGGTCCCGTTGTCGCGCTACTCGACGGTTGCCGGCGTCCCGATCACGGAGCTGCTGTCCTCCGAGCGGGTCCGGGCCCTCGAGGAGCGGACGGCCAACGGCGGCGCCGAGGTCGTCGCCCTGCTCAAGACCGGGTCCGCCTTCTACGCCCCGGCCGCCTCCACGTTCGAGATGGTCGACGCGATCCTCCGCGATCGGAAGCGGGTCCTGCCCTGCGCAGTGCTGCTCCAGGGCGAATTCAAGACGCGCGACTTGTTCGTCGGCGTGCCGGTGGTCCTCGGGCGAGGCGGGCTCGAGAAGGTCTTCGAGATCGAGCTGACGGCCGACGAGCAGGCCGCGTTCGACCAGTCGGCGGAGGCGGTCGGGGAGCTGGTCGACAAGCTGGGCTGACCCCGGCCATGGTGCGTCGCGTCACCGCATTCGGGGTGACAGGTTCGTCCGGGGGGTCCGCCCCGAATTGACCGCCGTCGAACGCCGGTAGTACCGTCGCCGGACACGAACGCCGGCCGGTTGGAGGGCCGGTGTTCACTGTCCAGGGGGTTCCTTTTCGGCCAGCACGGCGCAGTGCATGGAGTCGCTGCGGGTGGCCGTCCGACCCTCGCGAGGAGGATCAGGCATTGCCTGAAGGGAGACCAATGAGTCGTCGGTTCCTGACTGCCATCGGGGCGTCCGCGTTCCTGATCGCGGCGCTCCTGCCCGGGGCAGCCCTGGCCGCTTCACCCAAGGTCCACGACGGAGCGCAACGCTTCACCCACGGCGGGCTCTACATCGTCGAGATGCGCGAGCTGCCGACCGTCGCGTATGACGGCAAAACCGCCGGCTACGCGGCGACGAAGCCGGCGGTCGGCAAGAAGCTGCACGTGACGGACGCCGTGGTCACGAGGTACGTCGGCCATCTCGTCAGCCGCCACGATGCCAAGCTCAAGGCGCTCGGCGGCACGAAGATCTACGACTACACGTACTCGTTCAATGGCTTCGCCGCCCAGCTCACCGCGGCGCAGGCAAACAAGCTCGCCGCCGACAAGGACGTCCTGGCGGTTGTGCCCAACGAGATCCGCACGGTCGACACGTCGTCGACGCCGGCGTTCCTCGGCCTGTCCGACGCGGGCGGTCTCTGGGATCAGCTCGGCGGCGTCGGCAAGGCCGGCGAGGGCATCATCATCGGCGACGTCGACTCCGGCATCTGGCCCGAGTCGCTCAGCTTCGCCGACCGGGTCGACGCGAACGGCAACCCGAGCAACGCGCCCAGCGCGAAGCGGGTCTACCAGAACCTCCCCGGCACGACCTTCAAGTGCACCAACGGCGAGGCGTTCACCGCCACGACCTGCAACCAGAAGCTCATCGGCGCCCGCTACTACAACGCCGCGTTCGGCGGCAACGCGGGGATCAACGCCGATCGGCCGTGGGAGTTCAACTCGGCCCGCGACTACAACGGCCACGGCACCCACACCGCGTCGACCGCCGGCGGCAACTTCGGCGTTCCGACGACCGGCCCGGCCGCCGGCTTCGGCAAGACGAGCGGCATGGCGCCGCGGGCTCGCATCGCCGTCTACAAGGCGCTGTGGTCCACCAAGGACGCGTCGACCGCGAGCGGCGGCACCGTCGACCTCGTGGCGGCCATCGACCAGGCGGTCGCCGACGGCGTCGACGTGATCAACTACTCGATCAGCGGCTCTCTCACCAACTTCCTCGACCCGGTCGAGGTGTCCTACCTGTTCGCCGCCCAGGCCGGGGTCTTCGTCTCGGAGTCGGCCGGCAACAGCGGGCCGACGGCATCGACCGTCGCGCATCCCAGCCCGTGGACGACGACCGTCGCCGCCGGCACCCACAACCGCAACGGCGAGGGCTCGGTCACGCTCGGCAACGGCGTGACCTACACCGGCGCCTCGATCGCCACGGCCGTCGGGCCGGCGCCATTGGTGGTGTCCACCGCCGTCGGCACGAGCACGGCCGACCCGACCGAGGCGCGGCTCTGCTTCTCGACCGGGAGCGACGGACAGCCCACGCTCGATCCCGCGAAGGTCAGCGGCAAGATCGTGGTCTGCGACCGGGGGGTCAACGCCCGGACCGACAAGAGCCTCGCGGTCAAGAACGCCGGCGGCGTCGGGATGATCCTCGTGAACACGAGCCCGAACTCGATCAACGCCGACTTCCACTTCGTCCCGACCGTCCACCTCAGCGACACGGACGGTGCCGCGGTCAAGGCGTACGTCGCCGGGACCGCGTCGCCGACGGCGAAGATCAATGCGTCGACGATCGTCTTCACGACGCCCGCGCCGTTCACGGCGACGTTCTCGTCGCGCGGCCCGCTCATCGCGGGCGGTGGCGACCTGCTCAAGCCGGACGTGATCGCGCCCGGACAGGACATCCTCGCCTCGGTCGCGCCCCCCGGCAACAACGGCCTCGACTTCAACCTCTACAGCGGCACGTCGATGTCGGCGCCGCACGTGAGCGGTGTCGCGGCGCTCCTCAAGGACCTCCATCCGACCTGGTCGCCGATGGCGATCAAGTCGGCGCTGATGACGTCGGCGTACGACGTCCTCGACGTCACGAGCACGGCCAACCGGATCTTCCGGCAGGGCGCCGGCCACATCCAGCCGAACAAGGCGGCCCACCCGGGCCTCGTCTACAACAGCGGCTTCGACGACTGGCGGAGCTTCCTCGCCGGGCAGCATCTCTGCAGCCTGTGCGGTGGCACCACCCCGGCGACGCCGATCGATGCGAGCGACTTCAACGCCGCGTCGATCGCGATCGGCGACATGGCCGGCACGCAGACCGTGACCCGCAAGGTCACGAACGTCGAGGCGACCGCGGCGACCTACACCGCATCGGTCGCCGCACTGACCGGCATCGACGCCGTCGTGACGCCGTCGACGCTGACGATCAACCCCGGCCAGACGAAGAGCTTCACGGTCGCCTTCACGACGACGACCGCGGCGCTCAACGCCTACGCCGGCGGCCAGCTGACGTGGACCGACGGCACCCACAACGTCCGCATCCCGATCGTGATCAAGCCGGTCGCCCTCGCGGCGCCCGCCGAGGTCAAGGGCACCGGCGGCGACATCTCGTACAGCGTCAAGTTCGGCTACACGGGCACCTTCACGACGACCCCTCGCGGTCTCGTGGCCCCGCAGACCTTCAGCGGCTCCGTCAGCACCGATCCGGATGGGGTCTTCCACCCGGTCGTCGGCCCGGAGGCCGTGAAGTTCGACGTCACCGTGCCGGCCGGGACGACGTACACCCGCTTCGCCCTGTTCGGGTCGGACACGACGGCCAACGACCTCGACCTGTACGTCTACAACGGGACGACCCAGATCGGGTCCAGCACGAGCGGCACAGCGACCGAGGAGGTCGACTTCCTCGCTCCGGCCGCCGGGACCTATACCGTGTGGGTCCACGGCTTCGATACCGCCAACCCCTCCCCGTTCACCCTGTATGCCTGGAACCTCGACTCCGCCGATGCAGGCAACATGACGATCACCGCACCCGCGAGCGCCACGCTCGGGGCGACCGACACGATCCACCTGTCATTCAGCGGCCTTGCCGGAGGGACGCGCTACCTCGGCTCGGTCGTGTATGCCGGGATCGCCGGCCTGCCGAACCCGACGATCGTCCGGGTCGACACTCCGTAAGCCCAACCCGATCCGGGCGGCCGGCCCAGCCAGCCGCCCGACGGATCGGTCATCGCGCAAGAAAACGGCCCCGGCTCGCGCCGGGGCCGTTTCCGTTCGCCGGCAGCGGTCAGGCGCTGCTGACGAGGATCGGCATGAACGGGGCGGAATCGTAGACGAGGGCCGCGGCGCGCTCGCGCGATCGGGCGTTGGCGGCCGCCAGGGCCATCCGGTAGGCGGCATCGGTCTCCGGGAGCGGCCTGACCGCCAGCTCGGTGTGGAGGATCGAGCACACTCGCCGGTACTGGCGCACGACCTGCGACCGCGAGCCGGCCAGGCCGTACGCCGCGATCAGCACGGCGTGGGCCTCCTCGCGCAGGGGGTCGCGGCCGAGGAGCTCGGTGGCGGCGTGGCGGGCGCCCGACACGTCGCCCCGGGCGAGCCGCGCCGCCGCGACCCGGGCGAGCAGGTCCTCGTAGCAATCGGAGAGGCGTTCGCGCTCGGCGGCGAAGCACTCGTGGCCGAGGCCCTCGAGGAGGTCGCCCCGGTAGAGGGCCAGCGCGCCGGCCTCGGCCGCCGGCTCGTCGGCGAGATCGGCGAGCTGCTCGAACCGGGCGACATCGAGATCGAGGGTCGCCCCGGGTCGCAACCCGAGCGTCTCCTGGTCGACATCCAGCCAGGCCTCGGGCTCGAGGCCGACCGATGCGAGGCTGGACCGGACGAGCCACAGGGCCTGTCGCAGGGAGGCCGCCGACGGACCGTCAACCTCGGGCCAGAGCTCTGCGGCGATCGCATCGCGAAGCCTGGGTCGCGGGCGGAGGGCCAGCAGCGCGGTCAGGGCCTGGGCGTGACGGCCCGTGATCCGGACGTGGACGCCCCCGCACAGGACCTCGAGCCGACCGAAGAGGCGGATCGATAGCGTTGCGCGGGAAGACCTCATGGACGTCCCCTCGATTGACGAACAGCGCCCGGCCTATCCCCCCGGAGGCCGGGCGCCGAACGTCCGACCGGTCACCAACCCCCCAGAGTCCAGTGACCGCTCTCCCCCCGGACGGACAACCCCTCGTCGCCGTCCACTCGGTTGACGCGTCCCCCCGGACACATGAAACCGATGAGAGGATCGTCGTCGGCTGGCCGACCGTCTCGTGAGCGCGGCGGCGACATCGCCCCTGTCGGCCAGCCGACACATCCCTGACCGGCTCGATTCCCGCCGGCGGGTCGACCGTCGTCGGACGTCCGAGGGGTTCCGCCGCCGGTACACTGACCCGCATCGTGCCGACCGCCGTCATCGCGTTCGACTTCGATCCGCTGCTTCACCTCGGGGACGGCGCCGTCCGATGGGAGACGATCGGGGTGGCCGCCGCGATCTTCGCCGCGCTCGTCCTGGCCGGTCTCACCGTTCGATCGCTCCGGCTCCGACTCGACGACCTGTTGTTCGTCGTCCTCGGGATCGTGCCCGGGGCCGTCGTCGGCGGCCGCCTCGGATACGTCTTCCTCTACCCGACGTGGTTCGGCCTCGACCTGACGCGTGTTCTCGACCCCTCGATCGGCAGCCTCGAGCTCACCCTGGCGGTCGTCGGCGGCGCGATCACGGGGGCGATCGTGGCGATGCTGCTCGACGGGCAGCCGGGCCGCTGGCTCCATGCGGCCGCCCTCCCGACCCTCGTCGCGCTCGCCGGCGGAAAGCTCGCCACCGTGCTCGGCGGGACCGGCCAGGGCCAGCCGTGGGACGGCGACTGGGCGACGGCCTATCTCGGTCCGGGGCCGTGGGGCTCGCTCGGGCCGCAGGTGCCATCCCACCCGTCGCAGGTCTACGAGGCGCTCGCGACAATGGTCGTTCTCGTGGTCCTGATGGGCCTGCTGACGGTCCCGGTCTTCCGACGACCCGACGGTCGCGCGTTCTACCTCGCGCTCGCGGCCTGGGCTGGTGCGCGGTTTGTCGTCGCCGGGACGTGGCGCGACCCGATTGCGACGGGACCCTTCCGGCTCGAGCAGGTCCTCGACCTGGGGGTCGCCGTCGGGGCGATCGTGCTCCTCGGGCTGGTCCTGGTCCGCGGTCGCCGGTCGGGCGTTCCGGCGGCCGGGGACGACGAGGAGGGGCTCGACGACCGGTTCGCGCCGACCCCGCGCCGGACGGAGCCGACCGAGCCGGGCTAGTCGCCCGCGGCTCGCGGCTCCGCGCCTGCCGTCTGCCGGTTGAGACCGGCCAGGGCTGCATCGAGACGCGCGCCGGCCCGCGCCGCGGCGGCGTCCTCCGATTCGTCGAGCACCGGCGTCGTCGCCGTCACGAGGGCGAGCGGGACCTCCGCCGCCTCGAGGCTCGGGTCGACCGTGGCCCGGACCCGGCGGAGATACGACCGGGCCGCGAGCTCGCCGGTGGCCGGCAGGACGATCCGATAGCGACCGGGAGCGACGGCGGTGACGCGGTCGGCGGTTCGCGCGGCCGATCGCAGCGTCCGGTCGACGGTCGCCACCGCAGCTCCGATTGCGTCGTTCAGCGTCTGGTCGCTCGACGTGCTCGACGCCGGCGTGCCTTCGATCCCGTGGACGGCGACCATCGCGATCGTGGTCGGGGCGGGAATCGCCGCGGGGACGGACCCGGCGTCCGTGCCATCCGGGCCGTCAGCTCCGGACAGGAAGGACTGGATCGAACGGCTCACGCGCTCGTGATCGTCGTCGAGGGGTGGCAGCGAGAACCGCCGGCGACCGGCCTTCGGTCCGTCGCTTCGCGGCCTCGCGGACCGCGCCGCCTTCGATGCCGTGCCGGCCGACGGGGATGACCGAGGCTCGAGTGGCGGAGCCACCGGCCGGGGCCGCGGCGGTTTGACCGAGCTCCTGGGCGTCGCGGCCGGGACGATCGACTCGGCCGCGGGCGTCGGTTCTCCGGGCGTGAATTCGGCGGGAACGGCGGGAGGCACGGGAGGCACCGGTTGCCGCGGCGAAGCCGGCCGAGAAGGTGCCCGGGGCCGCTCGATCCAGCGCGCCGCGCGATCGCGTTCGGTTCGATTCCGGACGAGGAGGCGGATCGCCACGCCGACCAGGACCGCGTTCGCGACGAGGGTCAGGAGGAAGGCGGGCAGCAGGATGTTGCTGGGCATCGGCAAGACGTCCGGGCAGCGGGGGGAACCCGACGATTCTAGCCCGGATCGTCCGAACGGTCCGCCGGCGCGACCCGGCCCCGACGCCGACCGGGTCAGTCGGGGATCTCGCGGATCTCCACGACCAGCCCCGGGCTCGTCGGGATCCGCGCGGCGACCGCGGCCGCGTCCTCCGGGTCGGCGCATTCGACCAGGTAGAACCCGCCGAGCTGCTCTTTCGTCTCGAGGTACGGCCCATCCGTGATCGAGCCGTCGCGCCGCAGCACCCGGCCTCGGCGGCTCGGTCCGAGTGGGTCGCCGCTGATGACGCGGCCCTCGTCCCGAATCGCCCGGCTGAACGCCAGGTGCCGCTCGACGATCGCCCGGCGCTCGTCGGCGGAGAGCGCGAGCTCGGCCACCTCGTCACCCCACAGCAGGAACAGGTACCGCATCAGTCCATCTCCTGGCTCGGGTCGGGCGCAGCCTGCCCGCGACCGGTCCCTGCCAGCACGACGAGCCGGTCCGCGACGATTCGACAATCCGCGAGGTCGCACGCCGACGAGCCCGTCGGGCGCGGTGGACGCGGCGGGCGTGGCGGCCGACCGGCGATCGGCCCGGAGGACCTCAGCTCAGGCGGGCATAGTCGGCCGTCGCGCGCTTCACGAAGCGGCCATGGCCCTTCCGCCCGACGAACGCGCCGTCGCGCACGACCACCGACCCGCGGCTGAGCACGATGTCGGAGCGGCCGCGGACCTGGCGGCCTTCGTAGCACGAGTAGTCGACGTCCATGTGGTGGGTCTTCGCGCTGATCGTCCGTGTCGCGTTGGGGTCGTAGACGACGAGGTCGGCGTCCGAGCCGACGGCCACGGCGCCCTTGCGCGGATACATCCCGAAGAGCTTGGCCGGCGCCGTCGAGACGATCTCGACCCAGCGCTCGCGCGTGATCCGGCCACCGACGACGCCCCCGTCGTGGAGCAGGTCGACCCGGTCCTCGACGCCCGGGAGGCCGTTCGGGATCTTCCGGAAGTCACCCCGGCCGAGCTCCTTCTGGCCGTGGAAGTCGAACGGGCAATGATCGGTCGAGACGAGCTGGAGGTCGTCCTTGACGAGACCCGTCCAGAGGTCCGCCTGATGGTCGGCGGGACGGAGGGGCGGCGAACAGACGAACTTCGCGCCATCGAAGCCGTTCCGCATGTCCTCGAGCGACAGGAACAGGTACTGCGGGCAGGTCTCGGCGAAGGTCATCGCCCCACGATCGCGGGCCTCGCGGACCGCGTTCAGCGCGTCCCGCGCCGAGAGGTGGACGATGTAGACCGGGACGCCGGCGGCCTCGGCGAGGCGGATGACCCGGTTCGTCGCCTCGCCCTCGAAGATCGGATAGCGAGCGACGCCGTGGTAGTAAGGATCGGTGCGCCCGGCCGCGACCTCGTCGGCGGCGACCACGTCGATCGCCATCCCGTTCTCGGCGTGCATCATGATCAGCCCGCCGTTCTTCGCGGTGCGCTGCATCGCCCGGAAGATCGCCCCGTCGTCGCTGTAGAAGACGCCCGGATACGCCGTGAACAGCTTGAAGTCCGGGACGCCCTCCGCGACCAGGCCGTCCATCTCGGCCAGGCTGTCGTCGGTGACGTCGCTCATGATCATGTGGAAGCCGTAGTCGGCGACCGCGTTGCCCTCGGCCTTGGCATGCCAGGCGTCCAGCCCCTCGCGGAGCGACTTCCCGCGCGACTGGACGGCGAAGTCGACCACCGTCGTCGTGCCGCCGAACGCCGCCGCCCGCGTTCCCGTCTCGAACGTGTCCTTGGCGAACGTCCCGCCGAACGGGAGCTCCATGTGGGTGTGAACGTCGATCCCGCCCGGGATCACCCACCGACCGGCGGCGTCGATCGTCTCGTCCGCCGCGATGCCGGCTCCCGCCAGGCCCCGCCCGATCTGGGCGATCGTCTCGCCGTCGACGAGGACGTCGGCCTGCTGCGAGCCCTCGGCGGTGACGACCGTGCCGTTGCTGATGAGCGTGCGCATCGAACCCTCCTCCACGGAGCCGTCACCTTCAGACGAGGGCCCATTGTGGCGGATGGCGCAGGCGGGTGCGACCTCCCGCTAGCGGCGGCGACGACGCCGGAGCAGGGGTGTCAGCGCGAGCAGGCCCGTCGCCGACGTGACCAGGGATCCGGCGAGCACGGCCGGCAGCTCGGAGGCCGCGCCAAGGACCGTCGCCACCGTGGACGTCGGCGGGATCGTCACGTTCGGGAAGCCGGCCGGCCCGTTGCCCGGCCCGCCAGGGCCTGTCCCGCCGGGCCCACCCGGAGCACCCGGCGGCGCGGTGGGACGCGGCGTCGGCGTGGGCGGCGCGAGCGCGAACGGGGGCAGCTCGCCGACGATCGCGCTCGGCGAGATCGAGCGGTCCTGGTTCTTGTTGCCCGACCCGTCGAGCTGGAGCGTCCGCATGTGCCACGGCGATCCGGAGACCATGCCGGCGCCGTCGCTCGGTCCGCCCCTCGAGCGGTTCCAGTAGGCCGACTGGCCGAGGTGGCCGCCCCAGGCCAGCAGGACGGCCGGGCCGGTCGCCCGGAAGCGGACGACGAAGTCACCGCTGCTGTTGCCGTCCGGCGAGCCGCTGTGGACCGGGGCCGAGATCGAGAGGATCGTTCCGCCCCAGATCGTGAGGCGACGCGGCGCGGCCGAGTAGACCTCGGCGCCGTGGACGGTCAGCCCGTCCATGGCATACCAGTCGGTCGGGAACGCCGCGGACGACGACCCCGGCAGGCCCGGGCACATCGAGGAGATGCCCCCGCCGGACGTGGCGCAGGCCCGGCCCGCCGCGTTCGTGACGTTCCAGGTCGCGAGGAAGTCGTAGGCCTTGTGGCCGCCGGCCGTGACGTCGTAGTTGATGTGGATCGTGTGGTTGCCGACCGACAAGCCCTCCATCGCCATCCGGAACGGGACGATCCCGCCTTCCGGGTAGCGCGAGTTGTTGCCGTTGAGGTTGCCGTTCTGCCAGGCCAGGTCGGTGCTGGCCCACTGGTCGAGGTTGACCGTCGTCGCCGCCCGTGCCGAGCGGGGCCCGACGGCGACCATCAGCAGCGCCAGCGTCGCGAGGAACAGGCCGATCTGGAGGAGCAGCCGGCGCCGCCGGCGCCGACCGGTCCGACCGTCGGGATCCCACCAGGGATCGGCATGACCGCCGATCCCGAGAGCAAGGGGTGATCGCACGACAGGTCCCTCCGGTGACGCTGCGCTCGGTTGCGAGTGTCAGTGGCCCGGGGGTCCCGTTGTCGAGGATGACGGGAGGCCTATGGACCGGTCCGGACCACCCTGATCCGAACCGGCTCGGCGTTTGGTGGTGTGTCGTCACACCGCGCCGGGTCAGTGGCGGCTGACCGACCGGATGCGGGCGACGGCGAGAAGCGCGGCCGCGCCGAGGATGCTGAAGATCGCAGCGGCCAGGATCGGCTTGCCCGCGGGTCCGGTCAGGATCGACGGATCGATCGACGGGAGCCGCGTCGCAAGGAGTGCCAGCGTCAGGACCACGATCAGGATCTTGGCCCAGTGGGCGAGGCGCCGCAGGATCCGGGATCGATGGGCATTCTTGCCGTCCATGTCCCAATACGGGTCATGATGGTTGGGGGTCAGGGTCAGGCGACGCACGATGCAACCTCCGGTGGTCTGGGGAGCGCCATCGTCCTCCTTGACGGCCTCGAGCCCAATCCCCAAATCCGGCCAGGGACCCTCCTCCAACTGGACCAGACCCACCACGGGCCAAGGAGAGCCGGTGCGTGAGCGCACCGCGCGGCGCCGCGGTCCCGAAGGTGCGGCGGGGTCAGCCGTGGCCGGCGGTCGCCTCGCGGATCGCCGGGATGATCTCCCGGCCGTAGGCCTCGAGGATCGCCTCCTCGTCGCCGTTCATCAGGTAGATGTTGAACTGGTCGACGCCGGCGGCCGCGAGCGACTGCAGCTTCGCGACGTGATCGTCGACCGAGCCGAGGACGCAGAACCGGTCGGTGACCTCGTCGCCGACGAAGCCCGCGTTCGACGAGCCGACCTCGGCGTGGTGGAGGTAGTCGTAGCCCTCGCGGTCGCGGATGTAGCCGGTGAGGGCCTCCGGCAGCTCCTCGCGCGGGTACTTGTTGACGAGGTCGACCACGTGGTTGCTGACGAGGGCGGGGAACCACCGGGTCCGGTCCCGGCACACAGCGAGGTCACCGACGTGGGCCGGAGCGGCGGACTGGACCTTGACCGAGTGGGCGGGACGTCCCGCCTGTGCCTCGGCGTCTCGGATCTGGCCGACGAACCAGGCGATCAGGTCCGGATCGGCGAGCTGGAGGATCACGCCGTCGGCCACCCGACCGGTCATCGCGAGGGCCATCGGGCCGTAGCCCGCGACCCAGACCGGCAGCGCCCATCCCTTGGTCCACGGGAAGTGGAGATCGGTGCCCTCGTAGGCGATCGTCTCGCCGGCGACGAGCGCCCGGATCACCCGGATCGCCTCCTCGAGCGTCGCCATCGTCGTCGGCGGCTTGCCGAGGACCCGCCGCGCGGAGTCGCCACGGCCGATCCCCAGGTCCATCCGCCCGTCGCTCAGCTCGTCGAGCGTGGCGAGTGCGGACGCCGTCACGCTGGGCTCGCGCGTGCCGGGGTTCGTGACGCAGGTCCCGAGACGCATCCGCTCGGTGGCCTGGGCCATCAGGGTCAGGAGCGGGTACGGATCGCGCCACAGGACGTGCGAGTCGAACAGCCAGCCGGAGGTGAAGCCGGCCGACTCGGCCTGGCGGGTCAGCGCGAGCGTCCGCTCGATCGTGTTCTCGGGCTTGAGGGTGAAGCCGAAGTCCATGGTGGCGTCGGGCTGCGTTCCGCGCCTAAGGACGGACGAGGTCGTCGTACGCGTCGGGCCGGCGGTCGCGGTAGAACTGCCACGTCTGGCGGACCTCGGTGATCTTGTCGAGGTCCATGTCCCGGACGATCAGCTCCTCGTCGTGGGCCGAGCCGAGGTCGCCGATGAACTGGCCGCGCGGGTCGACGAAGTAGCTCTGGCCGTAGAAGTCGTCGTCGCCGATGTCCGCCTCGATCCCGACGCGGTTGATGGTCCCGACGAAATAGCCGTTGGCCACCGCGTGCGACACCTGCTCGATCCGCCATAGGTACTCGCTCAGGCCCCGTGACGTCGCCGAGGGGATCATGACGATCTCCGCCCCGTTCAGACCGAGCGCGCGAGCGCCCTCGGGGAAGTGGCGGTCGTAGCAGATGTAGACCCCGACCTTGCCGACGGCCGTCTCGAAGACCGGGTACCCGAGGTTCCCGGGCCGGAAGTAGAACTTCTCCCAGAAGCCCTTGACGTGGGGGATGTGGGTCTTGCGGTACTTGCCGAGATACGTACCGTCGGCGTCGATCACTGCCGCGGTGTTGTAGTAGATCCCGGACGCCTTCTCGTCCTCCTCGTACATCGGCACGACGAGGACCATCCCGGTCTGCTTGGCGAGGTCCTGCATCCGCTTCGTCGTCGGGCCGTCGGGGATCAGCTCGGTGTAGCTGTAGTACTGCGGGTCCTGGACCTGGCAGAAGTAGGGCCCGTAGAAGAGCTCCTGGAAGAGCATCACCTGGGCGCCCTGGCCGGCGGCGTCGTGGGCGGCCTTCTCGTGCTTCTGGATCATCGATTCCTTGTCACCCGTCCAGCTGGCCTGGAGAAGCGCTCCTCGGACGTTGCGCGGCATGTCGACCCTCACTCGATCGTGGCGGAAAGCCTAGGAAGGGGGAGGGTACACCGCGGCCTCGCGGTCGGGAGCGGCCGGTGACGGGCCGGCCGAGCGCGGTCAGCCCGCCTTCGGCTTCTCCATGAACCACTCGCGGAACTCCGTGCACCGACCGTCGCGGTCGAACCGGCAGACGAAGATGTTGCTGTAGGTCCGACCGTTCGTGTAGCGCGACTCGCCGGTCGCGACGGCCGTGTCGCCGTCGATCGCGAGGGGCCGGTACTCCGCTTCCCACGAGCCGGGCGCGTCGGGGTTGCTCGTCCAGTCGGCGGCGATCGCGTCGCGACCGATGACCGGGTCGCGGTACGGTCCATAGAAATAGCGCGCATCGTCGGCGAACAGGGAGCCGATCTCGTCGGCGCGGCCCGACCGCCAGGCGGCGATGTAGCGGTGCAGCCAGCCCTGAAACGCGGCGTGGTCCATCGTCATCCGTCCTCGACTCGACCGCGGGATCAAACGACCTCGGTGCGGGCAGATTGGCCCGGCAACACGTCAGGTCGTGGCATGAACGTCGTCGGTTGTCGTCCGAACCTGGCGCAGCGGCGACAGGGCGAGGAACAGGATCGAGATCGCCATCCCTGCCCAGCCGATCGCGATCCCACCACGGACGCCGATCGCGCCCGCGACGGCGGCCGCCGTGAGCGCGCCGATCGGGTAGGCGATCCCGTGCGAGAGGACCTCGAGCGTCGCGTTGACCCGACCCAGGATCCGATCCGGGCTGAGGCCCTGGATCAGCGAAAGCTCCGCGACACCCTCGATCGTCTGGAGGCCGTCCCCGACGAGCTGGGGCAGGAGCACCATCGCGGTCGCCACGAACAGCGGTCCCTGGGCCAGGGGGGTCAGGACGCCGAGGATCGCAGCGCCGGTCGCGGACCAGATCAGCGCCGGACCCAGCCCCAGCCGCCGGATGACCCGCGATGCGAAGAGCGAGCCGACCAGCGAGCCCACGCCGCCCGCGGAGACCACGACGCCGAACAGGAGGGGGGTGAGATGCAGGTCCTCGATGAGGTAGATCGTGTACAGCACGCCGTAGAACGACCCGGCGACATGGGCGACGACCGAGCGCAGGACGATCGGGAACAGCACCCGGTGGCGCCGCACGAGCTGGAGCCCCTCGACGATCTCGAGACGAATCGGGGTCGCCGTCGTCCGGGCCGGGCGCGGCGGCTCCGGGGAGCGGATGAGGAGGAGCGAGAGCGCAGAGACGCCGAACGACAGCGCGTCGACGAGGATCGCGAACGGCGCGCTGAACACCTGGACCAGCGTGCCAGCCAGACCCGGGCCGCCGATCTCCGCGAGCGATGAGCTCGTTGCGAGCTTGCTGTTGCCCTCGACGACGCGATCGACGCCGATCAGCGACGGGACGTACGCGGGGTATGCCGCGTCGAACAGCGAACCGAGGCAGCCCTCGACGAACGTGACGAGGTACAGCTGTTCCATCCGCAGGACGCCGGCGGCATAGGCGATCGGGATCGAGAACAGCAGGACCGCCCGGACGGCGTCGGTCCCGATCAGGAGCGGCCGCCGCCGAAGCCGATCAACCCACGCGCCAGCGAAGAACCCCACGAGGAGCACCCCCAGGCTGCCGGCGACGACCAGCAGGGCCATCTCGAACGGCCCCGCACCGAGGACGAGCAGGGCGACCAGTGGGACGGCCGTACGGGTCACGACCGAGCCGAGCTCGGAGACCGTCTGGCCCGCCCAGAGCTTCAGGAAGTCGGCATGGCGCCAGAGAGATGGGGCAGTCACAGCGGCGGAATGGTAGCCGCTGCCGGGCTGCGAATGGCGACCGGGATGAGGCTCCGCCATCTGCGACAATCGGCGCGATCGATCGCATCAATCGGGAGCCCGCCCATGGCCGTCGTACCCAGCACCGAGTCGCCGATGACGACCGAAGAGATCGTCCGCCTGTCGCGGGAGCACACGTTCTTCTCGTGGTCCGCCCAGGGCGCGATCGACCCGATCGCCATCGACCGGGCGGAGGGCGTCTACCTCTATACGCCCGAGGGCCGGCGGATCCTCGACTTCAACAGCCAGCTCATGTCGGTCAACATCGGCCACGGCGATCGCCGGGTGATCGACGCGATCACGGCCCAGGCGACAAAGCTCCAGTACGTTCAGCCGGCGTTTGCCACGGAGCCGCGGGCGCGTCTCGGCGCGAAGCTGGCCGAGATCCTCCCGGGCGACCTCGACAAGGTCTTCCTGACGCTCGGCGGCGCCGAGGCGATCGAGAACGCGATCAAGCTGGCTCGGGCGTACACCGGCCGCCACAAGATCCTCGCCCGCTACCGGGCCTATCACGGGGCGACCCTCGGGGCGATGACCCTGACCGGCGATCCTCGCCGCTGGGCCAACGAGCCGGCGCTCGTCGGCGTCGTCCGCTACCCCGACACCCATCGCTGGGGCGAGAAGGAGCCACGGCCGGCAGCCGAGGCCCTGCAGGGACTCGAGGACGTGATCCGGTACGAGGGCCCGCACACGATCGCCGCGATCTTCCTCGAGACGATCGTCGGGACGAACGGCATCCTCATCCCGCCGGACGGCTACATCCAGGGCGTCCGCGCCCTCTGCGACCGGTACGACATCCTCATGGTCGCCGACGAGGTCATGGCGGGCTTCGGCCGGACCGGTCGCTGGTTCGCGATCGACCACTGGGACACGGTGCCGGACCTGATGACGATGGCCAAGGGCCTCACGTCGTCGTACCTGCCGCTGGGTGCGGTCGCGATGAACCGGAAGATCGCGAAGCACTTCGATACGAACTTCTACTACGGCGGACTGACGTACTCGAGCCACGCGGTCTCGTGCGCGGCAGCCCTGGCCAACATCGGCGTCTACGAGGAGGACGGCCTCATCGAGAATGCCGCCCGGCTCGGGCCGGTGATGCGGCGCCATCACGAGCAGCTCGCGGCGAAGCATCCCTCGGTCGGCGCGGTCCGCAACCTCGGGCTGTTCGGGATCCTCGATCTCGTCCGGAGCCAGGACCCGTGGACGCCGCTCACCCCGTTCAACGGGACGAGCGACGAGATGAAGGCGATCGGGACGTTCCTCCGGGAGAACGGGCTCTACACGATGATCGCGAACAACTCGATCCACACGAACCCGCCGCTCTGCATCACCGAGGATCAGCTGGCGGAAGGCTTCGAGGTCATCGACCGTGCGCTCGAGATCGCCGACCGGGCGGTGATCGGCTAGGCCATGGCCACCGCGACGGCGAGCCGCGGCGGCCCGGTGCCGGCGGCCACGGTCCGGACGGCGCCGCGGGGGCGGCGGATCCTCGCCGGGCTCCTCGTCTTCGTCGCGGTCCTCGTCGTCTGGGAGGGCGCGAAGTTCCTCGGCGGCACGCCGTGGCGGGCCCCGGGGGCCGCGCCGGTGCCCGGCAGCCCCGTCCTCTGGAACCCGCCGTTCCGCTGGGCGTTCGCGAACGACCTGAACCTGCCCCACGTCTGGAACATCGCCCTCGTGTTCCTCGAGCCCTGGCAGCGCGGGGCCGACCGGAACGTCGCCCAGTTCCTCTTCGACGCGGCGCTCTATACCTGGCGCGAGGCGGCCCTCGGGTTCGCCCTCGGCGCGGGGATCGGCCTCGCTCTCGCCACGATCTTCGTCCATTCCGGCCTGCTCGAGCGGGCCCTCGTGCCCTACGTCGTCGCCAGCCAGACCGTCCCGATCATCGCCCTAGCGCCGCTGATCTCCTATGCGTTCGGCACCAATGTGCTCTCGGTCGTGGTCATCGCGACCTACCTGACCTTCTTCCCGGTCACCATCGCGATGATCCGCGGCCTCCGTTCGTTCGACCCGCGCGCCCTCGAGCTGATGCGTTCGTACGCGGCGTCGCGGCGCTCGATCTACCTTCGACTGCGCCTCCCTGCCTCACTGCCGTACCTCTTCACCGCCCTGAAGATCGCGGCGACGGCGAGCATCGTGGGGGCGATCATCGGGGAGAGCCCGGGCGGCATCGCCAACGGCCTCGGCCGGGTGATCATCACGTACAACCAGTACTACATCACCGGGCCGGAGAAGCTCTGGGCGGCGATCATCGCCGCCGGGATCCTCGGCGTCGCGTTCTATCTCATCGTCCGTGCCGTCGAGCTCCTCGCCCTCCGCGGCCGCCCCGGCGCGGCCGCCGGTTGATTCCCTGACAGGAGGCAGTACCCGGATGACGACACCCACGCCGGCGATCGACCAGCCGATCGTCCGGATCGCGGCCGTCGACAAGCAGTTCTCCGGTGGCGATCGTCTCGTGACGAAGGCCCTCGAGGGCATCGATCTCGAGATCCGCAAGGGCGAGTTCGTCTCGCTCATCGGCCCGTCGGGATGCGGCAAGTCGACCCTGCTCCGGATCGTCGGCGATCTCACGTCGCCGACCCGGGGGACCGTGACCGTCAACGGCAAGCCTGCCGACCGCGCCCGTCGTGACCGCGACTACGGCATCGTGTTCCAGGCGCCGGTGCTGTTCGACTGGCGGACGGTCGAGGACAACGTAAAGCTTCCGCTGGAGATGCTCGGGTACGACGCCGCGCGACGCACGTCCCGGGCGCGGGAGATGCTCGAGCTGATGGAGCTCGGCGACTTCCTCCGGCATCACCCGTACCAGCTGTCCGGCGGGATGCAGCAGCGCGTCGCGATCGCGCGAGCGCTCGCCATCGAGCCCGCGATCCTCCTGATGGACGAGCCCTTCGGCGCACTCGACGAGATGACCCGCGAGCGGATGAACTCCGAGGTCCTCCGGATCTGGCAGCAGACCGGCACCACGGTCCTCTTCGTGACCCACTCGATCCCCGAAGCCGTGTTCCTGTCCTCGCGGGTGGTCGTGATGAGCGCCCGGCCAGGTCGGATCACGAAGGTGATCGACGTCGACCTGCCCCGGCCCCGGACCGAGCAGACGCGGGAGACCCGCCGGTACTTCGAGGTCGTGACCGAGGTCCGTGAGGCGCTTCGGGCCGGCGGCGGGGCCGTGGACGATGCCGGCCGGCCGGCCGGCGGCGGATCGCTCGATCGGACGATCGCCGAGGGTGCCGTCGGGTGACGGCGATGGTCGATCCTGTCCTCGGCGGCTCGATCCCGCGAAACGATCCCGGCCGGCGTTCCTCGCGGCAGGGCCGGACGGTTCGGGCGATCGCGTTCTACGTCCCGACCATCGTCGTCTTCGTCGGCGGCCTTGCGGCCTGGGAGATCCTCGTCGGCGCGCTGAACCTCCAGTCGTTCGTCCTGCCGAAGCCGTCCGCGATCGTGGCGGCGCTTCAGGCCAACTGGTCGGGCGGCCGGTTCCCTCTGATGCCATCGGCCGTGGCGACCCTGCAGGAGGCGCTCCTCGGTCTGGCGATCGGCACGACGGCGGGCCTGATCGTCGCCTTCGCATCAGCGCGCTGGGTCCTGGCCCGCGGCATCCTGCTGCCCCTTGCGGTGGGCGCGAACGCGGTCCCGATCATCGCGTTCGCCCCGCTCCTGAACAACTGGTTCGGCCTTTCGAACCCACTGTCCAAGGCGCTGATGGCCGCCGTGCTCGTGTTCTTTCCCGTGATGGCCAACGTCATCCGTGGACTCGTCCAGGTCGAGCCCGCGTCGCTCGAGCTGATGCGATCGTATGCCGCGAGCGAGGGGACGATCCTCCGGAAGGTTCGGATCCCGAACGCCCTCCCGTACTTCTTCACGGCGATGAAGATCGCGACGACGTTGAGCCTGATCGGCGCGATCGTCGGCGAGTACTTCGGCGGGGCGACCTCGGTCCTGGGACAGGTGATCCTCGGCAGCGCCAGCGCCCTCAAATATGACGTCACCTGGGCGGCGATCCTCCTCGGCGCCGTGACCGGCATCACGTTCTACCTCGTGATCGTCGCGGTGGAGCGAATCGTGATCCCGTGGCACGCCGCGATGCGCAGCGAGGGCTGAGACCCGAGGGCTGGCGATTCCACGCGAAACGCGTGACCGCGGCCCTACCGACGTCGTATCCTTCCGCCCTCGGCGACATTGATCGCCGTTCCGAGGACACGCGCGCGCCGGTGGGGCGAGGCGCAGGGCAGGAGGAGTCCATGGGCAAGAGGCGCGTATTCGCGCTGGCCGCGACGGCGATCTTCGTCTTCGCCGCCTGTTCACCGGCAGCGTCGACGACCCCGTCGTCGCAAACGCCGCCCAGCGTCGGCCCGTCAACCGCCGCAACGGGTGGCACGGAGTCCGCGTCGCCGAGCACGTCGGCAGCCGCGGCAACGGTTCGCCTGCAGCTCCAGTGGGCGCCGCAGGCCCAGTTCGCGGGCTACTTCGCGGCCGATAAGCAGGGCTTCTTCAAGGCCGAGAACCTGACCGTCACGATGGTCCCGGGTGGCCCCGACGTCGTGCCCCAGGTCGAGGGCTCGAAGGCCGACGGCCCCGAGTTCACGATCAGCTGGGTGCCAAAGGTCCTCGAGGCCCGCGAAGGTGGGTCGGACCTCATCGACATCGCCCAGATCTTCCAGCGCTCCGGCACGCTGTCGGTGACATGGAAGGCCGACGGCATCACCGATCCGTGCAAGCTCGCCGGCAAGAAAGTCGGGACGTGGGGCTTCGGCAACGAGTTCGAGGTCACCGCAGGGCTGCTGAAGTGCGGCCTGACGCCGGGCCTCGAGAACGGCGGCAAGCCGGACTCGCAGTACCAGCAGGTCATCCAGGCCTTCGACATGAAGGCGTTCCTGGCCCACGAGATCACCGCCGCCGAGGCGATGATCTACAACGAGTACGCCCAGGTGCTCGAGACCACGAATCCCGAGACCGGCCAGCTGTACTCGCCGGACGATCTCAACATCATCAACTGGAACGACTACCGGGTTGCGATGCTCCAGGACGCGATCTTCGCCCGCAAGGCGTGGCTCGACCAGGGCAGCAACAAGGACATTGCCGTTCGCTTCATCCGAGCGTCGCTCAAGGGCTGGATCTACTGCCGAGATCACCCGGACGACTGCGTCCAGTACACGACCGACGCGGGCAGCCAGCTCGGCGCCGGTCACCAGAAGTGGATGATGAATGAGATCAACGCGCTGATCTGGCCGTCGCCGGTCGGCGTCGGGATGATCGACCCGGTGTTCTGGGGCCAGACCGTCAAGGTCGCCAAGGGCGCCGGCATCATCAAGAACAATCCGAGCATCGACGCCTACACGACGGATCTCGTCACCCAGGCGCTCGCCGGCATCACCGACGACACGAAGGGCGCCGACTTCAAGAAGGGGACCGTCCAGGTGACACCGGGCGGCAACTGACCCCAGCCACTCGCAGATCCGGACGGCCGGCCCCGACGGGGCCGGTCGTCTGATTCGGGGCCTCGCTTGCTGTCTGAACGTCGATCCCGGCGGGCCGAAGGTCCGGGCGGGGTCCGGGTTGCACGCCGGGCTAGACTGGACCGGTCGACTCCGACGGACGGAAGACCGACCCTGCGGCCCGATGCTCCGGCCTCGGCCACCCAGTTCGGCCGTCGTCGGGCATCTCGTCGGCCCACACCGGCGCGACGTCCGGAGCGCTCACCGCTCCCGGTTCGATCGCCGAGAGGAGCCCAGATGCCCGCCCGCCTTCGCCGCCTCCGATCGCCCCGCATCCTCGTGCGGGCGCTGCCCGGTCGATCGCGACGCGCCCTGATCCCGGTCGTCCTCGGCCTGCTGGCGGTGACGGCCATCGGTGCCGGTCCGGTCGGCGCGGGCGGCGGCGACAGCCGCGACCTCTACTTCTCGGCCGGCTACGAGCGCCAGATCGACGGCCGGACGTGCACGGCCGCGTCGACGGCGATGATGATGAACTTCATCGCCCGTCGCGACCTGAATCTCGGCCAGTACACGATCCTCCGCTACGAGCAGCCCCGCGACGCGCTCAACGACGCGGTCCAGCGTGGATCCGACCCGCTGGGCTGGTCGCGCGCCGCCACCTATTTCTCGCGCTACACCGGCCGCCCGACGACCTACGTCTGGGAGGCCTACGACTCCGAGACGGTCGCGCTTCAACGGGCGGCCCGGCTCCTCGCGTGGACGAACAAGCCGGTCGGGTTCCTGGTCGCCCACGGCACGCACGCCGTCGTGATGACCGGCTACACCGCGACGCGGAGCCCGCTCCATGGCCAGTTCAGCGTGCTGTCGGTGACGATCAGCGACCCGATCGGACTGCGTCACTCCACGGTGTCCGCGGCCGCGTCGCCTCTCGACCGGTACTACCAGCTCGACGCGACGTCGACCTACGACAAGCTCTGGTACGGCAAGTTCATCATCATCGCCCCGCAGTCCTGAGCCGACGATCCGGAGCGTCGTCGCCGCTCAGGGCGCGGCGATCGTCACCGGCTGGCCGACCTTCGAGAACGTCACATTCAGGTCGATGATGATCTCCTGGAGCTGCCCGGAGACGCGGCCACGGCCCGTGATCGTGGCGGTGGCCGAGATGGGCCGACCGTTGGCGTCGATCAGCACGTCCATCTTGGAATCGGTCACCGACTCCTCGGTGAGGTTGGCCGCGGGGATCATGACCGGGTGGACGATCGCGGCCGCGATCCGGACGCTGTAGAAGGTCTTGCCGCCGACCTTGGTCGGCCCCAGGTAGGCGACGTCGGGTGGCGCATGAACCGCCGCGAACGCGGCCATCGAATCGGCCGCCCCGAAGCCGGACAGCCGCGCCCAGGCGGTCGGCCCGTACTTGATCCACGCCTTGCCCCCGACGTACCGGTGCTCGACGGTCTCCGTGATGCCGGTGATCCTGAACGTCGCCCGGACGCGGACATCCTTGCCGCTCACCTGCAGGAGGCCCTTCGAGATCGGCACGACATTGACGGTATGGCGCGACTCGCCGCTGAAGGTCGCCTGGTAGTCGAAGCCGTCGGCTGTCACCAGCGCGAAGAACTTGGTCAGCGCCACCTGGCCCGGGTCCCGGCTGGGCACGGGCGTCGGCGACGCGCTCGGCCTTGCCGAGGCGCTGGCCGTCGCCGACGAGGTTGGTCCGGTCGGTGGCGTCTGCTCGGAATTGCAGGCGGCCAGCACGAACACCGTGCCGAGGATCGCCGCGACGATGACGCCGCGACGCGGTTCGCCCCCCATCGTCGTCACCCCGCTTTCCCCGTTCCGAACTGGCGATCGCCGGCGTCGCCGAGGCCCGGCATGATGTAGCCCTTGTCGTTGAGCTGGCGATCGAGCGACGCGCAGTAGATCTCGACGTCGGGATGCGCCGCGGCGACGGCCGCCACACCCTCCGGTGCCGCGATCAGGTTCACGAGCTTGATGCGCACCGGCTGGACCGCGCCCCAGCGCTTGAGGACCTCGATCGCCGCCGTCGCCGAGCCGCCCGTCGCGAGCATCGGGTCGAGGATCAGACAGAGGTCGACCGAGGCCGAGTCGGGCAG
>DATLVO010000086.1:0-4757 GCA_035577485.1 Verrucomicrobiia bacterium
CGAGGGCGACCCGGTCCGGCCCGATCCAGGACGGAGAGCCGTTCAATCCGCGGTCCACGGCGAACGATCGCGTCGTGCCGAGGCCGACGTCGATCACGATCAGCTTGAACCCGGCACCCTGCGGATCGCCGACGGCCACAGCGAGCTCTCGGCCGAGCGGCGAGATCGCCACGAGCCGGACATCGGACGCCTCGCCGAGCGGCACCCCGATGGGGCGCCACGTTCGGTTCGGCGACGAGCCGTCGGACGTCACGAACCCTCCGGCGACCGTCGTCGCGACCACGATGCCGTCGGATGCCGAGACCGCGACGACCGGTTCGGCCGGACCGTCGAACGAGACGAGCGCGCCCGAGGCATCGGTCACGCGGAGCGGACCTCCGGTCGCGACGAGGAGCCCACCGACCGAGTCCTGCGTGTTGCAGGCGGCCGCGGCCATCAGGACCGCAAGGGCGCCCACCGCGATGGTGAGGCGGGTGGGAGCGGAGCGCGAGCGGCGGGTCGGCGGGATGCGGCTCATTCGATCACGTCGCCTCCGAGCACGGTCGTGTCGCCGGCATCGAGCCAGACCTCGACCGATCGTAGGCGTTCCACCAGCGGGCCGGTGGTCTCGAACCGGACGACCCAGGCGAGGCGAAGGGTCTCGGCCGGGGCGTCGAGCCCGTTCGCGCTGAACATCCCGTTCGGCGCGACCCAGGCCCGCTCGACGGACGCGACATGCATCCCGCTAGCCGTCGCCGGGAAGCGGGCATTTGCCCAGTTGGCGGCGGCCAGGCGGGCCGCGCCCGCGGAGATCTGGCGGTCCGGGAGCGCCGCGAGCGTGCGCTCGGTCCGCGTCAGTCCGTGGAACGTCCCGTCCGCCCAGAGGCTGACGCGAATGCCGTCGCCGCGGATCGGGACGCCCGCCGCGACACGGGACCACGACACCATCCAGCCGCCGGAGCCGGTCGGCCGGACCTCCGGCTGGCCGTCGGCGACGAGGCCCGCGGCGCGGACGAACGACCGGCCACGCTGCTCCGCCGACGCCCGGTCGACGGGCGCACCGCGACCCGGCCGCCAGCCGAGGACGACGGCCATGGCGACCGACCCGTCGGTCTCGAACCGCGCGATCGCGACGGCACGATTGCTGGCGTCGAATGCGGTGACCTCATCGTAGGTCCGATGCTCGAACCGATCGTCGAGCCGCTCGACGCGCTGGCTGACGCCCGGCAGGCCGAGCGCAGCGGCGAGCTGGCGGCCGAGCGCCCTGGCCCGATCGACCTGGGTGGCGGCGAGCGGGACGGCGCGCGTCGACGGCCCTCCCGCCACGAAGGGGTCGGCGCCCTGGCCGGTCGCCGCCCCGATCGAGACCGCGGCGAGACCGGCGACGATCGTGACGACGGGAACGATTCGGCGGAGACGGGTGATCGTGCTCATCACGCGCTCCTAGCTGCAGTACTTGCAGACGGTCCAGGGCCCGGCGACCCCCGACCATTGATACGTGCCCCACCAGTCGGCATCGAAGCCGGCGTGGCCGAAGCTCCCGAGCATCGCGACATCGAACGCGGCGCCAACCGACTTTCCGCCGGCCAGAGCGTTCCAGTAGCGCTGCTCGAACGTCCACTCGTCGCTGTCCCACTGGACGCCGATGTAGCCGACGTAGAACTCGGGGCCCTGGTTGGTCGATCCGCTCGACTTCGTCTTCTCGATCGCGAAGGCGTCCGGGAGGGTCGTGTTCGAATCGGCGGCGTGGCAGGTCGAGACGAAGACGAGGTTGCTCTGCCGGCCGGCGCGCTTCGCCTTGATGTCCTTCGAGAAGATCACGGCCTGGCTGCAGTCGCCGGAGTCCTCGCGGAAGCCCGTGTACCGGCGGCCGTCGGCGTTGTAGTAGAAGTCGCCGTGGGAGTGCACGTAATAACCCCAGTCGTTGACCGTCCGGGACAGGGTCGCGGCCCGGGTGAAGGCGGCCCCCGTGAAGTCCGACGCGAGGTGGCCGAGCCGGTTGTAGGCGGCCTCGGCGGCGGTCTGCATCTTCGGGACGATGAAGTTCGCGTCGCCGTCGCACGGCGGGTTGAAGCCCGTCCGGTTGACGTCGACAGACGCGGGATAAGCGGCCTGGGCGGCGGCCGCCGAGCCGGCCATCAGGACCACGGCGGACAGGAGTGGGGGAATGAGGCGGCGCCACGATCGAACACCGGACACCTGTGCTGAACCTCCTCCGGCGGTGGGTCGATGGCGGGAGGAGGGCGAGGTCGGGATCATCTCGCACGCCGCTTATCTGGCGATCTACCGAGCGAGGTCGTCGGCGGCCGAGCGTCGGACGAGGTGGTAGCATCACCGCGCTACCTCCAAGCCGCGGGGTCGCGAAGCCGGTGTGATTCCGGCACAGTCCCGCTACGGTGAACCACCGCCAAGAGGGCGGTGGAAGTCCGGTCGCCGGGCCCGCGGTCGATGCTCTACCTTCGAGAGAAAGGGCAGGCACGATGCGACCGTCCGGCTGATCACCCCTCCTTCGACCGAAGCGAGGGGTTTCGTGTGTTCCGGCCCCTCCGTGCACCCCCGCCGCCTGGAGCCTGACGTGTCCCTGTTCCGCTCGCCCCGCCCCGATCCGCTGAATCCTCGCCGACCGGTATTGCCGGTCCTAACCCTGCTCCTCGCCGTTGTCGTCGCCGCCTGCGGTGGCGGCGCCACCCCGCGTCCGACCCTGCCGCCGGACGCGACCGGGTCCCTGCTCCCGCCGGCGACCGCGACGCCGCCCGCCTCCGCCTCGCCGTCGGCCGCGGCCGCCGCCTTCCCTGTCACGATCACCGGTGACGATGGCGTGGCCTTGAGTCTGAAGGCCGCCCCCCGGAAGATCGTCTCGCTGACCCCGGCCGAGACCGAGGTCCTGTTCGCCCTGGATGCCGGCGCCCAGGTCGTCGGCAAGGTCGAGGACCCGGCCGATTACCCGCCCGAGGCCAAGGCCGTGCCGATCCTCGGGACCTTCGCCGGCGTCGACGTGGAGAAGATCGTCGGCGCGGGCGCCGACCTCGTCCTCGCCGGCGGCAACGGCGGGACGCCCCAGGACGCCATCGACAAGCTCCGGTCCGTCGGCGTACCGGTCCTCGTCGTCTACGCGCCGGACGTCAAGGGTGTCCTCAAGGACATCGCGCTGACCGGCACGGCGACCGGCCACACCGCCGAGGCCACCCAGCTCGTTGCCTCGATGCAGGCCGGCTTCGACCAGGTCGCGGTCGCCACGGCCGGTGTCCCGAAGCCGCGCGTGTTCTACGAGACGGGCGATCAGCCGGCGATCTACGGCATCGCCGACCAGTCCGTCTACGCCGAGATGATCTCGCTCGCCGGAGCGACCCCGATCACGACCGGCAGCGCGACCAATTGGGAGATGCCGGTCGAGAAGCTCGTCGCGGCCGATCCGGAGCTGATCATCCTCGGCGATTCGGCCTACGGGACGACCGCCGCGGCCGTCGCCAAGCGTCCGGGCTGGGCGGGTCTGACCGCCGTGAAAGCGCACGCAATCAAGCCGATCGACGACATCGTCGTGACCCGGCCCGGTCCGCGGCTCGTCGACGGCCTCCGGCTGCTGGTGGCCGCCATTCATCCCGAGGTCGTCCTGCCGAGCCTGGCGCCGGCCCCGTCGGGCGGGTGAGCCGATGACCGACCGGCCGGCGAGCCGATGACGACCCGCCACGACGCGCTGGCAGCCCGACCGGTGATCGGGCTGCCGCTGCCTCGGCGACGCCCGACGGTGATCGCCATGGCCGGGATCGTCGCGCTCGTCGTCGCGCTTCTGGCCGGCGTCGGCGTCGGCAGCGTCGCGGTCGCCCCCGGCGACACGCTCGGGATCCTCGCCCATCGGCTGCTCGGCCTCGACGTGGCCCGGACCTGGTCGCCGACAGCCGAGACGATCGTCTGGGACCTCCGTCTGCCGCGCGTCCTCGAAGCGATGGTCGTCGGTCTCGGGCTCGCGGTCGCGGGGACCACGTTCCAGGGGCTGCTCCGCAATCCGCTGGCCGATCCGTACGTCCTCGGAACGGCGTCCGGCGCAGCGCTGGGAGCGGCGATCGCCGTCCTGATCCCGATCCGGTTCGTGATCCTCGAGTTCGGGCTCCTCCAGGGCCTCGCCTTCGTCGGCGCCCTCGGCTCGATCACCGTCGTCTACCGGCTGGCCCGGGTCGGCGGCAGCGCCCCGATGACCAGCCTGCTCCTGACCGGGTACGCCTTCGGCTCGCTGCTCGCGGCCGGTCTCGCGATGGCGATGTACCTGTCCGGGACGGCCCTCCGACAGATCTTCGCCTACCTCCTCGGGAGCTTCGAGAGCGCCTCCTGGGGCCGCCTCGGTGGCCTCGTCCCGATCGTCGCGGTGGCGTCGGTGCTCGTCCTCGCGCGGGCACGATCGCTCAACGGGCTGCTGCTCGGCGAGGACGCGGCCGCCCATCTCGGGGTCGACGTTCGTCGGGAGCGGGCGATCCTCCTCGCCCTTGCGTCGCTCATCACCGCGGCGTGCGTCGCCGTGAGCGGCCTGATCGGGTTCGTGGGGCTCGTCGTGCCGCATGTGGTCCGGCTGATGGTCGGGCCCAATGCGCGTCTGGTCCTGCCGCTCTCGGCGCTGGGTGGGGCCGGCCTGATGGCCCTCGCCGACGTCCTCGCCCGGAGCCTCGGCGAGGTCCCGGTCGGGGTGGTGACGGCGGCGATCGGGGCGCCGTTCTTCCTCTTCCTGCTCCGCCGCACGCAGCGTGGGTACGAGCTGTGACCGAGCGCGACGTCATCCTCGACCTGGC
>DATLVO010000087.1:0-3581 GCA_035577485.1 Verrucomicrobiia bacterium
GCCCGAGGCCGACGTCACGATCTGGCCGAGCTCGGTGGTGTGCGGGTGGTCTCCCCGCTGCCCGAAGTCGCCGTACTCCGTCCAGCCTGCTGCTGGAGCTCCGGTTCCCAACCACGTGTCGTTCTCGCCGGCGATGCAGCCCGCGATGAAAAGTGCCTGTCCCGCGGTCGGGCTGATCGAGCCCGATGACCACGTGGACGCCGGGCCGGCCTTGGTGGTGCTGGCGGTCAGAATGCCCGTGAGCGTCACACCTGCGACCTCGAATACCACCCAGTCGACGGGGAAGTGCGTGGTCATGGCGAACTGCGTCTCCGTCCCGTCGGAGACTTTCGTGAACGCCGCCACGCCGTCCTCTCCACCGACGGCCGTGACCTCGATCTGCTTCGTCCAGCCCGTGGGCGTCGTGCCATCGACCGACCCGTCCCGCCGGGCGCCCATGACCAGCAGGACATTGCCCGCCGTCGGGGTGAAGGCCGCGCCCTGCGTCGGGGTGCCTGATCCCCAGACCAGCGGGGTGACTCCTACGTCTCCCGCGTCGGCATGGGAGTAGTAGTTGATGAGATTGAGGTTCGTGCAACCACGGGGCGCCGGGAAGTTGCCCGGATCGCCACCGCTGACCGCCGTGGTCAGGCCGTGATTCGAGCACGTGAGCTGGACGTCGTACTGCTTGTCCGTGCCCTCGGACTGCATGATCGTCCGGCCCTCGACCCGGATGTAGGTCAGCGTCTCGTATCCGGGAAGGTGCTGGAACCGGACCCCTAACCGCATCCCGGCGTCGATGAGCCCCACCTTGGTCGAGGGAAGTTGGACGGTGAACTGCAGGGTCTCGGCTTCGAGCGAATCCTGGCTGAGGATGCTGTCGAGCTGCGTCCGGGCCGTGGTCTCCAGACCGTTGCGGTCGTTGTCGACCTCGACCCCGCGGTAGCCGAGCCCTGTGAAGAACGTGGTCGCCGTGGCGTTGTTGTTCTCGATGACAACGCCGTTCCGGTACACCTGCCGGCCCTTGGCGTAGACCGACGACGGATCGACGCCGAGGCGAGCGTCCTTGGACGGGTAGAAGCACGTGGTGTTGTTCACGTCGGCCGCGACGTTGGAGATCGTGAGCGTCGCGGTGTTCGTGACCGCCGTCACATCGTCGAAGAACAGCCCGAGGGAGTGCGCCGTTTGGTCCCAGTAGACGAAGAACGTCTTGAAGATCGGCGCCGCGATGTCGGTCAGCACCTCGACGGGAAACTTGCCCCGGTAGTCCGTGGCTGGGAACGGACGCGGGTGCGAGGCATCCACCAGCCCCAAGTCGGTGATGAGGTGTCCTGGGATGTAGTTCGAGGCGAGCAGCCACGTGATGCGGGCGTTGTGCGTCTCGGCCGGCCGGTTGCCGTCGGGCTCGGTGATGAGCAGGAACGACAGGAGCGTCATCGGATCGTAGATGTCGGTGTCGATCTCCCGCGCCGCCCCGGTGATGAGCGAGTTGCCGCTACCGCGTTGGTATGTGCGCTCGCCGACGTAGCCCGTTCCGATCCGTGTCGCGCCGACGCAATCGGTCTCGTCGACCGTGATCGGCATCCAGCCCCGGACGGTGAGGTTCGCGGTGGGGTCGTCGAGGACCACGCCGCCGATGGAGCCCTGCCCGTTGGCCGAGGTCGTGAGGCCCGGCAAGCCGTTCTCCTTGCCCGAGCGCAGCCGAATGCGGGTCGTCCCGATGTCCGCGCCGTTTAGGATGCAGAGGAGGCTCACGAGACGGTCGCGAACACGCGGCTGATCTTCTTCTGGCCGTTGTAGATGTCGCGGATCGAGACGTTGTTGTTGACCGTGACCGAGAGGTCCTTCTCCTGGATCGCCCGAGCGGTGCCCCAGCCGGCGGCGGTCGTCTTGTTCGCGGCCGCCACCTGTGCCGCTTTGGCCGCGTCGATCTTCTTCTGCACTACCTCGATCGCCTTGGTGCTCCGGCCCTCCAGCGTCTTCTGGATCGCGGTCAGGTCGGCCACCTTCTGCTTGGTCGACTCGGTGGACTTGGCGATCTTGTCGGCGGCGACGATTTGCTTGGCGACGAACTCCCGCCCGACGACCTTCTGCTCGACCTTGTGGATCGCGTCGCGGAGAGCGGTCTGGAGCTTCGGATCATGGGTGTTCGCGAGCTGGTGCTTGAGGTCGGCGAGGACAGACTCGGTTCCCGCAACGTTGCCCCGGCCCTTGCCGACGACGAGCGCCACCGCAGCGGCAACCGCCTTGGCCACGGCGTCGGTTCCCCGAGCGGTGCGGAGCGTGTGCTCCATGTCGCTGAATTCCTTGCCGAGGGCATGGAGCACGCTGTTGACCGAGTACTGGATCGAGCTCCCGAGCTTGTCGAAGATGCCGCGCTGGTCCGCGAGCATCCCGTGGAGGGCGGCGCTGTCGAGGCCGCGATCACTTGGACCCGTAGTCGGCACGTTGCCGGCCGAGCGCGGACCGAACTGCCCGGTGTTCTGGCGAGCGGCGGACTCCTCCGGGGTCAGCCCTGCCGCCTCCCGGATGGCGTTGGCGATGAGGATGCCGAGCCCGATCGGCAGGATGAACTGGACGCCGCTCTTGATGAGGCCGCCCGCGCCACCCGCAGCGCCGCCGGCTGCGCCGCGCCCGAGCCCGCCCGTGACATCGGCCACGAACAGCGGCATGGCCGGGTTGCCACCTCGGCCAAAGAAGCTCTTGGCGAGCCCGCCGAGCGCGTCCGTAGCGAACTTGATCGGAGAGAAGCCGAACAGGAACTTGACCGCCTTGTCGGCGATGAAGCCCTTGACGAGCAGGTCCCGAAGCGGAGCCGGCACCGCGTTCCATGCCGACTTCGCCGCGGTGCCGATGGACACGAGCGTGGGGACCACAGTTCCCGTGACGAACGCCGCGAAGCCCTGCGCAGTCTTGATGAGGTTCTGAAAGAACTGTTGGATGCCCTGCCGGTTCTTGGCAATGAACTCGGTCCCGAACTTGGCGAGATCGGTCAGCGGCCCGACGACGAGCAGGCCGATCTGCACCTCCAACCCGCCGAGCGCAGTACCCCAGTTGCGGGTCGCCTCGCGAAGCCGGGTCAATGCGCCGATGTTGTCCTTGGTCAGCGTCAGGCCGAACTTCGCGGCCTCCTCCTCGGCGCCCTGGATACCGGCTCGTCCGGCCGACAGGATCGGGATGAGGTCCTGCCACGCCCGCCCGTAGATTTTCGCCAGCGCCGCCGCCTTGGTCGTCGCCGGGATGCTCTTGTTGTTGAAGTAGTCCGCCGAGGTGAGGATCAGTTCATTGGCATCTTTCAGCTTGCCGTTGGCGTCGGTGAGAGCGAGCCCAAACGTCTTCTCGAAGTCCGCGATGGCGCCCTTGCGCGCGGCGAGGAGGCCGACGTTCTTCTCGAGGAACCCCACAAGCCTGATCTGCTTATCGACGCCGATACCGAAGTGGTCGAACGCCGCCGACAGCGCGCTGGTCGTCTCGGTCGCAAGCCCGGTCATCGCCGAGAGGCGCGAAGCGGCCTTGCCCATCTCGGTAGCCTTGGAGATGCCCTGCCCCAGTGCGCCGCCGAGGGTGAACAGGCCAGCGGACAGCCCGAGGATGCCGAGCGG
>DATLVO010000088.1:0-7386 GCA_035577485.1 Verrucomicrobiia bacterium
CCGCGCGCGCCCAGCGGCCGATCCTGTTGCGCTGACCACCACAACGGACGAAGGACGGAGCAGCCGGGCCTCACGTGTGGCGGTCACCGCACCATCCGAAGGCGGACGAGCGCGAATCTGGCCGAAGACGATGGTCCGGCCGGCGTTTGTGGGCCCGACCGCAACAAAAGCGCGGGAACTCACCGTTCGGAGACTGCGCGGGCGCGCAGCGACGGCTGGAGCTGCGCGGACCCGGGCTACTCGTCCCAGTGGCGGTCCGCTGGGTGGATGTCCGGTCGGCGGCGGTTCAGCCAGTCGTGCAGCGCCCAGTAGGTCGTCTTGAAGGCGATCCCCTTCCACGGGATCGCGTCAGGCCGGAACGCCTCGATCTCGAGCGCCTCCGGGTTCAGGCGGTACGACCCGCCGACGATGCGCGCCTCGAACGCGAGCACGACGACGGCCGCCTCGAGCCGAGAGTACAGGCCGACGATCTCGCCCGGCTGGACGATCAGCCCGGTCTCCTCGAGCGTCTCCCGGACCGCCGCCTCGGTGACCGTCTCGTCGACCTCGAGGAAGCCGCCGGGCTGCGCCCACCAGCCCTTGCCCGGATCGATGCCCCGCCGGAGCAGGACGACGTTGCCATCCTCGGTGACCGGGATCGTCGTCACGACGAGCCTCGGGTTGACGTAGGCGATGTGGCCGCACGACGGGCAGCCGAGCCGCTGCCGATCCTCGCCCTCGATCTCGCCGAACGTCAGCTCCGTGCCGCAGCGGGAGCAGTAGTTGAGCGTCGCTGCGAGCCAGGCCGGGACGCCGCCGCCCGACGGGATGTTCGTCGAGCGGGCATCGGGCCCGCGGCCGAACGGATCCAGGAACGGGTCGGGCCCGGGCGTCCGCTCGCCTTCCATCAGGCGAGGATCACGACCGCCGACGCGGCCACGAGGGCCGCGAGGCCGACGAGGCTGGTGACGACCCAGGCCAGGCGGAACAGGCCCTTCGCCCGGTCGACCGGCATCCACGCCCAGGCCGAGCGCCAAATCCGGATGACGGCATCGGCCGTCGTGACGACGAGGAGCGGCGCCGCGACGAGGACGCAGAGCTTGATCAACGGGCTGCCGAGCGGCGTCCCCAGCTCGAGCGCGGTGATCGCGATCGCGCCGAGGATCAGGACCGGGACGGACAGCAGGACGTAATGCTTCTCGAGGGGCGTCGGGGCGGTCTCCGGGACCGATCGCGGGGGCAGGCCCTGGAGGCTCGGCGGCAGGATCGGGACCCGGACCGGCTGTCGCTCGAGAACCGGCATGCCCCGTTCCCAGCGCTCGTCATCCATCGTGCGGGGAGTGTACGACCGCCGGCCGAAGACCCCGATTCGGACCGACCCCGGACCCGCCTCGGTCAGAGGCCCTCGTTCGCCGGGTCCGCCGCGATCGCCTCGGCCTGGGCGGCCCGGCGGGCCGCGAGACGATCCCGAAGATCTCGATCGGAGGTCGCCAGGATCGCCGCGGCGAGGAGGCCGGCGTTCTCCCCGTTGCCGACGCCGACGGTGGCGACCGGCACCCCCTTCGGCATCTGGACGATCGCGAGGAGCGCATCCAGGCCGTCCGACACGCCGCCCGGCATCGGCACGCCGATGACCGGCAGCGTCGTCTGCGAGGCGACGACGCCCGGAAGGTGGGCGGCCAGGCCAGCGATCGCGATGAACACCCGGATCCCGCGATCGTCGGCGGAGGCGATGAACCGGGCGAGGAGCGCCGGTGCGCGATGGGCGGAGATGACCCGCGTCTCGGACGGAACGCCGAGCTCGTCGAGAACGGCCGCCGCCTTCTCCGCCGCGGCGATGTCGGAACGGCTGCCGACGACGATCCCGACCCGGCCCGCGCCGCCGCGCTCAGCCTCGTGCATGCGGGCTCTCCTCCTGTCCCGGGTCCGACCCGGCCTCGCCGCTCGGGCCCCCGCCGACGTTCGCGGGGCGCTCGATGCCGAGTCGATCGTAGACGCCCAGGATCCAGCCGCCCTTCGCCTCCTGGTAGACGACGCCATCGAGCGTGCCGCCGGCCGCGTCGACGATCTGCTGCTTGACGGCGGCATAGCCCGCGACCAGCTCGGGGTCCGACCGGAGCGCCTCCCGGAACCGCAGGTCCTTCTCGAGGTCGCCGCCGTGGGGATGGACGTGGAAATGGATCCGGTACTCGACCCCGTCGAGGTGGTACGCGCCGACATGCATGGGCCGCGTCGGCGGCCAGGGAGCCGGACCGGGCTGCGGACCGAACCCGAGCTCGTACATCGCGGCGGTGATCGCCGGGATCTCGGCCGGGTCGGCTTCGGTCCCGAGGTCGACGATCCCCTTGCCGGGCAGGCCCCGCACCGACGTGCTGCCGATGTGCTCGACATGGAGGTCCGGGCGGCGCGCCTCGATCAGGGCGATGACCCGCGTGGCCACTTCGATGGCGCGCGGGTCCCACGGCCGGACCGCGGCGTGTCGGCGCTCGTACGGAGCAATCGGCGGAGCGGGCGGGACCGGCGACTCGGGCACGTCGAGAGTGTAGGTTCCGGCCCGTGCGTCGCGTCTTCGGCGGCCGCGCCGACCCGGGATCGACCGCGACGGGTCCGGGGGCGATTGGCACTCCACGGCTAGAATCCGCCGACGATGCGCCGTCACCCGGGCCCGATCCTGCGCCTCCTCCTCGTCGTCGGAATCCTCGGACCGATCCTGGCGATCGGCGGGGCGTGATCTTGATGCCCTTTGTCCCGATCGAGGTCGCTCGGGCCGGTCAAATCGCGGCGTGACGCCGCGGACGGCCGGGCCGGACGACATCGACCTCGTCACGCGCACGATCACCCTCGCCTTCGCGGACGATCCGGTCTGGTCCCCGGCGATGGGCGGGTCCGTGACATCCCTCGCCGACAAGGCCACGCTCTGGCGGTTCTTCATCGCGGGCGCGGTTCGGTACCCGTGGACGCGCCTGCTCCCCAACGGCGCCGCGGTCTCGGTCTGGATCCCGCCCGACGGAACGGAGCTCTCGGAAGCAGAGGAGCACGCCTTCGACCAGGCCCTCGACCGGATCCTCGTGCCGGCTGCCGCGGCGGAGTTCCGTGCCCTCGTCGACCGGTTCGAGGCGACGCATCCCGACGGTCCGCCGCACGCCTATCTCTCACTCCTCGGGACGCACCCGGATCATCGCGGACACGGTCTCGGGATGGCACTGCTGGCGGACGATCTCGCCCGCCTCGACGCGGACCGCGTGCCCGCGTACCTCGAGTCGACGAACCCGGCGAACGATCGGCGCTATCAGAGCGTCGGGTTCGAGCCGGTCGGCTCGTTCCGGACGGTCGACGAGGAGCGCGTGATCACGACGATGTGGCGTCCACCACGCTGAGGGTCGGCCGGCCCAACCGAGCGGCTCGCGCTGCGGTACCGTCCCGGGCATGACCGCCACGATCCCGCTGATCCTCGACGTCGACACCGGCATCGACGACTCGCTTGCCCTCCTCTACGCGGCCGCCAGCCCCGAGGCGGAGCTCGTCGCCGTCACCTGTGTCGGAGGCAACGTCGACGCGCGCCAGGTCGAGCGCAACACCCGGGCGGTCCTGGAGCTCGCCGGTCGGGCCGATCTGGAGGTCGCGCTCGGCCGGGAGCAGCCGCTCGTCCGGCCGGTCGAGACGACGCCCGTCACGCACGGCCCGCAGGGGCTCGGCTACGCGGAGCTACCGCCGGCGACCCGAGCCCTCAGCGAGCGGCACGCCACGGACCTGATCATCGACGAGGCCCGCCGGCGACCCGGCGAGATCACCCTCGTGACCTGCGGACCGCTCACGAACCTCGCCGTGGCCCTGCTCCGCGAGCCGGCTTTGCCACGCCTCCTCAAGGGCTGGGTCCTGATGGGCGGCGCGTACCGCCATCCGGGCAACACCGCCCCGACCTCGGAGTGGAACATCCACTGCGACCCGGAGGCCGCGCGGATCGCGTTCCTCGCCTGGGGAGCCTCGGCCGAGGTCCATCACCACGGTCTGCCCGTCGCTCTCGGCCTCGACGTCACCGAGAAGGCCCGGATCCTGCCGGACCACGTCGTCGCCCTGGCCCGGGCGGCCGGGAGCACGCCCGACGATTCGCTGGCGCTCGCGCGCGGTGAGGACCCGATGCGCGCGAGTCGCTCGGTGGCGAGCAACCCGATCGTGCGATACGTCGCCGACGCGCTGCGCTGGTACATGGAGTTCCACAGCCGCTTCGACGGCTTCTACGGCGCGTTCATCCACGATCCGCTGGCCGTCGCGGCGGCGCTCGACCCGTCGCTCGTCCGGACCGAGGCGGTCCCGGTCGACGTCGAGCTCGGCGGCACGCTGACGACCGGCGAGACCGTCACGGACTGGCGGCGGGTGTGGGGCAAGCCGGCCAACCTGGAGGTGGCCGTGGACGCCGACGCGGACGAGTTCCTGCGGCGGTTCGTCGACCGCGTCGGACGGCTGGCGGCAGGCCGCACGACGTAGCACACTAGCGACGGGAGGATGGGCGCGAGGATCGCGGGCACAGCGACCGGCGCGTCCACGGTGGCGCCACGGAGGAGGGTTCGATGGCTGGGATGTTCAGCACCCGCGTGATCGTCTTGATGCCGGTCGCGATCGCGATCAACATCGTCCTCGGGTACACCGTCCAGACCGTCCTCAAGCTCCCGATCTACCTCGACTCGATCGGGACGATCCTCGTCGGCGTCCTGGCGGGACCGATCCCGGGCGCCCTGACCGGGATCCTCTCGAACCTGATCTGGCAGTACGCGCCGGGCATCGGTGGCGGGACCATCGGGCCGTTCGCGATCACGGCCGGGGTCATCGGCCTGCTCGCCGGCCTGTGGGGCCAGCTCGGCATCTACCGGCCGCGGCCGGCCAGCGGGACCCAGCTCGGACTGTTCGCGCTCGTCGGGGCGGCGCTGGTGTTCCTCATCGCGGTGCCGATCTTCAGCAACCCGGCCTACACCAACCCGAACATCGGCGGATATCCGGACTGGGTCTACACCGCGGCGATCGCGATCGCCGCCATTGCCGCCGTCGTCGTCGCGGCGTTCATCTTCATCCGCCGGGACCTGGCCGGGTTCTGGGTCGCCGTCGCGGGCGTGATCACGGGGATCGTGGCCGCCTTCGTCTCGGCGCCGATCGCGGCGATCGCCTTCGGCGGGGTGACCGGATCCGGCACCGACCTGCTCGTGGCCGCCCTCCGGCAGGGCGGGTCCGACGTGCTCCAGGCGTCGCTCGGCCAGGGCCTGTTCAGCGACCCGATCGACAAGACGATCACCAGCTTCGTCGTCTTTATCATCCTCTCGAGCCTCTCGACGCGGGTCCTCGCCAGGTTCCCGCTCGGCGAGCGCCTCGCCGTCGGCCGCGACTGATCGAGCGAGCGCAAGCTGGAGATAGTCGACACACGTGCCACGCCCGGCGGGCGGATCCCCGGGTACGTCGCGCGTCCTCCGTCGGGGCCGTACCGCTCGCTGAACCCGACCACCAAGCTCGTGGTCGCGTTCGCGACGGCCCTGGTCGCGTTCGGCGTGCGTGGCTGGACCGGTCCGATCGCCATGCTCGCCGTCGTCGTCGCCATCGTCCTCGTGGCGGGCATCGGGCGGTCGATCGGCCCCTACCTCCTCGCGACGATTCCGCTCGTCGCCTCGATCCTGCTCGTCAACACGTTCTTCTTCCCCGATGCGACGGACCCGCTCGTGCGGCTGGGACCGATCGTCGCGACCGGGAGCGGCCTCACCGCCGGGCTGCAGGGCACGCTCCGCGTGATCGCGTTCGCGCTGTCCGTCGCCGCGTTCTCGCTCACGACCCCGACCGACGATCTCCTGTCCGATCTCGAGCGACGCGGTCTCGGCCGGCGGGCGGTGTTCGTCATCGGCACCGCGATCCAGACGGTGCCGCGGATGATCGCGCGGGCCGGCGAGATCGTCGAGGCACAGCGGGCGCGCGGCATGGACACGGAGGGATCGTGGCTCCGCCGGATTCGCGGTGTCCTGCCCCTGGCCGGACCGATGGTCCTGGGCGCGCTCGGCGACGTCGAGGAGCGGACACTGGCGCTGGAGGCGCGGGCCTTCACGGCTCGCGGACCGAGGACCCTCATCCGGGACCTCCCGGACAGCTCGTCGCAGCGCGCGGCACGGTGGGCGATCGGCCTGGGCTCGCTCGCGCTCGTCGCCCTGACCGTCGCGGGCGTCGTTTCCCTCCCGTGACCGACGCGCAGACAGGATCGACGGTCGCGATCCGGCTCTCGGCAGTGCGCTACCAGTACGCCGGCGCGAGAACGTGGGCGCTCGACGGCGTCGACCTTGCCGTGACCCCCGGTGAGGTCGTCGGGATCGTCGGGCCGAACGACGCCGGCAAGAGCACGGTCTGCCTGGTCGCGGCCGGGCTTGCACCGCTCATCACCGGCGGCCGGCTCGAGGGCGACGTCTGGCTCGTCGACGGCCCGACGTCGGCGCTGCCGCCGCACGAGGCGGCGCTCCGCTGCGGGATCCTCTTCCAGGACCCGCAGGCCCAGCTGTCGGGGACGTCGGCGACGGTCTGGGAGGAGATCGCGTTCGGGCCGCGCAACATCGGCCTCCCCCGCGACGAGATCGGCGTCCGCGTGGAACGATCGCTCGAGCTGCTGCGGATCGCGCCACTCGCCCCGCGCGATCCCAACCGCCTCTCCGGCGGGCAGGCGCAGCTCGTCGCGCTTGCGTCGGTGCTCGCGCTGGGGCCCAGGGCACTCGTCCTCGACGAACCGACGAGCCAGCTCGATCCCGAGGGAACGCGCCTGGTCGGCGAGGCCATCCGACGGATCGTCGCCGACACCGGCGCGGGGGTCCTGGTCGTCGAGCACAAGACGGGATTGCTCGAGGCAATCTGTGACCGCGTGATCGTCCTGTCGGCCGGTCAGAGCGTCGCCGGCGGGACCGCCGATGAGGTGCTCGCCGACCCCGGTCTCGTCACGGTCGGCGTCGACCAGCCGCCCGGTGTCCGGCTGCGGAGGGCGATCGCAGGCGCGGAATTGCCGCCGACCGTCGTCGACCGAGTGGACCAGGCGATCCTCGCGGAGATGGCGCGATGACCGCCCGGATCCAGGTCGAGGGACTGGGCTTCACCTATCCCGGGGGCGTCCAGGCCCTCGACGGCGTCACCCTGACGGTGGAGCCGGGGGAGCGGCTCGCCATCGTCGGCCAGAACGGGTCGGGCAAATCGACCCTCGTTCGGCACCTCAACGGCCTCTTGCGGCCGTCGGTCGGACGGGTGCTCGTCGACGGCCACGACATCCGCGACCGTCACGTGGCGGAGCTCGCCCGGACCGTCGGGCTGGCGTTCCAGGATCCCGACCGCCAGATCTTCGCCGGGCGGGTCCGGCCCGAGGTCGCGTTCGGGCCCCGGAACCTGGGCCGGCGCGGTCCC
>DATLVO010000089.1:0-4398 GCA_035577485.1 Verrucomicrobiia bacterium
CTTCACCTATTGCGGCACGCCGGTCTGCTACGTGCTGGCCGACCGTCCATCCGTCGTCGTCGATCGTCCGGGCGGTCCCAGCGAGCTGATCGCCGGCAACGAGCTCCCGGACGACGCCAGTCAGGCGATCTTCGCCCGGCATGGCTCCATCGTCCGGCTGACCGTCCGCGTCCCACGCGACACACTGTCCTCAGCGAAGGAGTAGGAATGGCCATCTCGCACCGCTGCCGCGTCCTGGGCGTCACCGCGATCGTGCTCTTCGCGGCGGGCTGCGGTTCGACGAGTCCCACGGGCACGCCCGCGGGCTCAGGGACGCCGGTCGCGACCGCGCCCAGCGCCTCCGGCCCGGCGGCGTCCGGTTCGGAGGTCACGGGTCGCCCCTGGCTCGACGCGACGAAGCCCGTCGACGAGCGGGTAGCCGCGCTCCTCGGCCAGATGACGCTCGACGAGAAGATCGGCCAGATGACCCAGATCGAGAAGAACGCGATCGACGCGACAAACGCGGGCGCGTTCGCGATTGGGTCCGTGCTCAGCGGTGGCGGCGGATCACCGGACCAGAACACTCCCAAGGCCTGGTACGACATGGTGAACGCGTACCAGCAGGCCGCCCTCGGGACCCGCCTCGGCATCCCGATCCTCTACGGCGTCGACGCGGTCCACGGCCACAACAACGTCCAGGGGGCGACGATCTTCCCGCACAACGTCGGGATGGGGGCGACGAACGATCCCGCGCTCGTCCAGCAGGCTTGCGCCGCAACGGCGCTCGAGATGAACGCGACGGGGATCCGCTGGGACTTCGGGCCCGTGATTGCGGTCCCGCAGGACATCCGCTGGGGCCGGACGTACGAGGGCTACGGCGAGGCTGCTGACCTCGTCTCGCGTCTCGGCGCCGCGTGCATCGCGGGCCTCCAGGGCTCGGGGCTCGGCGCCGACGACACGGTTGCCGCAACCGCGAAGCATTTCATCGGCGACGGCGGCACGGCCTTCGGCACCTCGACGGCCAGTGGCCCGAACGGGCCCTACCTCCTCGACCAGGGCGTCGACCAGGTCGACGAATCGACGCTCCTGAAGCTCTTCCTGCCGCCGTACCAGGAGGCGATCAAGAGCGGCGCCCGGATCGTGATGGCCTCGTACTCGAGCACGACCGCCGGCAAGGTCCACGGCGACCGCCACCTGATCACCGACATCCTGAAGGGCCAGCTCGGCTTCACCGGGTTCGTCGTGTCCGACTGGGGCGGCGTCGACCAGGTCGTGCCGGGCGACTACTCAGCCTCGCTCGGCCAGTCGATCAACGCCGGGATCGACATGGTCATGGTCCCGACCGACTACGTCCGGTTCATCACCACGATGAAGTCCCTCGTCCAGGCGGGCACGATCAAGCAGGACCGCATCGACGATGCCGTGACCCGGATCCTCCGGGTGAAATTCGAGATGGGCCTGTTCGAGAAGCCGATGCCGGCCGCCGGCCGCGATCCCGTCGTCGGGCAGGTCGCCGATCGGTCGATCGCCAGAACGGCGGTCTCCGAGTCGGCGGTCCTGCTGAAGACGGGCAAGGATGTCCTGCCGATCCACGCCTCCGCGACGCGGGTGTTGCTCGCCGGTCCGGCGGCCGACGACATCGGCATCCAGTCGGGCGGCTGGACGATCACGTGGCAGGGTTCTGCGGGCGCCACGACGCTCGGCGTGACGCTCCGCGGAGCGCTGAACGACCGCATCGGCGGCAACCTCCGGTACGACCCGAACGGTGTGTTCCCGGCCGGGACGACCGCCGACGTGGGGATCGTCGTCGTCGCCGAGCGGCCGTATGCCGAGGGCGTCGGCGATACCGCGACCCTCGCGCTGCCCGCCGACGACGTCGCGCTAGTCGCGAAGATGCGGCCACTCGTGAAGCGGCTGGTCGTCGTGGTCTTCTCGGGGCGGCCGATGATCCTCGGCGACGCGGCTGCGGCCGACGCGGTGGTCGAGGCATGGCTCCCCGGCAGCGAGGCGACCGGCCTCGCCGACGTCCTCCTCGGCGACCAGCCGTTCGTCGGGACGACGCCGTACACGTGGCCCAGGACGCCCGGAGACGCGCCGCGATTCGGCAAGGCCGCGTGCGACGGGGCGGTCTACCCGGTCGGCTACGGGCTCGACGCGACGGGCAAGCTGCTCGGACCGGCGGCCTGCCAAGGGTGAACTGGGGTCGTTCTGCTAGCGGTCGTTCTGCCCGCCCGCCCTGAGGGCTTCGGATCGCGCCGCCGGCGCGCCGCTCGACTCGCGGACGACGAGCTCGGTCGGGAAGACGACGTGCCGCGGCGTGCGGTCGCGGGTGTCGATCGCGTGGACCAGGAGCCGGACCATCTCCTCGCTCATGGCCTGGATCGGGTGGCGCACGCTCGTGAGCGTGGGGCGCGTCGTCGTCACGATCGGCTGGTCGTCGAAGCCGACGACGGCGACGTCCTCGGGGACCCGCCGGCCCGCCCGCTGCAGCACGTCGAGCGCGGCGACGGCCATCGAGTCGGACGCGACGAAGACGGCGTCGAGATCCGGCCGGCGCGCCAGCAGCCGGGTCATCGCCCGAGCGGCGCGCTCGGGGCTGAAGTCGCCGGCCTCCTCGAGCGATGGGTCCGTGGCCAGCCCGGCCGCCTCGAGCGCCTCGCGGTAGCCGACCAGGCGGTCGTGGGCAGCCGGCATGTCGAGCGAGCCGGAGATCGTGGCGATGGTCCGCCGGCCCTGCGCGATGAGGTGGGTCGTCGCGGCGCGACCGCCGCCCCGGCTGTCGGCATCGACGTAGCTGGCCCGGGCCCGGCCCGGCGGCCGGCCGCTGACGACGACCGGGACGCCCCGCGCGGCAAGCCGCTCCGGCAGTGGGTCGCGCCCGTGGAGCGAGGTCAGGACGACGCCGTCGATGTGGCCTGCCGCGACGTACTGCTCCAGCCGCTTCTCCTGCTCGCGCGACTGGGCCGTGAGCAGGACGAGCTGGAGGCCGCGGCCGGCGAGCGCCGTCCCGATCCCGGCCAGGAACAGGCCGAAGAACGGGTCGGCGAAGACCCGCCCGGTCGGCTCCGGGATGATCACGCCGATCGAGTCGCTGCGCCGCGTGACGAGACTGCGAGCCGCCCGATTTGGCACGTAGCCCAGGGCGGCGATCGCGTCCTCGACGCTGCGGCGCGCCTCCGGGCTGACCTTCGGGCTGCCGTTGAGCACGCGCGAGCCGGTCGCCCGGGAGACACCGGCCAGCCGCGCGACCTCGGCGAGGGTCACGCTGCGACCGTTCCCGTTGGCGTCGTCCGGCATCGCCCGATTATGTCCGATCGCGATCGCTCATCCGTCGGGGTGATACGGAACCCGCATGCAGCAAACAGCACGCCCGTTCGGTATGCTCACCGGTACATCACGCCGCGGAGGGCGTGCACAACCGGCCGCCGGGACGTGCACAACTCCCCGCAGACCGTGGACAAACGCGACCGATCCGTCGACAACCGGCCGCCGAGTGTGGACCGGCGGTGCACGACGGTCCACGCCCGCCGGAAACAACATGTAGCGGTGCACGGCCAAACCCAACCACTACATCTTGTGGTTTGGGCTTGACTTCGCCACCCCCCACGCGGTATCGTGAAGCCTCGCGCCGATCCATCCGAGCAACCGCTCCCGGCCCCAGCCGTCGGCCCATTGCGCCGGCCCGCGAGAGCCCCGGGCACGCCCCCGGAGATCGGCAAGGGAGGGCAGGTCGCAGCTACGAGGCGGCGCCTGCGAAGACGGTGGAGGAACAGGCGAGATGGCCCGAACCAGCAGCGAGGCGACCCCGGTGATGGATCCTGTGACCGGCGTCCGTGGACGCGCCAAGAACGCCCCCGCCCCCGCTACCACCACCCGCCAGCTCAGCGGCCCGTACGGGGCCAGCTTCAGCGGCGAGGACACGAAGGGCCTCACCTTCGAGCGCCGCTGGACGACGCCGGGCATCCACCCCTACGACGAGATCGTCTGGGAGCAGCGGACCGCGGCGATCGGCAACGAGTCCGGCAAGCTCGTCTTCGAGCAGAAGGACGTCGAGGTCCCGAACTTCTGGTCGCAGCTCGCCACGAACGTCGTCGTCAGCAAGTACTTCCGCGGCCACATCGGCACGCCGGAGCGCGAGACGAGCGTCCGCCAGCTGATCGACCGCGTCGTCGATTCGATCGCCGCCTGGGCCGAGACCCAGCACTACTTCGCCACGGACGCGGACCTCGCGGCGTTCCGCGCTGAGCTCACCCATCTCCTCGTCCACCAGAAGATGGCCTTCAACTCGCCGGTCTGGTTCAACGTCGGCATCGAGCAGAAGCCGCAGTGCTCGGCCTGCTTCATCAACTCGGTCCAGGACACGATGTCCTCGATCATGGACCTCGCGAAGACCGAGGCGATGCTGTTCAAGTTCGGCTC
>DATLVO010000090.1:0-4754 GCA_035577485.1 Verrucomicrobiia bacterium
GGAGGTCGTCTTCGACGCCACCCCGGCGATCCGCCCATGACGTGGCTGGAGACCGTCTCGGAGCGAATCGGACCGCTCGACGCGACCGCGTCGGCGGCGGCAGCCGCGCGGCTCGACCAACTCACCAAGCCGCCCGGTAGCCTGGGACGGCTCGAGGCGCTCGCCATCCGGCTCGCCGGGATCAGCGGGGCCGAGATCCCGCGGTTCGAGCGACCCGCCATCGTCGTCTTCGCCGCCGATCATGGCGTCACCGCCCAGGGCGTGTCGGCGTATCCGAGCGCTGTGACCGCGCAGATGGTCGCCAACTTCGTCGGCGGCGGCGCCGCGATCAACGTCCTCGCCCGACGCGCCGGTGCCCGGGTCGTCGTCGTCGACGTCGGCGTCGCCGGCCCGATCCCGGGCGTCGGCGACGGGCGCGCCCCGGGCGGTGCGGGCGGTGCGGGCGGTGCGCAATTCATCGCGAACCGGATCGCCGACGGGACGCGGGACATGACGCGCGAGGCGGCGATGACCCCCGCCGAGACGCTCGCCGGCATCGAAGCGGGCCGGTCCACGGTCGCCGAGCTCATCGGTGGCGGCTGCGACCTGCTGGGCGTCGGCGAGATGGGGATCGGCAATACGACGGCAGCGAGCGCGATCGCGGCCGTCCTCGCGGGCCGCCCGGCGGCCGAGGTGACCGGCCGCGGGACCGGCCTCGACGATCCGGCGGTCCGGCACAAGGTGACCGTCATCGAGGCCGCGATCGATCGCCATCGGCCCGATCCGGCGGATCCGATCGGGGTGCTCGCCGCCGTCGGCGGTTTCGAGATCGCCGCGCTCACCGGAGCGATCCTCGCCGCCGCCGAGGCGCACGTGCCGGTCGTCCTCGATGGGTTCATCACCGGCAGCGCGGCACTCGTGGCGGCTGCGATCGCGCCCGGACTGTCGCCACGCCTCGTCGCAAGCCACACGTCCGCGGAGCCGGGCCATCGGATCGTTCTCGCCCACCTCGGTCTCCGGCCCCTGCTCGATCTCGAGCTGCGCCTCGGCGAGGGGAGCGGGGCGGCCCTCGCCCTGCCGCTCGTTGCTGCGTCGACCGCGATCCTCGCGGAGATGGCGACGTTCGACTCCGCCGGAGTGTCCGGGCCGCGCTAGGGCGACGCGGGCGCGAACCCGAGCGCCGCAGCGGCCAGCTCCGCAACGGCGCGGACCGTCGCCGGCGCTTCGCCGTTGGCCAGCGTGATCCCCGTCGGTCCGAACCCGACAACCGGCATCGCGTCCGCGAGGACGCGGATCGCGGCGACCGCCGTTGCGAGGGAGAGCCCGTCCGGCTCCGGCATCGTCACGGCCCAGCGGCCGCCGGCGTCGAGGCAGTCGGCATCGAACGCGATGTAGATCCCGTCGACCCGCGCCGCGACGCTCCGCGCCCAGCCGTCGAGGGCGGCGAGGCCGGACTCGGTGGCGATCATCCCGGACCCGAACTGCGCGATCCGGGAGGCGGCCAGCATCCGCGACTCGGTCTCGTCGAGGACCTGGCCGCCGACCAGGGCGGCGTCGCCCTCGTCGGCCGTCGGCCCGTCGCAGGCGGTCACGAGACCGGGGTCGCCGCGGCCGCACAGCATCGCGAATGGCATCCCCCAGACGTTGCCGGACGGCGTCGTGTCGGGCGTGTTGAAGTCCCCGTGGGCATCGAACCAGGCGATCGCCAGGCGGGCCGCGGGTCGTGCGGCGCGGATCCCGGCGAGGGCTCCCGCGTGCGCGGTGCAGTCTCCGCCGAGCACGAGCAGCCGGGCGGCCGGTCCAGAGCGGGCGAGCTCGGCCGCAGCGAGATCGCGCTCGCGGGGCAGGAATGCCCGGATCAGGTCGCGGTTCTTCGCCCGCGGGTCGGGATCGGGCCGGAAGCCGGGCTCGATCGCGACGTCGCCGGCGTCGCGGATCTCCGGCCCGCCAAGGCGCGGATCGCGGCGAAGCAGATCCAACAGCCCAAGACCGCGCAGTCCGTCGGGCGTCCGCTCCATGCCCGCCAGGTGGCCGCCCAGCGCGGTCGGCACGCCGATCGTCACGATCGGGCCGGGAGTCTTCGCGGCATCGGACGCGTTCACGAGACGGGATCATCGACGATGATGCGCCCGTGCGCATCGCGGACTTCGCCCTCGAACGGTTCTTCGCCCGGTGGGAGTTCGCCGTCCGGCACCTTCTCTGCGCCTCGGACGTCGAGGGCTACCCGATGGCCGACCTCCTCGCCCTCGCCGATCCCGAGAGCCGCCGCCTCTGGGACGACCTCCGGCTCGGCTACAGCGAATCGACCGGGCACCCGCTGCTCCGCGCCGAGATCGCAGCCCTCTACGACGGGATCGCGGCCGACGAGGTCCTCGTCTTCGCCGGCGCCGAGGAGGCGATCTTCTGCCTGTCGAACGTCCTGCTCGTCCCTGGCGACCACGCCGTCGTCACGTGGCCCGGGTACCAGAGCCTCCACGAGGTCGGCCGAGCGGCCGGCGCGCACATCACGCTCCATGAGCTGCGCGAGGCGGATGGCTGGGACCTCGACCCGGAGCGGCTGATCGCCGCGCTCCGGCCCGCGACCCGGCTCGTCGTCGTCAACGCCCCGCACAACCCGACCGGGATGCTGCCGACCCACGAGCAATGGGCCCGCCTCACCGGGGAGCTGTCACGACGCGGCGTCCACCTGCTCGCCGACGAGGTGTACCGATTCCTCGAGGTCGACGAGGTGGACCGCCTGGTCGCAGGCGCCGACGCCTTCGAGCGCGGCATCTCGCTCGGGGTGATGTCCAAATCGTTCGCGATGGCCGGGCTCCGGATCGGCTGGCTGGCGACCCACGATCGCGATCTCCTCGCCCGGTGCGCCGCCTTCAAGGACTACACGACGATCTGCTCGTCCGCGCCGTCGGAGATCCTCGCGTTGATCGGGCTGCGAGCCCGCGAGGCCGTCCTCGGCCGCTCGCGCTCGATCGTTCGATCAAACCTCGCCGCCCTCGATCGGTTCTTCGCGGACCACGCCGACCGCTTTGCGTGGGTCCGGCCACGGGGCGGCTCCATCGGCTTTCCGCGGCTCCTCGGCGAGGAGCCGATCGAGGCGTTCGCGACCCGACTCGTCGAGCAGGAGGGCGTCCTGCTCCTGCCCGGCTTGCAGTTCGGGTTCCCGGGCAACCACTTCCGGATCGGCTTCGGGCGAGAGGACCTGCCCGATGCGGTGGCGCGGCTCGAGGCATTCCTCGGAGCCGCGGTGGCCGGGGCGCCGATCGCCCGCTAACGGCGCTTGCGTTCGAGGTCGAGGAACGGCAGCTCGACGACCTGAGCTGCGACCCGCCCGCGCCGGCCCTCGACGGTCCATTCGACGTCGACCTTCGAGCCGGGCGGCTCGAGCGACGGCGGTACGGAGGCGAGGGCGATCGCCTGCTTGAGGATCGGGCTCCAGCCGACCGAGGTCGTCCGGCCGACCTGGCGGCCGCCGACGAACACCGGACGCGGCGCCCGGTCGACCACCGGCGAGATCGCCGGCGGCAGGCCCTGGGCGCTGAACAGGCCCTCGATCCCGTACCAGTCGAGCTCGAGGCCGACGAGCCGGCGGGCCGGGCCACCCGCCCGCGCCTCGCGTTCCAGGGCGAGTCGGCCGACGAAATCCGCCTTGTCGAAGGTGACGAGGCGGCCCAGGCCGATCTCGTTCGGGCTGTAGTTCTGCTCCGGGTTCATCGCGTGCCGGGCGGAGGTGTAGTCGACCTCGAGCAGGATGAGCCCCGCCTCGAGGCGGACGACGTCGAGGGCGAGCATCCCGACCGGCCGGATCGCGTGCTCCTGGCCGGCCTTCCAGAGCGCGTTCCAGACCGCGACGGCCTGGTCAGCGGCGACCCACAGCTCGTAGCCGAGGTCGCCGGTATAGCCGGTTCGGGAGACGTCGATCGCGATCGCCTTGCGGCCGGCCTTGATGGCCGACGCGCGGCGCCGGAAGTAGCCCAGATCCGCGAACGACTCGCCGGTGGCGGCCTCGAGGACCGCCCGCGACTGCGGGCCCTGGAGGGCGACCGCCGCGCTCCGCTCGCTGACGTCGTCGATCGTGACGTCGAGACCGGCGGCGTTCATCCGAAGCCAGCGGAGCTGGGGATCGGCCGCGGTCCAGCGGAACGTCCCGTCGTCGAGCCCGTGGACCGTCCCGTCGTCGATGACCTTGCCGTGCTCGTCGCACCAGGGCGTGTAGAAGACGCGGCCGGGGGTCAGCTTCGTCGCGTCCCGGGTGATCACCCGGTCGACGAGGCGCCGCGCATCCGGGCCGCCGACGACGTACTTGTAGAGCGGGCTGACGTCGATCAGGCCGGCCGCCTCGCGGATCGCGTTGTACTCGATGTCGTGGGCGTCGGCGTAGGCGGACGACGCGAAGTAGCCCGACCACTCCCGCCACTGCTGCTTGCGGTTGAGCGGCGCGGTGACGGGATGGAACGCGGTTCCGACGCTCAAGGCGGGTGATCCTCCGACGGGGACAAGGTCCCTCAGTATCGCTTCCGCCGGCCGGTCGCCGGAAGGCGGTCGCGTCCGTCGCACCCTCGCCGGGACGTACCTCAGCCGGTCGGCGCCCGTCGCGCGCCAACGGCAGACCGAAGGGCGACCGCGGTCGCCGCCGCCATCGCTGAGACGATGCCGAGCCAGGTCAGAGGCGTGCTGCTGCCGAGGATTCCCTCCGAGCTCCAGAAGGCCGACGGCGAAGCGACGGCGAGGGCGATCCCCCACGCAGTCACCGCGAGGGCGACGACGCCCATCGCAAG
>DATLVO010000091.1:0-2079 GCA_035577485.1 Verrucomicrobiia bacterium
GACCGCTCGGCCCGCCGCCGATGACCGCGACGGCGACGTCGACCCGACGGACCGGGACGTCCGGCCCGAGCGGGCTCCGGGTCAGGTCGGCTCCATCGAGCGTCGGCAGGGCCGGCTTCCCCTCCGCGGGGTGCCTCGCGACGACGGTTCCGGGACGAGCCGGTGTCTGGCACGTACGGACGTACGCGACGCCATCGACCTCCGCAAGACAGTTGCCACAGTCGCCGGCGAGACAGAGCGTCCCACCGCGCCCCGGGACTTCCCCTCCCCGGACGATCGCGATCGCGAGCGAGTCACCGGCCCGGAACTCGATCGGCCGCCCGTCGACGACGACCCGACCGCCGGCCCCGCCCGGACCGTCGGTCACTGGCGCATCCGCAGGCCCTGGGGATCGTGGACGGGCTCGGGCTGGAGCCGGGCGGGCCGGCGTCGGCCGATGATCTCGATCTCGAAATTGCCACCGCCGGGCCCGTCCGGCGTCGCCAGCGCTGCGGGCACGTAGCCGAGAGCGAGCGAGACGCCGGCGCTGTGGCCGTAGCCGCCGGACGTGACCCAGCCGATGACCTCGCCGTCATGCCAGATCGGCTCGTCGCCGATGACGTCGGCGGGCTCGTCGGGGTCCGGATCGACGACGAACGCCACGAGACGGCGCTCGGGTCCCGACTCGGCTTCCTTCTCGTAGGCGGCCCGGCCGATGAAGTCGTGGTCGAGCTTGACGTAGCGCTGCAGCCCGGCTTCGTGGAGCGTGTAGAGCGGGCGGTATTCGCGATACCAGGTGCCGTAGCTCTTCTCGAGCCGCAGGGACATCAGCGCCCGGAACCCGAACAACCGGATCCCGTGCTCCTCGCCGGCAGCCATCAGCTGGTCGAACAGGACACGCTGATCCTCCGGGGCGACCCACAGCTCGTAGCCGAGCTCGCCGCTGTAGTTGATGCGGCCGACGAGCGCCGGGATCATCCCGAGCTCGACCCGTCGGAAGTCCATGAACCGGAACGCCGGCGTGGACAGGTCCACGTCCGTGAGCTTCGCCAGCGTGTCGCGGGCGAACGGCCCCGCCACCGACAGGCCGACGAGTGACAGGCCCAGGACCTCGAAGGTCACGGATCCGTCGGTGGGCAGGTGCGCGACGAACCAGCGCGAGTGGTGGACCTCCGCCGCGAGCGAGCCGAAGAGGAAGTACTCGTCGGCCTCGGTCGGCCGGGCGACGGTGAACTCCCCGACGATCCGGCCCGCGTCGTTGAGCATCGCAGTCAGCGTGATCCGGCCGGGCGCCGGCATCCGCGCGGTCAGGAGCGACGACAGCCAGGCCTCGGCCCCGGGCCCGGTCACCCGGTACTTCGCATAGTTCGAGATCTCGGTCACGCCGACCCGCTCGCGAACGGCCATGACCTCCTCGGCGACGCAGTTCCAGGCATTCGACCGCCGGAAGGTCACGTCCTCGTTCGGCTCGAGGCCGGCCTCCTGGAACCAGAGTGCGTGCTCCAGTCCAAGTGACGCGCCCCAAACGGCATTCGCCTCGGTCAGGCGGTCGTAGATCGGCGTCGTCCGGAGCGGCCGGGCGGCCGGCAGCTCCTCGTTCGGGAACGTGATCTGGAACCGGCGCTTGTAGTTCTCCTGGACCTTGGCGCTCGTGTAGGCGAGCCGGGCGTAGTCGCCGAACCGGGCGATGTCCATCCCGAAGATGTCCATCCCGGAGTCGCCCGCGTCTCCGGCCGCCATCCACGCCGCCAGGGCCAGCCCGACGCCGCCGCCCTGCGACAGGCCGGCCATCACCCCGCACGCGAGCCAGTAGTTCCGGAGTCCGCGCACCGGCCCCACGAGGGGATTGCCGTCCGGGGCGAACGTGAACGGCCCGTTGATGACGCGCTTGATCCCGGTCGTCGCCATTGCGGGGATGTGCTTCGAGGCGACCGACATCTCGGGCGTGATCCGGTCCAGGTCCGGCTTGAGGAGCTGCGACCCGAAGTCCCACGGCGTCTCCTTCGGGGACCACGGCTTCGCCGCCTGCTCGTACGTGCCGAGCAGCATCCCGCCGGCTTCCTGGCGGACGTAGATCTCGCCGCCGAAGTCGATCGTCAT
>DATLVO010000092.1:0-7317 GCA_035577485.1 Verrucomicrobiia bacterium
GGCGCTCCGGAGACGCGCATAGCCCGGCTTCACGACCTCGTTGATCAGTCGCAGTCGCTCGTCGAACGGAGCGAACGCGCTTTTCATCGCGTTGATCGTCAGCCACTCCATCTCGCCGAGCCCGATCCCGAACGCGGCGTCCAGCGCCGCGAACTCGGACGTCATCGAGACCCCACTCATCAGCCGGTTGTCGGTGTTGAGCGTGACCCGGAATCGAAGGCGCCGGAGCAGGTCGATCGGGTGCTCCTGGATCGACGCGGCGGCGCCGGTATGAACATTCGAGGTCGGGCACATCTCGAGCGGCACCCGCCGGTCTCGGACGAACGCCGCGAGCCGGCCCAACTCGATCGAGCCGTCGTCGCGCACCGTGATGTCGTCGGCGATCCGGACGCCGTGGCCGAGGCGCTCCGCGCCGGCGAACTGGAGCGCCTCCCAGATCGATGGCAGGCCGAACGACTCGCCGGCGTGGATCGTGATGTGGAAATTCTCGCGGCGGATGTAGTCGAACGCGTCGAGGTACCGGGTGGGCGGGTAGCCCTTCTCCGGACCCGCGACGTCGAAGCCGACGACGCCGGCATCGCGCCAGCGGACCGCGCACTCCGCGACCTCGACCGAGCGGGCCGCTTGGCGCATCGCGGTCACGAGCATCTTCATCACGATCGGATGACCGGCGGCGGCCGCCCGCTCCATCCCGATCCGGAAGCCCTCGAGGTTCGCCTCGGTGACCTCGTCGAGCGTGAGCCCGCGCTCCGTCGAGAGCTCCGGGGCGTAGCGGACCTCGGCGTAGGCCACGCCGTCGGCGGCCAGGTCCTCGGCACACTCCGCTGCGACCCGAACGATCGCGTCGCGCTCCTGGAGGACGCCAACCGTGTGCGCGAACGTCTCGAGGTAGAGCTCGAGCGACTTCCGGTCCGCGCCGCGCCGGAACCAGGCCGCCAGCTCGTCGACGTCGGTCGTCGGCAGGCCGTCGTACCCGAACTCGCGGGCGAGGTCGACGACCGTCGCCGGCCGCAGACCGCCGTCGAGATGGTCGTGAAGGAGCGCTTTCGGGGCCTGGCGGATCGTGTCGATGGGCGGCATGGCACCTCCGGAGCGCGTTCCGCCGATGGTACGACCGCGGACCGCCCCGTCGCGTACGATCACGGCCGGTCCAGCGCACGAGGGGTGGATGGTGAGCCCGACCTGGCGGCAATCGAACCACGGCATCACGTGGCAGCTCGCGCTCGACACCGATCGCATGCTGCCCGGGCGACTCGTCGACGGCTCGATCACGATCAGCGCGGACGGGGAGTTCGATGCGCGCGCCCTCGTCGCCGCCCTCGTCGCCGTCGAGCACTGGCAGCACGAGGAGTCGACGAGCGACGGGCAGGGCCACTCCTCGACCCGGACGGTCACCTCCCGGGACGAGCTCCGGCGCGAGCCGGTCGAGCTCTCCGGGCCGCTCCACCTCGCCGCCGGCGAGAGCCGGACCTTCCCGTTCCAGATGCCGGTGCCGCCGCTCGGCCCGGCAAGCCTCGAGGCGACTGTCGCAGGTCTGACCTGGACCTTCGAGGCGAAGCTCGACCGCCCGGGCTGGCCAGACAGCTTCATCGAGGTCCCCGTCCGGGTCGTCCAGCCGGTCGCGCTCCTGCGAGCCGGCGTCGTCCACGTCGGTGAGTTCGCGCTCTATCCCGAGGCCGACGCAGGCCACGACGACCTGACGGCCGCCATCACGCTCGACCCGGTCCCCCTCTGCTCCGGAGCGCCCTTCAAGGGCAGCGTGATCCTGCGGTCCGCCGCCGCGCGCCGGCTCCAGGAGATCCGGGCGGAGATCCGGGTCCAGGTCGACGCCACGGTCTCGGGCGGCAAGCACCAGACGATCACCGCGTGGACATCGATCCTCGTGCCCTCGGCCGATGTCCAGGGCGAGCGGACGATCGGCTTCGAGGGCGCGCTCGCGGATACGCCCCTGCCGACGATCGAGCTGCCACACGGGAAGGCGTCGGCGTCGTTCCACCTGATCCTCGCGACGGCCTGGGCCCGCGACCCGCATCTCGTGCGGGACGTGACGATCGCGACGACACTCGAACTCTGATTTGACCCATCGGTCGAATGACCGATGCTGCCGAGACCCCGAGTCGTACACTCCGCGGCATGAGCCGCGTCGGATCCGTGCTGTGTCCCGTCATCGTCGGCCGCGACGACCTGCTCGAGCTCGTCGACCAGAAGATCGCGGAGGTCGGTCAGGGGCGCGGCCAGACCCTCTTCCTCTCCGGTCAGGCCGGACTGGGCAAGACCCGGCTGATCCGGGCGACGGCCCGGAAGGCCTCCGCGGCCGGTCTCCGGGTCGAAGGCGGCTCGGTCGCGCCCCAGGACCTCGAGGTCCCGCTGGCGTCGATCCGCGAAATGGCCACCAGCATGCGCGAGAACGCGGCGTTCGGGACGCTCGGTCCGGACCTGCTCGCGATGGACGGCGTGCACGAGGGCGACGCGCTCGGATCCCGACGTCTGCTCGTCCGCGGCGCCGCCGACCGGATTCTCGAAGCCATCGATCGGCCGACGATGCTGGTCTTCGACGACCTCCACTGGGCCGACGAGATGAGCCTCGAGGTCATCGGCGAGCTGGCGCGCCACGCCGGCGAGCGGCCCCTCTTCCTTGTCGCGGGGTATCGCGCCGACGAGTTCCCCGCGGGATCGATCCACCGCGAGTGGCGTGCGCGATTGCTGAGCCAGCGCGACGCCGAGGAGGTCCGGCTTCGCCCGCTGACCCTCGAGCAGACCGCCGTCGCGACGACGCTCATCCTGGGCGGCGAGCTGCCGGCGCCCCGGGATGTCGTCCTGGCGGTCCACGAGCGGACGAACGGGATTCCCCTCCACATCGAGGAGCTGCTCGGCGCCCTCGATGACGACGCGCGCAGGGACGGTCGCCGGATCCGGGACGCTCACGTCCCCGACACGATCGGGGATGCGGTCCTGGCGCGCCTCAGTCGGTTGTCCGAGGACGCGCGGACGGTCGCCCGTGCGGGCGCGGTGCTCGGACGATGCTTCAGCCCCGACGTGATGGCCGGCATGGTCGATCGGTCGATCGCCGAGCTGGAGCCGACGATCGAGGAGCTCGTCGAGGCATCGATCCTCTACCCGTTCGACTACATCGATCAGGGCTACTACGACTTCCGTCATCAGCTGCTCCGCGACGCGGTGTACGGCAGCCTCCCGCCGGCCCAGCTCCGGCGGTTCCACGCCCAGGCGGCAGAATTCGGGATGACCCTCGAGGGCGCGAACATCATTCACGCGTCTCGTCACTACGAGCGAGCCGGCCTCCGACCACAGGCGTACCGGGCGGCGATGACGGGAGCCAGCGAGGCGAGCCGGATCTCCGCCCGGCACGAGGCCTACGAGCTGTACCGCCGGGCGATCGACAACATGCCGCCCGAGCTGCCGGCGGGTGAGCGAGCCGAGCTCTACGAGAAGTTCGCCGACGCCGCGGGAGCGATCGAGCGGAACGAGGAGTGCGTGACGGCTGCCGCGAGAGCCCGGGAGCTGTATCTGGAGGCCGGGCGGCCATTGGACGCAGCGGGGATGCTCATCTCGATGTCCGTGGTCGCCGCCCGCGACGGGAGGCCGCACGAGGAGTTGTCCACGTTCACCGAGCGGGCCCTCGCGGAGGCCGCGGCCGAGCCGCCGAGCCCGGACCGGGAGAAGCTCCGGGCATCCCTGTTGGGCATGCAGGCGAACGAGCGGCTATCCGCGTCGGATTTTGCGACGGCTCGAGCAGAAGCCCGCGCGGCTCGGGACCTGGCCGAGGGCGTCGGTGATCGGGAGACGGTCCTCGAGGCCGACCTGACGCTGGCCCGGATCGATATCGTGGACGGGCGTCACCAGACCGGGCTCCGAGACGGCATGCAGGCGGCCCGCGAGGCTCGTGACCTCGGGTTCGAATCGGTCGGCGTGACGGGGTATCGCAACCTGGCGATCATGGCCACGCGGATCATGGATCACCGGTCGGCGGAGATCGCGCTCGTCGAGGGCCTCCAGTACGCCGACGCGATCGAGCAGTCCCATTGCCGGCAGATGATGGCCACGACGAGAGCCATCCTCGACTGGGGAGCGGGTCGTTGGGACGCGGCGGACGAGCGCGCTCGTCATGAGCGCGTGGATCTCGGCTGTCGCCGAGGCGTGATCGGCTCGCTCGACGTGATCGGGCTCGTCGCGCTCGGTCGCGGCCGGCCGGAGGAGGCCCACCGCTGGCTCGACGAATCGCTCGAGTCGGGTCGGCGGATCGGCGAGGTCCCGTTCATCATGACGCCGCTCTGGGCGCTCGCCGAGGTCGACCTGCTCGCCGGCGATGCCGCGGGCGCGGCTGCGCGCTGTGACGAGGCCGCCGAGCTTGCGGCGACCAGTGGCGAGCGGGCGCTGCTGATCCCGTTCGTCGTGACCGGCGTTCGCGCGTGGTTGGCCGCGCACCGCCCGGACGCGGCGGAGCGATGGCTCGACCGCGTCCGCGATCAGCTCGCCGGTTGGGACGCCGTCGCCGGTCCGGCGATCGCCCACGCCGAGGGGTTGGTCAGGCTGTCGGCGGGCTCGCTGTCGGCCGCGCGTGACGCGCTCGAGGCCGCCGTTCGCGGTTGGGATGAGCACGGCCGGATCTGGGAGGCGTCCTGGGCGCGGCTGGACCTGGCCCAGTGCCTCATGCGGTCGAGTCGCTACGGCGACGCCGCGTCACTGCTCGCCGGCGTCCGCGTGACGGCCGAGGAGCTCGACAGCCCGCCGCTCATGAGCCGAGCCGACGAGCTCGCCCGCATCGGCCGCGCGCGGGGCGCGGTCGAGGAGCCGTGGCGACCGTTGACCGCCCGCGAGTTCGAGGTCGCCCGGCTCATCGCCGAAGGCCTGACGAACGCGGAGATCGCCGACCGCCTGACGATCGCGCCGAAGACGGCCAGCTCCCACGTCGAGCACATCCTCGCGAAGCTCGGCGTCACCCGCCGCGCCGAGATCGCCGCGTGGACCGCGGCTGTCGTCCGTCCCGAGCCGCGCCAGGCGACGCCCGGAGCCGGCGGCGAGCACATGGCGGTCGCCGCCCGACGCTGATCCGGGCGCTCGCATCGAGCGGGTACCCAATCGCCCCACACCTCACCGCGCCGCCCCGCGCCGCGGCGCGCCGCGAACCGCAGCGCCCACAGAAAAGCGGCGACGCCCCCGCGTCGCCGCTCCTGCGCCCCCTGGGGCCATCGCGATGATCAGACCGCCGGATCCCCGTTCCCGCGACAGCTGATCCGGGAGTTCCAGTCGTCGAAGATCCCCAACGGGTTCGGCGACCAGAGCCAGACATGGCGCTCGAAGAAGGGCGGCAGCCCGTAGCGGTTGCCGGCGCCGACCGCGAGCATGTTCGTCCCGAGCACCGTCGGCGTCCCGGGCCCGAACTGGGCATGCCATGCGTCCTGGAAGGTCACGTACTCGGCCGCGACGAGCCGCAGGCTGCCGTCGGGCATCGGCTCGTAGACGAGCGCCTCCGGCTTGAGCGGATCGATCGCCGGGTCGCCCACGAGGGCGCCGTTGACGTAGTGCTGGCCCATCGCCCCGACGCCTTCCTTGTCGGTGCAGATGTAGAACGGGCCGTAGCCGTCGGCGATCGCGGCATTGACGTCGTGGTACTTCGCGGTGGCCCGACGGACGGCGTCGAGGTTCGCCTGGCCGCCCTTGACCGGGAACGCGGCGACCGAGAGGAGCGGCACGAGCAGGAGCCCGGCGGCCAGCAGGATCGCGCCACGGAGATGGTGGCTTCGCTGTTTCGGTGTCATGGCTGGGACTCCTCTCAGACCTGGATCGGGAGTTCGTAGACCTCGGGGGTCGGATGTCCGGCCCGCTCGTGGATCCGCATGACCGCCTCCTTCGACGGACCCGTCGCGAGGCAGAAGACCTTGCCCGACTCGGGGTCGAGCCAGGCGGTCTCGAAATGGACGCCCTCGTCCTTCTCGATCGCGAGATCGCGTTCGTGTGCTTCCTGGAGCTGCTGCCGGGTGACCCCGACGAACCCCGAGTGCACGTCCATGAACGTCGCCATGGGCCGAGTCCTCCTTCGTGTGTTGCCGCCGGTCGTTGCCGGCCGATGACCCCACACTCGACTCGGAGGGCGCGCCTGGCATCGGTCGTTCGCCCGATAGGCGGTCCCGATGGATGCCGATCTTTTCGGCCGACCGGGCGATCGGCCCGGTCGTGCGTCGGCCTAGCGGTCGCTCCCGGCGGCGCCCGACCCGCCAGCGCGCGACGTGTCGAGGCGCGCCCGCGCCGCCGCGATGGCCGCGGCCACACGGGCCGGTGCCGTGCCGCCGATCACGTCGGCCGCGGCGATCGAGCCGTCGACCGATGCCGCGGACCGGACGGAGGTGGCAATCCCCGACTCGCCGGCCAGCGATGCGGCTGTTGGATCCTCGGAGCTGCGCAGCGCCTCGACGATCACGGCGTCTGGCAGCGCGTCGAGCGTCGCCACGCGATCGCGCTCGGCGCGCCCGACGAGCGCCCCGACGACCAGGTGGGCGGCCCGGAACGGCACGCCCCGACGGACCAGCGCGTCGGCGACCGCGGTCGCGGTGGTGTAGCCCTCGTCGGCTGCCGCTCGCATCCGATCCCGATCCACCGCGAGGGTCGCGACGAGCCCGGCCATGATCCCCAGCGATGCCTCGTAGGTCGCAACGGCCCCGAACAGCGGCGGCTTGTCCTCCTGGAGGTCGCGCTGGTAGCCGAGAGGCAGGCCCTTGAGCATCCCGAGGACGGCGGTCAGGGCGGCGACCGCACCCGCGCTCCGACCCCGGACCAGCTCGGCCGGGTCCGGATTGCGCTTGTTCGGCATCATCGAGCTACCGGTCGAATACGCATCGGCGACCCGGACGAACCCGAACCGCGGGTTCGACCACCAGACGAGCTCCTCCGCGAGGCGGCTCAGGTGGACCATGGCGAGCGCGACGGCCGCCAGCGTCTCGACGACGAAATCGCGATCGCCAACCGCGTCGAGCGAGTTCGCCGTCACGCCGTCGAATCCCAGCTCCGTTGCGGTCATCTCGCGGTCGAGCCGGTACCCCGCGCCGGCAAGTGCGCCGCTGCCGAGCGGGCTCACGTTGAGTCGACGGCGGGCGTCCGCGAACCGGCCGCGATCGCGTTCGGCCATCTCGACGTAGGCGAGGAGGTGATGCCCGAGGAGGACGGGCTGCGCGGGCTGGATGTGGGTCGTCCCCGGCAGGATCGCCTCGCCCTCGCGCTCGGCCAGTCCGACGAGCGCCTCTTCGAACGCGACGAGGCCGCCGTCGAGCCGGTCGATCGCCCGGCGCGTCCAGAGGCGGAGGT
>DATLVO010000093.1:0-7075 GCA_035577485.1 Verrucomicrobiia bacterium
TCGCTGCCATCACCCGTCTCGCCCACGACGCCGGCGCCCTCGTCCTGTGGGATCTCTCGCATTCCGCCGGCGCGGTCCCGGTCGAGCTGGTCGCGGCGGATGTCGACCTGGCTGTCGGCTGCTCCTACAAGTACCTGAACGGCGGGCCGGGCGCGCCCGCTTGGCTCTTCATCCGGTCGGACCTCCAATCGACGCTTCGGAACCCGATCCAGGGCTGGTTCGGCCAGGCCGACCAGTTCGAGATGGGCCAGGGATTCCGGGCGCGGCCGGGGATCGCCGGCTGGCTGACCGGAACGCCCGGGATCCTCGGGCTGGCGGCGGCCGAGGAGGGCATTCGCCTGTCCGCGGAGGCGGGGATCGATCGGATCCGGGCCAAGGGCGTGGCCCTGACCGAGTACGCGATCGCGCTGTTCGACGCGCACCTCGCGCCGCTCGGCTTTGCGCTCGGCAGCCCGCGTGACGCGGCTCGGCGCGGTGCGCACGTGTCGATCCGCCGCGCCGACGCGCGCGACCTGACGCGGCGGATGATCGCCGCGCGGATGATCCCCGACTTCCGGGCGCCCGATTCGATCCGGCTTGGCCTCTCGCCGCTCACGACGAGCTTCGGCGACGTCCGGCAGGCGATCGAGGGCATCGCCTTGCTGGCCGCTGCCGGCCCGTCCGGCGGAAGCTGAGTCGCGGCCGCCGAGCGATCGATGAGCGAGCCCCGCGAGGACGGCCGCTACGAGGCCCCGGTCGGCCGACTCGCGGGGACGCGGGCGAGCGAGCGACGGGCGCGGATCGCCGCCGCGGTTGCGGTCGTCGCCCTCGGATCCGCGATCGCTCTCGCCATCGCGCCCGGCGCGGCGCCGTCGCCGACGCCGCCCGCCGTGGCGCTTCGCGGCAGCGGCCCGCCGACGGGGTCACGGAATCCTTCGCCGGAGGCATCGAGCGGACCCGTGGCCAGTCGGGTCGAGACGCTCGAGGACGTCCCGGATCGCGTGATTCCCGGGGCTCCGTCCCTTGTGCTCATCGAGCAGCACGGGATCGATGCCCGGATCGTCCGGTGGACCGCGGGTCAAGGCCTCGCCGTCACGACCGCCTTCCCCGGGGCCTTCGCCGCACTCGAAGGCGTCTCGGTGTACCCCGTGCTCTCGCCGACGTCCGACCGGCTGTTCATCCTGTGGCCGGGTGGCGGCGACGACGACACGGGCGATCACGGCCGCCTCGTGGACGCCGCGGGCGTGATCCGCTGGGACGGCGACGGGCTCGCCGCCCTGTCGGGGGCGCTCTGGTCCGCCGATGGACGTGTCGTGGTGGCCGCGGCGAAGGACGGCACGTGGCGCCTGATCACGGTCGACGCCTCCGGGGCGGCGACCGCCCGGAGCATCGCCCTGCCGACCAAGTCAGTCCCGATCCCGACCCCGAACGACCGCTTCGGGCCGCTCGTGATCGTGCCGCGGACGCTGCCCCTCGGCTTCTCGGCCGATGGTCGCTGGATCTACGGCGGCGTCGTGTCGCCCCAGCTCGCGACGATCACGACGGAGTTCCGCGTCGCCACGGACGGGACGCGATCGGAGGCGGTCGCCACGCTCGGCGTGGGGCGTCCCGACGGCCTTGCGCCCGCGTCGGGGACGCTCGGCGGCCGGCTCGTCGACCCGATCATGGGCCGGATCGCGGAGTGGCGGACGAACACGGACTACAGCGGCGGCCCGCCATCGATCGACGTCCGGAACGCGGACGGCACCTTCGCCTACGTGGTCGACGTCGGCACGCCGCTCGGATCGGCCTGGGACGGCCACGGCCGGCTGTATGTCCTGAGCGCCGACTCGATCATCTTCCCCGACGAGACGCGTCTCGTGCCGGTCGGACCCGCCGGACGAGCGGACCCGCCGCTCTACCAGACCGGCCCGGTCGCCGACGCGAGCCTGGTCGGCGTCCGTGACGGCGTCGCCGCGCTGGCCTTCTCGGTCAGCCGCCCCGTGGCGGGCAGCCAGCTGATCCTCGTGGATGTCGCGCACGCAGATCGCCGGGCGGGGATCCGGCTGCCGAACGACGCCGACTGGGCGATCGTCGGTCTCGATCTCCGGCCCTGAGACTCCGGCCCTGACGCGCCGGCAGGGCCATCAACCACCCGGCGGCCTCAGCCGGCCCGGGCAGCCTCCAGGAAGTGGACCTCGACCGGCTCGATCGGGTCGGCCGGCGCGAACCCGAAGACCTGGCCGTAGAAGGAGAGCTCGGCCTCGAACGATCGGATGATGTTGGCTGCGGCCCGGAAGCCGTGGTCCTCGCCCGGGAACAGCAGGTAGGCGTGAGGCAGCTTCCGCTCCCACAGCGCGTCGACGATCTGCTCGGCCTGGGCCGGCGGTACGATGCGGTCGTCCGCCCCCTGGAGGATCAGGACCGGGCACGAGATCCGCTCGGTGAAGTTCAGCGGCGAGCGATCGTGGTACAGGTCCTTCCGCTCCGGGTATGGCCCGACGAGCGTGCTCGTGTAGCGCGACTCGAACTTGTGGGTCTGGGTGTCGAACGTCTCGAGATCGCCGATCCCGAAGTAGCTCGTGCCCGCGGCGAACGTGTCCCGGAAGGTCACGGCGCAGAGCGTCGTGTAACCGCTGGCGCTGCCGCCACGGATGGCCAGCCGCTCCCCGTCGGCGAGGCCCTCCCCGGCGAGCCACGTCGCACCGGCCACGCAGTCGTCGAGGTCGACGACGCCCCATTCGCCCTCGAGCCGCTTGCGGTAGGCCGTGCCGTAGCCCGTCGAGCCGCCGTAGTCGACGTCGAGCACGGCGAACCCACGGCTCGTGAACAGCTGGGTGAGCACGCTGAACGCCGTCGAGGCCTGGGCCGTCGGCCCGCCGTGGCTCGTGAGGATCAGCGGCGGCCGTCGATCCTCGGGCCCGTGGAAGCGGCGATTCAGCGGCGGGTAGTAGAGCCCGAACGCCGTCCGATCGCCGGTCGTCGGGAACTCGACCAGGCGGCCGATCGAGATATCGGCGGGATCGAACGACGTGGTCGTGGACGGGCGGACGGCCCTCGGCCGGCCACCGTCGAGGTCCAGCTCCACGATCGCCCACGGCTCCGCCGGGCTCGCGGCCCGGAAAGTGGCGGTTCGGCCGTCGACCGCCAGGTAGCCGATCTCCGTCCATGGATGGTCGCGCGGCGTCGGCGCAGCGTGGTTGGCACCCGACGCGGCGGCGAACACGTACAGCCGATCCCGTCCGCCGCTCCGCCCGGACGCGACGATCGAGCCGTCGGCGGCGAACGCGTAGCTCGCGAGCGCGAAGCTCCAGTCCGGGAAGACGAACTCCGCCTCCATCGGCGGCGTCGCCCGCTCGACCCGGTGGCCGTCGGCCAGCCGGAAGAGGTTCATCCAGCCGTCGGGCTCGGCGACGAAGTGGAGGACGCCCTGGGGGGACCAGCGGGGCTGGGCGATCCAGTCGGTCGGGCTGCCGGCGACGACATGCGGCTTCGCCGGCCGACCGTCCGCATCGACGTCGGCGACCACGAGCTCCGTGCCGTCCCACGGCATGTTCGGATGGCTCCAGCGGAGCCAGCACATCCGCTGGCCGTCGGGCGAGAGCCGCGGGCTGGAGACGAAGTCGGAGCCCTCGACGAGGACGGTGACGTCACCGCTCGCGAGGTCGATCGCCACGATCGCGTTCTCGGCCTCGGCGTGCCGGACGAGCGTGGCCGGCTCGTGGTCCTCGCGCACGGCGAGGATCCGGTTCCTGGGCCAGTCGATCGACAGGTCGGCGAACCGCCAGGCCCGCCCGTCGGGCGTGATCGGCTCGAGCCGCTCCGGCTCGACGACCCGATGGAGCCGCCCGGTCAGGAAGTCCGACACGACGACGAGGTCGTCGTCGACCGCGTAGGCGCCGCCGCCGTACTCGTGGACCCGGGTCCGGACGTTGAACCCCGCGGGGCTGAGCCGCACGTTTCGACCGTCGGCGTCGCGACGGACGAGGACCGACCGACCGGCCTCGTCCGGACGGCCCTCGAGCCAGTACCGGACTCCGTCCCGTGCCTGGATCTCGCCGAGCGTGACGGTTCCGCGTGTCAGGAGATCGATCGGGAAGGGCGACTCCCACGCGCCGTAGGGCGCGGGGCGCGAGGTCGACCCGTCGCTCACGTGCCGTGTTGCCAGGAGGTCACGTAGGCGATCTGCTCCGCGGTCATCTTGTCCAGCTTGATCCCGAGCGCCGCCAGCTTCAGGCGCGCCACCTCGGCGTCGATCGCCTCCGGGACCACGTAGACCTGGGGGGTCAGCTCGGCGTGGTGCTGGGCCACGTACTCGGCCGACAGGGCCTGGTTCGCGAAGCTCATGTCCATGACGGCGGCCGGATGGCCCTCGGCCGCGCCGAGGTTCACGAGGCGGCCCTCGGCGATCAGGTTCACCCGCTTCCCGCCGAGATCGAACTCCTGGACGTTCTCGCGGACGTCCCGGACGTGACCTTCGGCCATCTCCCGGAGCGCCTTGAGGTCCAGCTCGGCGTCGAAATGGCCGGAGTTGGCCATGATCGCGCCGTCCTTCATCGCGGCGAAGTGCTCGCGTCGGAAGACGTTGACGTTGCCGGTCGCGGTCACGAACAGCTCGCCCCAGGGGGCCGCCTCGCCGACGGTCATGACCCGGAAGCCGTCCATCAACGCCTCGAGGGCCCGGACCGGATCGACCTCGATAACCGCCACGTGGGCGCCCATCCCCTCCATCCGCGATGCGATCCCCCGCCCCACCCAGCCGTAGCCGGCGATCACGACCTTGCGGCCGGCCAGGAGGATGTTCGTCGCCCGGAGGATCCCGTCGATCGTCGACTGGCCGGTCCCGTAGCGGTTGTCGAAGAGGTGCTTTGTCAGCGCCTCGTTGACGGCCACGACCGGGAACCTGAGCGCGCCATCGGCGGCCATCGCCTTGAGGCGGATCACGCCGGTCGTCGTCTCCTCGGTCCCGGCGAGGACCTCCTTGACCTGGCCGGGCCGCTCGCTGTGGAGCAGCGAGACGAGGTCGCAGCCGTCGTCCATCGTGATCTGCGGCCGCGTGTCGGCGACGTCGTTGAGATGCGCGTAATACGCGGTGCGGTCCTCGCCCCGCCGGGCAAACGTCGCGATCCCGTACTCGGCGACCAGCGCGGCGGCGACGTCGTCCTTCGTCGAGAGCGGGTTCGACGCCGCGAGCACGACGTCGGCTCCGCCCGCCTTGAGCGTCCGCATCAGGTTGGCGGTCTCGGTCGTGACGTGAAGGCAGGCACCGATCCGCAGGCCGGCCAGCGGCCGCTCGGCGGCGAAGCGCTCGCGGATCAGCCGCAGGACAGGCATCTCCCGCTCCGCCCATTCGATCCGGCGGACGCCCTCGGCGGCGAGGCCGAGGTCGGTCACGTCGTGCGCCGGAAGCGGGCTCGTCGCGTCGGGTGCCGGTGTCGCGGTGTCGGTCATCGGGGGTCGTTCTCCCTGCGGTTGAAGAGGCGGCGGAAGGGGGCGGTGAGATCGGGCCACGGCGAGCCCAGGCGGTGGGCGAGACGCTCCTCGAACCGGACGTGCTCGGCGTAGCCGAGCCGGCGATAGGCCTGGAGCGCCGGCGGGTTGTCGGATCGGACGTTCAGGACGACCTGGTCGCACGTCCGCAGCAGGTCGGCGGTCACGGCGCCGGTGACCGCGGTCGCGTACCCCCGCCCACGATAGTCGACATGCGTCAGGACGTTGCCGACGACCGCCAGGCGAGCGCGGGGGCTGACAACGTGCGTCCCCGCGGCGGCCACGAGCCGGCCGCCGACCCGCATCCCGTAGTACACGCCCTCGGAGATCGCCGACGACGGCAGCCACGAGGCAAAGCCCAGCTGGTAGAGCCGGTTGAGATCGCCGATGTCGACCGGAAGGAGTCGTTGGAACTCGGCCGGGTAGGGCCGGAACCGGGCCCGGTCGACCCACATCCGGACCATCGGCGGCCCGGGGTCGAGCCGGTACAGGGCCTCGATGGCCGGCAGGTGCTCCGTCAGCGCGGCGACGTACGCGGCCCGCGGCCGGACGACGTCGCGGAGGATCGCCTCGATGCCGTCGGCCCGGCCCATCACGAACAGGGGCTGGGGCGTGAGCCCGGAGTACTCGAGGGCGATCGCGACGAGCCGCTCGCCATCGAACGCCCCGCCCCATCGGGTCCTTGCGAACTCGCGATCCTCGAGGTCGCACAGGGCGTAGGCCGCGAGGAGCCGGTCGGTCTCGAGGAACGCACGAAGGACGGCGCGATCCGTGACGGCCTGCACGGCGAGGCCGCGGGTCCGCCGTCCGCTGACCGCGACGCTGGCCATCAGGCGCCGACCTCGGCCACGGGCTCCGGCTCCGGCGCGGGGATCGGCCGGCTCGGCGCCCAACGTGCGTTCGCGGCCGCGATCGCGGCGGTCAGCCCGGCCGCGAACGGCGGCGGCACGACGCCCTCCTCGGTCACGATCCCGGTGATCAGCTCGGCGGGCGTGATGTCGAACGACGGGTTGCGGACCTCGGTCCCGGGCGGCGCGATGCGGACGCCGCGGAACTCGAGGACCTCATCGGCCGGCCGCTCCTCGATCTCGATCGACGCGCCATCGGGGGTCGCCGGGTCGATCGAGCTCGTCGGGGCGCAGACGTAGAACGGGATCCGGTGGCGGGCGGCGAGGACGGCCAGCGAATAGGTCCCGACCTTGTTCGCGGTGTCGCCATTCGCCGCGACGCGATCGGCTCCGACGATGACGACGTCGACCTCGCCCCGACTCATCAGGTGACCGGCCGCGACGTCGGGGATGAGGGTGTGGGGCACGCCGGCCTGGGCCAGCTCCCACGCCGTGAGCCGGGCACCCTGCAGGTACGGCCGCGTCTCGTCGACCCAGACGCTGATCTCGCGGCCGGCGTGGTGGGCCGCCTGGACGATCCCGAGCGCGGTCCCGAACTGGCCGCACGCGAGCGGCCCGGTATTGCAGTGGGTCAGGATCCGGAGCGGCCCGAAATCGCGGACCGGCAGCGCCGCCAGCCCGAACTCGGCCAGCCGGCCGTGGTCGGTTGTCGCCTCGTGGACGATCGCGTCCGCCTCCGCGCGGAGGGCCGCGGCGATCATCGGTCCGTCCTCCGACAG
>DATLVO010000094.1:0-15397 GCA_035577485.1 Verrucomicrobiia bacterium
CAGCCGAACTCGCCGTTCTACGACCTCTCGAACGTGATCGTCACGCCGCACACGTCGTGGTCGAGCGGCCGCGTCCTCGATCGCAGCGTCGAGCTGTTCTGCGACAACCTCCGCCGCTACGCCGCCGGCGAGCCGCTGCTGAACGTGGTCGATCCCGCCGCCGGCTACTGAGCGGGGCTGGGGGCCACCCGCTGTCGCTCTGACACCCGCCCGCTGAACGCTGGGCGTTCAAACGGACGAGTGAGCGCGGGCAAGGGGCCCTTCCTTCGCCGGATCGAACGTCCGGCGATCCGGGCATCGTCCGACGGGACCTGGCGTCCCGAAACCGTCCGTCCCGTTCGCTCGCAGGAACGCCCGGCGTTCAGACGACCGTGCCGCGAGGGCCGGAGACCGAGCGGGCGACCGCCGTCGGCGATACTTCGCCCATGCAGATCGCCATCGTCGGTCTTGCCGGATCCGGCAAGACGACCGTCTTCAACACGCTCACCCGCGGCCACGCCGAGACGGGCGGATTCGGCGGGATGGAGCTCCACGTCGGCGTCGTCAAGGTCCCCGACCAGCGACTCGACCGGCTGGCCGCGATCTTCAAGCCGAAGAAGATCGTCCAGGCGGATGTCACGTACGTCGACCTGCCGGCGCCGCCGGCCTCGACCGAGGGCCACGTCGGGACCGAGGACCTGCCGGCCGAGCACCTGGCGCGGCTGCGCGACTCGGACGCGCTTCTCCACGTCGTCCGGGCGTTCGAGGACCCCTCGAACCCCCACCCCGAGGGATCGGTCGACCCGGCCCGCGATCTGGAACGGCTCGACGTCGAGTTCATCCTCGCCGACCTCGCCCTCGTCGAGCGACGCCTCGAGCGGCTCAAGACCACCGGCCGCCACGGCACGCCGGCCGAACGCGAATCGAACGAGCGCGAGGAGGTCGTCCTCGCCCGCCTCGACGCGGCGCTGCAGGCCGGCTCGCCGATCCGCGACGTCCCGCTCGAGCCCGACGAGGAGAAGGCGATCCGCGGCTTCCGGTTCCTGACGCAGAAACCCGTCCTCGTCCTGCTCAACGTCGGCGAAGGGGATCTCGGCGGAGCACCGGCCCGCGTGGCGGCGATCGCCGCCGCGTACGACCATCGAAACGCGCTCATCGACGCGCTGTCGGCGAAGATCGAGATGGAGCTCGGCGAGCTCGAGCCTGACGAGGCCGCCGTGTTCATGGAGGAGCTGGGCATCGCCGAGTCGGGCCTCGACCGGGTGATCGCGCTGAGCTACCGCCTGCTCGGGCTGATCTCGTTCCTCACTGCCGGACCCGACGAGGTCCGGGCGTGGCCGATCCGGGACGGTTCGTCCGCGGTCGACGCGGCCGGGGCGATCCATACCGATCTCGCCCGCGGCTTCATCCGGGCGGAGACCGTGGGCTACGACGACCTCCTCGTCCTCGGTTCGCTGGCCGAGGCGAAGAAGCAGGGCAAGCTCCGCTCGGAGGGCAAGACCTACCGCGTCCGCGACGGCGACGTCGTCGAGATCCTCTTCAGCCGCTAGACCGACGCGGCCCGGCGAGCCGCGACCCGGGCCTCAGTTCGAGCGGGCCTCACCATCCGGATCGAACTCGGCGATGACCGCCCGGTAGTCGGCGGCGCGGGCATCCTCGGGCATCTCGTCGTCGTCGGCCTCCGCGAGAACCAGGAAGTTCTCGCTCTCCTCCGGGGACACGTTGACCGCCGCGGCGATCCGATCGTCCGAGATGAACGTGAACTCGTGCTCGCGCTCCAGCACCACGGCGATCGCCGTGATCAGCGTATCGTCCTCGTAGGAGTCCTGGATCCGCCGCCGGACCGACTGGACGAGCTCGAAGAAGTCGTCCGGATCCATCTCGTCGTCGCGAGCGAGGAGGACGTCCGAGAACACCTCGTCATCGCCCTCGTGGAGTTCATAGAAGTACACGGCCGGCTCCGGGTCGAGAAGGGAACGAATGGACCGCCAGTATCCCATGGGCTGCCGCGCCGAGGCGAACGGCCGGTGACCGACGGCCGATCCACGGTGCCGGCGGTCGTCGTCGTCGGGGCCGCGGCGCGCGACCTGGTCGACGACGATCCGCGCGGCTGGCGGCTGGGCGGCGGCGTCTCGTACAGCGCGCTGACGACGGCCCGGCTGGGCCTGCCGACCGGGGCGATCGTCGGCGTCGACGAGGCCGCTTCGACCGCGGCCGAGCTGGACCTGCTCCGCGAGGCGGGCGTCGACGTCCATCTCGTCCATCTCGACCACGGTCCGGTGTTCCAGAACATCGAGCGGCCGGAGGGCCGCCTCCAGCTCTGCGGCGGCAGCTCCGACCCCGTGCCGGTCGCGGCGGTCCCGGACGCCTGGCGGGCCGCCCCCGGCTGGATCCTCGCGCCCGTCGCCGCGGAGCTGCCGCCGGCCTGGGCGGAGACGCCGTCCACCGAGGCGTTCGTGGCCGTCGGCTGGCAGGGCCTGCTGCGGGAGCTGGTCGCCGGCGAGGCGGTCCACCACGTGTCGCCGCGCCCCGACCCGATCATCCGCCGTGCCGACCTCGTCGGCTTGTCCCGCGACGACGTCGATCGCGATGTCGCCCTGGCCGACCTGTACGGGCTGCTCCGCCGGGGCGCATCGCTGGCCGTGACGCAGGGCGATCACGGCGGCCTGGTCGCGCACGGATCCCGCGGCGATCGGGATGCTGCGCTCGAGCTCCGCCACTACCCGGCGGTGCCGAGCCACGATCCGGTCGATCCGACGGGAGCCGGCGACGTCTTCCTGGCGGCCCTCGCGGCGGCGCGCATCGAGCCGAGACTCGTCGGCGGGCGGATCGGCCAGGGCTTCGACCTCCTCCTCGCGGCGGCCGCCGCCTCGCTCGTGCTCGAGGGTCCGGGGCTCCTCGGGGTGCCGCTGCGCGACGCCGTCCGGACCCGGATGCGCGAGGCGATCGGGCGACGGGCGGCGGCCCACCCGGCCTGACCCGTCGGTCGCGGACCAGCCGCGCGGCCGCGGGGCGACGGCAGTCGATCAGCCGCCGGGCGCCTCTCCCCGGGCCGGCGCGGCACCGCCCGCGGGCGCCGGCCCGGTCGACCCGCGGACCTGGAGTCGGACCGGCAGGACGATGTGCGGCGCGGGCTCGTCTTCGGCGGCGCCATCGGTCTCGGCGACGCCGCCGCCCGCTGCGGAACGGGCCAGGCGCACGGTGAGCTGCTCGACGGCCCAGCGCCCCATCTCGGCCGTGGCTTGGGCGATCGTCGTGAGGGGCGGATCGACGAAGGCCGCGAGGGACACATCGTCGAAGCCGACGACGCTGATGTCGTCCGGCACGCGTCGGCCGCTTGCCCGGACCCCGCGCATCGCCCCGATCGCCATCAGGTCGTTGTAGGCGACGATCGCGGTGACGCCGGGGTCGGCGGCGAGGATCGCCGCCGCCGCCCGCTGGCCGCCTGCAACGGTCGGCTCCTCGATCGCGACGTGCTGGGCCGCGGCCGGGACTCCGACGGCCCGGAGCGCCGTCCGGGCCCCGGTCAGGCGATCCGGCGCGTCGAGGTTCCGCGGGCCCGCCGTGATGATCCCGAAGCGTTCATGACCGAGCCCGACGAGGTGCTCGACGGCGAGGCGGCCGCCCTGGATGCTGTCCGAAGCGATCGTCGGCAGGTCGATCGCGTTGTCGACCGAGTTCACGAGGACGATCGGGAGCGGCGCTGCGAGCAGCCACTGCCGGTGGCGGACGCCGAGATTGCTGGCGGCCACGACGACGCCGTCGACCCAGCGGTCGACGAGGAGCTCCAGATAGCCGGCCTCGCGCTCGGGATCGTCCGACGCGTTGCAGAGGAGGATCGCGTAGCCGTGGTCGCGAGCCGCGTCCTCCACGGTCCGGACGAGCTCGGGGAAGAACGGGTTCTCGATGTCGGTGACGATCAGGCCGAGCGTCCGGGTCGCCCGCTGGCGCAGCGATCGGGCCACCCCGGACGGTCGGTAGCCCAGGTCGCGGGCGGCCGACAACACCCGGTCGCGTGTCTCGTCGCGGGCCCCGCCACCGCCGGACAGGACACGGCTGACGGTCGCCGTCGAGACCTTCGCCCGGCGGGCCACGTCGGTGATCGTCGCCGTCATCGTCGCTCCCAGCCCGCGGCGATCCGCCCGCCGCGGGTCAGCTGGACCCGGTGTCGTTGGCGATCGGCACCGCGTCCGGGTCGGTCCCGAGCGGGACGGCCGGGATGTCCTCGCCGCGGGCCTCACGGCGGGCCAGCATCTCCAGGTCGGCCTGGAGCTCCTCGAGCTCCGAGCCGCCGCCCATCAGGCCGTGGAGCTGCTCGGCATTGAGGTCGCCGCGCTTGAACGTTCCCCCGGAGCGGCCGCGGGTCAGGATCGTGAACGTGTCGCCGATCGGGAGGGCGTGCTGGACGTTGTGCGTGATGAAGATCACGCCGAGCCCCTTGTTCCGGGCCGCGATCGCGTGACGGAGGACGATCGCCGACTCCTTGACGCCGAGCGCCGAGGTCGGCTCGTCGAGGATCAGGACGCGCGCCCCGAAGTATTCCGCGCGGGCGATCGCCAGCGTCTGGCGCTCGCCGCCAGAGAGCGTCCCGACCAGCTGCTCCGTGTCCCGGACGTCGATGCCGATGTTGTGCATCTCCTCGCGGGCGATCGTCGCGGCCTTGGCGCCGTCGAACCGCCGGAAGGGTCCGAACCCGATCGTCGGCTCGTTGCCCAGGAAGAAGTTCCGGCTGATGCTCATCAGCGGCATCACCGACAGGTCCTGGTACACGGTCGCGATCCCGGCGTCGAGCGCGTCGCGGGGCGACGTGAAGACGACCGGCTCGCCGTCGACCGCGAGCGTTCCGTCGTCCGGCGGGTGGACGCCCGACAGCGTCTTGATCAGGGTCGACTTGCCGGCTCCGTTGTCGCCAAGCAGGCAGGTGACCTGGCCCGAGTGGACCGTCAGGGAGACGCCTTCCAGCGCCACGACCGCACCGAAGTACTTCGAGATGTTGCGCGCTTCGAGGAGCGGCGGCCCGGACGCCGACCTGGCTGCGGCGGGGGTGGGAGCGGAGATCGTCATCGCGTGCTCTCCCTCGCTACCGGAGGCCGGCGAATCGGCGCCGGATCCAGTTGTTGAGCACCACTGCGGTCAGCAGCAGCAACCCGATCGCGATCTTGTACCAGTCGGCATTGATCGAGGCGTAGACGATGCCGATGTTCGCCATGCCGAGCGCCAGTGCGCCGAACGCCGTCCCGACGACCGAGCCGTAGCCGCCGGACAGGAGGCAGCCGCCGATGACCGCCATCGTGATGGCCTGCAGCTCCCAGCCTCCGCCGCGTTGGATGTCCGCGGACGAGAACTGCATGCTCTGGCAGGCGGCCAGGATCGATGCCGAGAAGGCGGTCGCCGCGAAGAGCGTGACCTTCACGCGGGCGACGGGGACGCCGAGGTTGCGGGCCGCGGTCGGTGAGCCGCCGACCCCCGTGATCCAGTTGCCGAACTTGCGGCGACCGAGGATGTAGGCCCCGACGGCCGCGATGAGGATCCACCAGATGACGGAGACGTACAGGTCGGATGTCGCTCCATCGAAGACGAACGAGAACTTCCAGCTGAACAGCTGTGCCAGCGGATCCGCGGCGATGAGGTCGGGATCGATGCGGATGAAGGTGATGTTCGTCAGCGTCAGCACGAGGACCGACGAGAGGCCGCCGATGATGAACATCGTCGCGAGGGTCACGATGAACGACGGCAGTCCCGTTCGAACCACGATCAGGCCGTTGAGGACACCAAGGCCGGTCGTGAGGATCATCGAGGCGATGATTGCGAGCCAGATCGGCAATCCCCACACGGTCGACACGATCCCGATCACGATCCCCGAGAAGCCCACGAGCGACCCGACCGACAGATCGAATTCGCCCGCGATCATCAGGAGGGCGACGGCAGTGGCGATGATGCCGACCTGCGATGCCACCCCGACGTAGTTGAGAATCCCCGCGATCGACAGGAACGCCGAGCTCCCGCGCGCCTCGGAGAGGACGGCGAACACGATGAAGACGAACACGACGATGACGAGCGCCCCGGCGGCCGGCCTGGCCAGCAGGCGCTGGGTCAATGAGACCGTTCGGAGTCGCTCGGGCGCCGGACCGGCGCTCGCAGTGGTCGTCGCCATCGAAGCCTCCGGTTAGATCACTGGAGGGGCCGGATCACGACCCGGCCCCTCCAGAAGGCGTCGGCGGACCGACGCACAACGTTCAGATCAGCGCAGGCCCTTCGCCGAGAGGGCGATGACGTCGGCCGCGTTGTCCTTGGTGACGAAGCCCGGGCCGGTCATGATCAGGCCGGTGCCGTCGCCCGTCGGGAGGTTCCGGGTCTCTGCGTAGTTCGTGAGGATCACGATCGGCAGATAGCCCTGGAGGAACTGCTGCTGGTCGATGGCGAAGTCCATCTTCCCGTCCTTGATCGCCGTCAGCACGTCGGCGCTGAGGTCGAAGGTCGCGAGGTGGATGGTCTTGCCCGAGGCCTGGACCGCCGCGAGGGCGGGCTTGGCCACGGACGGGCCGAGCGTCAGGATCCCGTCGATCGTCGGGTCGGTCTGGATGGCCGCGGAGATGGTCGCCTGCATCCCGGCCGGATCGGAGATCTTGCCGGTCAGGACCTTGCCCTTGCTCGGATCGGTGAGCCCGAGCCCCGTGAAGAAGCCGTTGCAGCGCAGGGTCAGGGCCTGGTTGCCGACTTCCTGGTTGAAGCACACCGCGTTCTTGACGCCGGCAGCCAGGAACCGCTCGCCGGCACCCTGCCCGGCCTGGAACTCGGTCTGCCCGACGTGGGCGAGGATGCCGAGCTTCTTGAAGACGTCAGAGCCGGAGTTCATGGAGACGACCGGGATCCCGGCGGCGACGGCCTTGGTGATCGCGGGGCTCAACGCATCCGGGTTCGGGATCGAGACGACGAGCCCGGTCGGGTGCTTGGCGACCGCGGCGTCGATCAGGGCGGACATGCCCGGCATGTCGCTCTCCTGTGCCGGGGCGTTGTAGTTGACGGTGACGCCCATGTCGGAGGCCGCGGCCTTGACGCCGTTGCGGACGACACCCCAGAAGCCGTCGATGGCCTGGCCGTGGGTGACGACCTCGATCTTGATGTCGGCTCGCTTGACGAGGGCGCCGTCCGGCCCCTTGGCACCGGTCCCGGCCGACGGCGTGCTACTGCAGGCCGCCAGGACGAGGATGGCCCCTGCCATCAGCCCGGCGAATTTCCGCTTGTCCATTGCCTTGTTCTCCTCCCTGGATGTGACGTGGTGGCGCACGGATGCTAGATCGTTCGAGGGCGCTCGACGCAACGATTTCGTGGCGTTGTTTCGACAACCCCCTCCGAACACGCGCCGGCCGCCCCGGACCCTCCGCCCGGGTGATGCGACCGCGACACCTCCTTTCACCGACCGGTGGGGTCGGTTTCGTCAGCCTGGGATCTCGACGAGACGCACCGGTCGGTGCTCATGAAGGGAACGGGTGGCGGCCTCGGCGATCCGGAGCGCCTGCAGGCCGTCGCGTGCCGTGCAGGGGCTTGGCAGCTCGCCCTGCGCGACGCGGACGAAGGTGGCGAGCTCCGCGGCGTACGCCTCGCCGAACCGATCGAGGAAATGCGGCCAGGCGGGGCCGGCCTGCGGCGGCACGCCGGGCTCGACCGAGCGGATCGGGGTCCGCGGCCCGAGACCCACGCTGATGGAATCCTTCGACCCGAACAGCTCCGCCCGGATGTCGTAGCCGAGGGGATCGTGGCGGGCGACCGTCAGGACGCCGAGCGAGCCGTCGGCCATCCGGAGGGTGGCAACCGCGGAATCGACGTCGCCGTACTTCGCGAACACCGGGAAGGCGCGGACGCCGCCGTCGGCGTAGACCTCCTCGGCCTCAACGCCGGTCAGCCACCGGATCACGTCGAAGTCGTGGATGCTGAAGTCGCGGAACAGGCCGCCCGACTGCGGGATGTAGCCCTCGTGCGGGGGCTCCGGGTCGTGACCCACGAGATGGAAGTTGTAGAGCGTCCCGAGCTCGCCGCTCTCGATCATCCGGCGGGCCTCGCGGTACCCGCCGTCGAAGCGGCGCTGGAAGCCGAGCTGGAACGGCACGCCGGACCGCTCGATCTCCGCCGCGACATCGATCGTCGCGTCGAGGTCCGGTGCGAGCGGCTTCTCGCAGAACGTCGCCTTGCCGCGTCCGATCGAGGCGCGGATGAGCTCGGCGTGGGCGCTGGTGGCCGCTGCGATGACGACGGCGTCGGCACCGTCGATCGCGGCCTCGAGGGACGGTGCGGCGCGGCCGCCGACCTCGTCGGCCGCCTCGGCGGCCCGTTCGGGGAGGGTGTCCGCGATCGTCAGCTCGTCGACCCCCGAGGTCGCGCTGAGGATCCGGGCGTGAAGGCGGCCGATCCGGCCGGCGCCGAGCAGGGCGACCTTCATCGCGTGCCGCCCGTCGTCGCGCCCGCGCCCGCGCCGACCCGTCGCAGGGCCGCCGCCAGCACGCGCCGCCCGATCGCGGCGCTCTCGGCGGGCGGCGGCCAGCCACTGTCCTGCTCGACCATCAGCCAGCCGTCATAGCCGCGCTCCGCGAGAACCGACAGGACGCCGTCCAGGTCGAGCGCGCCTGAGCCGAGCTCCGTGAAGAGCCGCTCGCGAACCGCGTCGCCGAAGCTTCCGATCTCGCGACGCCGGAGTCGCTCGAGGACCACCGGGTCGACGTCCTTGAGATGGACGTGGGTGACCCGATCGCCGTAGTGACGGAGCGCCGTGATGGGATCGCCGCCGCCAACCACGGAGTGGCCGACGTCGAGACAGAGCGGCAGGACATCCGCCTCGATCGAGCCCGCCAGCCGCTCGACCTCGGCCGGCGTCTCGACGAACGTCCCCGCGTGGGGATGGAACGCGATCCGGGCGCCCGCCGCGCGCGTCTCGGCGGAGACCGTCCGGAGCAGGGCGACGAGCGCAGTCCATCCCGCCTCGGTCATCCGCGGCGTGTCGGCGTCGGTGGCATGACCGGCCGCTTCGTCGCGCCCGGGCGACCCGTCGATGGCGACGCACAGCACCTCGCCCCGACCGGCCACGAGCAGCCGCAGGCGCTCCCGGACGTCGGCGAGGGCCGCGTCGGTCGGGCCGTCGACGGTCGCAGGGATCGAGGCGTAGACCTCCGCCAGGCGGAGCTCCCGCGATGCCAGAGTGGCCTGGAGCGCCTCGCCTTCGGGGTACCCGAGCCCGAGCTGGCAGCCGTCATACCCGGTTCGGGCGATGTCGTCGAGGATCGCCTCGGCGTCCGTCCCGAGACGCAGATCCGCGACGTCGACGTTGTTCCAGAGGATCGGGACGGTCCCGATCGGCGCGGCCGACAACGGGCCGCGCGTGGCGAGCAGGCCGCGAAGATGGCGCGCCCGCTCGAGCACGGGTCGGGCTGACGCGACGGTGGTCATCGATGGGGCTCCTCGCCTCGCCCGGCCTGCCGGGTGAGGGGGGTCGCGGAGTCGCTCAACGTCCCTCCAGCGCGTACGATGTAATCGTTTACAGCCTTCGCGCCGGAAGCCTACGCATCCGGTTGCGGGGTGTCAACGCTGATGTTGCGACCGGGTGTCGTCGGGTCGACGGCGGGCTCCCGCCGCACTGGTCGCCTCGCAGCGATGGCGGTAAGGTACTTCGGATACTCGATAGGGCGGCCGGACGACGGACGCGACGGAAGGCAGGGTCGAACAGATGACGCAGGTCGCGGAACCGCGCAGCAGCGGCGCGCCGGCGCCGGGCGGGGGGACGGGCGCCGGCAGCGCGATCGGGCACATCCACCACTGGATCGGCGGACAGATCGTCGAGGGCGCGTCCGGCCGGCGCGGACCCGTCTACGACCCGGCGACCGGGAAGATCGCCCGCGAGGTCGATTTCGCCACGGCCGACGAGGTCGGGGCCGCGGTCGCGGCGGCAAAGGCCGCGTTCCCCGGCTGGCGGGCGACGTCGCTCTCGAAGCGCACCGACATCATGTTCAAGATCCGGAACCTCGTCGAGGCACGGCGGAAGGAGCTGGCGGCCCACCTGACGGCCGAGCACGGCAAGGTCCCGTCCGATGCTCTCGGGGAGATCGCCCGCGGCCTCGAAAACCTCGAGTTCGCGACCGGCGTCCCCAACCTGCTCAAGGGGAACTTCAGCGAGCAGGTCTCAACCGGGGTCGACGTCTACCAGATCCGCCAGCCCCTGGGTGTCGTGGCCGGCATCACGCCGTTCAACTTCCCGGCGATGGTCCCGATGTGGATGTTCGCGAACGCGATCGCCTGCGGCAACACGTTCGTCCTGAAGCCGTCCGAGAAGGACCCGTCGGCGTCGATGTTCCTCGCCGAGCTCCTCCACGAGGCGGGCGTCCCGGACGGCGTGTTCAACGTGGTCCACGGCGACAAGGTCGCGGTCGACGCGATCCTCGACCACCCGGACATCGCCGCCGTCAGCTTCGTCGGCTCGACGCCGATCGCGCGCTACATCTACGAGACGGGGACGAAGAACGGCAAGCGCGTCCAGGCCCTCGGTGGCGCGAAGAACCACATGATCGTGCTGCCCGACGCGGACATCTCGATGGCCGCCGACGCGGCGGTCTCGGCCGGCTACGGCTCGGCCGGCGAGCGCTGCATGGCGATCGCGACGATCGTCGCGGTCGGGTCGGTCGCCGACCCGCTCGTCGCGGCGATCAAGGAGCGACTGCCGAAGATCAACATCGGGCCGGGCACGGATCCGGCGGCGGAGATGGGGCCGCTCGTCACGAAGCAGCACCGCGACAAGGTCGCCTCGTACCTGGACTCCGGTCCGGCCCAGGGCGCCACGGTCGTCGCCGACGGCCGCGAGCACCCGCTCTACAAGGAGAGCGAGGGCTTCTTCCTCGGGGCGTCGTTGATCGACTACGTGTCGACCGAGATGGACGCGTACCGGGACGAGATCTTCGGGCCGGTCCTGACGGTCATCCGGGTCGACACCTACGACGAGGCGGTCCGGCTGGTCAACGACAACCCGTACGGGAACGGGACCGCGATCTTCACCCGCGACGGGGGAGCGGCCCGCCAGTTCCAGTTCGAGGTCCAGGCGGGGATGGTCGGGATCAACGTCCCGATCCCGGTCCCGGTGGCGTACTACAGCTTCGGTGGCTGGAAGAGCTCGCTCTTCGGCGACCTCCACATGTACGGGCCCGAGGGGATCCAGTTCTACACGCGGGCAAAGATCGTCACGAGCCGCTGGCCGGATCCGGGCACCTCGAAGATCGACCTCGGCTTCCCGCGCACCCGCTGATGGTCGATCCGGTGGCCGGTCGGGACGGCCAGGTCTTCATCGTGAGCGCGGCCCGGACGCCGATCGGGAAGTTCGGCGGCGCTTTCGCCGAGACGCCCGCGACGACGCTCGGCGGGGTCGCGATCCGGGCCGCGATCGAGCGATCCGGCCTGCCCGAAGGGACGCCGATCGACGAGGTCCTGATGGGCCAGGTCCTCCAGGCGGGCGTCGGCCAGGCGCCGGCGCGACAGGCGGCCTTGTCGGGCGGCCTGCCCGACACGACGAGCGCGACGACGATCAACCGGGTCTGCGGCTCGGGGCTCAAGTCGATCATGCTCGCGGCGGCCGAGATCCGGGCCGGCGACGCGGAGGTCGCGGTTGCGGGCGGCATGGAGAACATGAACCTCGCCCCGTACCTGCTGCCGCGGGCCCGCTTCGGCTACCGCCTCGGCGACGGCAGGCTCGTCGACGCGACGGTCCACGACGGGCTGTGGTGCGCGTTCGAGGACTGCCACATGGGCACGCACGCGGAGCGCGTCGCGATCCACGACCACGTGAGCCGCGAGGACCAGGACGCGTTCGCCCTCGCGTCCCACCAGCGGTCGATCGCCGCCATCGACGGCGGCCGGTTCGCCGACGAGATCGCGCCCGTCACGGTCCGCGACGCGAAGGGCCGCGAGACGGTCGTCGACACCGACGAGGGTCCGCGGCGCGACTCGACCGCGGAGGCGCTGGCCCGGCTCAAGCCCGTGTTCGACCTGCCGACGGGCGAGGACCGCGGAGACGCAACGATCGGAACCGTCACCGCGGGCAACGCGCCGGGCATCACCGACGGCGCGGCCGCGACCGTGGTCGCGAGCGAGCGGGCGGTCGAGCGGTTCGGCCTGCGGCCACTGGCCCGGATCGTCGGGTACGCGCAGGCCGAGGTCGCACCGAAGTGGCTCTTCCTGGCACCGGTGGAGGGCGTCCGCCGGCTGCTCGACAGGATCGAGCTGCCGATCGAGGCCTTCGACCTGATCGAGATCAACGAGGCGTTCGCCGCCCAGGCCCTCGCCGACGGTCGCGAGCTCGGCTTCGACTGGGACCGCGTCAACGTGAACGGCGGGGCGATCGCGCTCGGCCACCCGATCGGCGCCTCGGGCGCCCGGATCGTCGCCACCCTGCTGCACGAGCTCCGCCGTCGGGAGGGCCGCTATGGCCTCGCAACGCTGTGCCTCGGCGGCGGCGGCTCGGTCGCGATGGCCGTCGAACGCGTCGCCGCCTGAGGGCAGGATCCCGATGACGCTGACCACGCCCGACGCGCCGCCGCTGGCCGACACCCCGCTCGGCCGGACGATCGCCACGACGGCGACCGACATCTGGAACGACTCGTGCGCGATCGACGAGCTCGAGTACGCGATCTCGTTCGGGGCCGTCGGGGCGACCGCGAATCCGACGATCGTGACCGACGTGTGGAAGCAGGACCCCGCGCATTGGCGCGAGCGCGTCCGGGTCCTCGCCGGCGAGCGGACGACCGCGACCGAGGTCGAGCTCGCGTGGTCGATCGTCGACGAGATGTCGATTGCGGGGGCCCGTCTGCTCGTACCCGCGTTCGAAGCCCATGCCGGTCGCCAGGGCCGGCTCTCGACGCAGACCGATCCGACGTTCTACCGCGCCGCCGACCGGATGCTCGCCCAGGGCCTGGCGTTCGACCGGCTCGCCCCGAATATCATCGTCAAGTTCCCGGCCACGTCGGCCGGCCTCGACGCGATGGAAGAGGCCAGCTTCCACGGGGTCAGCGTCAACACCACGGTCTGCTTCTCGGTCGCCCAGGCCGTCGCGGCCGCCGAGGCGATCGAGCGCGGGCTCCGGCGGCGGGCGGCCGCGGGCGAGCCGATCGACCGGATGGGCCCGGTCGTCACGATCATGATGGGCCGCATCGAGGACTGGCTCCGGCTGCAGACGGAGCGGGACGGGATCATCGCCGATCCGACCGCTCTTCCCTGGTCCGGCGTCGCCGTCTTCAAGCGCGCATACGGCCTGTTCCGGGAGCGCGGCTACACCGCCCGTCTGCTCGGCGCCGCGATCCGCCACCATCTCCACTGGTCGGAGCTGATCGGCGGCGACGTCGTGATCACGATGCCGTCGAGCTGGCAGAAGCGGTTCAACGCCTCGTCGGTCGAGGTGAGGCCGCGGATGGACGACCCGGTGGATCCGGCGATCGTCGCCGAGCTGGGCGCCCGGTTCCCGGACTTCGTCCGTGCCTACGAGCCCGACGGCCTCCGTCGCGAGGACTTCGACGCGTTCCCGCCCACGGCCCGCACAATCCGCGCGTTCATTGCCTCGTATCACGAGCTGCTCCACGTGGTGACCGACGCGATGATCCCCAACCCCGACGTGCGCTCGTCCTGACCCGCCGCCTGGCCGACCCGCCGATCCGCGAAGGCGACGTCGTCATCGCGACCGGGTCCGCGGCACCTGGGACACGACGGAGCCGGACCCGAGGTTGCCGCGCGTTGGCGAGGCGAAGGCGGCAACCGCCGCCGTGAGCTGATCCGTCCGTCGGACGAGGCGGGCCAGACGGGTCGCGAGGCCCCGATCCACGACCGGATCGCCCATGCCCAGGCGCCGACGTCGCTCCGCCCACGCCACGGCACGGCGCGTCGCGTCGAGCGCGCCCGGAAGATCCACGAGGCGATGCTCGCGGAGCTTCGCCACCTCGATCCAGGCCTGGACCGCGATGGCGCCCCGACCGCCGGCGAGGTCGAGCCAGCCGGCAACCGCCTCCTCGTATCGCCCGAGCCGCCGGAGCAGCCGGCACCGCTCGATCACGATCCGTTCCTCCGTCCACGGCGAATCCAGACGACCCTCGACGACGCGCGCCCAGCCCGCGCGTTGGCGGCCGCCGATGTCGGGCGGTCGGCGCGGCGACCACCACCAGTCGGCCGGGTCGGCGTCGACGTCAGGATCCGGTCCGGGTTGTTCCGCGACCCGGAGCGCGTGCTCCGAGCCATGACTCAGGGCCGCATCGAGGCAGCCGAGCGCCTCGTCGTGACGATGCTCCCGGGCGAACGCGCGAGCGAGTCCCGCGAGATCGCCCCGCGGCGCCGCGCAGCGGGCGACCGGATCGGCGTACTCGACGTCGATCTTGCCGAGGAGACGGGCGAGTGATCGGACGTCCTCGCGGTTGTGGCGCACGACGTCGATCAGCGGCCAGGCCTCGCCGCCGCGCAGGAAGTCGAGATAGAGCCCGGGGATCTGCCAGCCGTCGACGTCGCCGTGACGAACCGACCCGAGGAGCTCGGTCTCGACGGTCTGGAGACGGGCATCGGTCATCCGGTGGCGGAAGACCCGCCGCACGAAGGGCAGGAGATCGAGGTGGCCCGCGAGCGGCGGCGGGTCGCGCCGCGCCATGCGGTAGCGGGCCACGAGCAGAGGCCAATCGAAGCCGCGACCGTTGTACGTGACGAGCCAGGCGTCGGCGGGGATGTGGGCCGCGAGGCGCGCGAGCAGCCCGCGCTCGGCCGGGTGGTCGGGGAGGAGCAGTTGGACCTGCCGGAATCGGTCGCCCTCCCACCAGCCGAGCCCGACGAGGAACGCGACGGTGCCCGACGCGGTCGCGAGTCCCGTCGTCTCGGTATCGAGGCAGATCAGCGGCGCGTCCGTGGGTGGCTGACCGGGCAGGCCCCGCAGTCGCTCGCGGTCCAATGGCAGGACGAGGGTCGCCGGCTCGCAGCGGACCACGGGCCCCGCCGGGTCGAGGATCAGCTCGCCGTCGAGGGCGGCCGCCAGGCGCTCGCCGAGCGCGATCGAGCCGCGGGCCGACCCGCCGTCGCCGCGGTCGCCGGGCGCCGGCGGCGGTGCCGGATCATCCGAACGGCCGGTTCGGAGCGCAGCCCGGTAGTTCGCGAGGCGTCGCTCGAGCGTGGCCCCGCTCACGCCGGAACCGCGACCGCCGCGGCCGGCGGCTCCGCGGGTGGCGCGGCGAGCTCGCCGAGGAGGCGCAAGGCGAGCGCCCGTGCGTCCACGTCGGGCTCGAGACGCGGGCCCGTGCAGGCTGGACAGCCGCCGTCGCAGCCACACGAGCGGATCAGGTCGGCGGCGGCGGCGATCAGCTCGGCATGGCGTTCCCAGAGCCGGACGCTCAGGCCCACGCCGCCGGGGGTCGCCTCGTAGAGG